>JBBPIK010000028.1:0-33830 GCA_038040415.1 Actinomycetota bacterium
CCCAGCCGATGTGGGTCTCGAGGATCTGGCCGATGTTCATCCGGCTCGGCACGCCGAGGGGGTTGAGGATCACGTCGACCGGCGTTCCGTCCTCGAGGAACGGCATGTCCGCCTCGGGGACGATCTTCGAGATCACTCCCTTGTTGCCGTGGCGGCCGGCGAGCTTGTCGCCCTCGGCGATCTTGCGCTTGGTCGCCACGTAGACGCGCACCAGGTTGTTGACCCCGGGCGGCAGGTCGTCGCCGGCGTCACGCTCGAAGGTGATCACGTCGATCACGACCCCGCCCTCGCCGTGCGGAACCTTGAGCGAGGTGTCGCGGACCTCGCGCGCCTTCTCCTTGAAGATCGCCCGGATCAGCTTCTCCTCGGCGGTCAGCTCGGTCTCGCCCTTCGGCGTGACCTTGCCGACCAGGAGCTCGCCGGAGGCGACCTCGGCCCCGACTCGGACGATGCCCCGCTCGTCGAGGTTACGCAGGCTCTCCTCGGAGCGGTTCGGGATGTCGCGCGTGATCTCCTCGTCGCCGAGCTTGGTCGTCCGGGCGTCGATCTCGTACTCCTCGATATGGATCGAGGTCAGCTCGTCGTCCTTGACCAGGCGCTGGGAGATGATGATCGCGTCCTCGAAGTTGTAGCCCTCCCAGGACATGAAGGCCACCACGACGTTCTTGCCCAGAGCGATCTCGCCTCCGGCTGTGGAGGAGCCGTCCGCCAGCACGTCGTCGGCCTTCACCTTGTCGCCGACCGAGACGATGGGGCGCTGGTGGATGATCGTGCCCTGGTTCGAGCGCATGAACTTGAGCAGCTCGTACTCGTCCTTCTTGGAGCCGTGGGTGACCACGATGCGCTCGGCGTCCACGTAGCTCACCTCGCCGTCGCTCTGGGCCAGCACCACGTCGCCGGTGTCGATGGCCGCGCGGCGCTCCATGCCGGTGCCGACCAGCGGCGCCTCGGGCTTCAGCAGCGGCACGGCCTGGCGCTGCATGTTCGAGCCCATCAGCGCGCGGTTGGCGTCGTCGTGCTCCAGGAAGGGGATCAGGGCCGTCGCCACCGACCAGATCTGCGTCGGCGAGACGTCCATCAGGTCGACCTGCTTCGGCGACATCAACACCACCTCGCCATCGCCGGAGCGGCAGAGCACCTGCGGCCCCTTCAGCCGCTTCGTCTTGGGGTCGATCTCGGCGCTGGCCTGGGCGATCGTCCTCTCCTCCTCCTGGGTCGCATCCAGGTGCACGATCTTGTTCGTCATGACCCCGTCCCTGACCACCCGGTACGGGGTGGTCACGAATCCGTGCTCGGAGACCTGGGCGTAGGAGGACAGCGAGCCGATCAGCCCGATGTTCGGGCCCTCGGGGGTCTCGATCGGGCACATGCGGCCGTAGTGGGTGGGATGGACGTCGCGCACCTCGATCGGCGCCCGCTCGCGGGTCAGTCCTCCGGCGCCGAGCGCCGAGAGGCGGCGCCGGTGGGTGAGGCCGGCCAGCGAGTTCGTCTGGTCCATGAACTGCGAGAGCTGTGAAGAGCCGAAGAACTCCTTCTGCGCCGCGACCACCGGGCGAATGTTGATGATCGTCTGCGGGGTGATCGCGTCCGAGTCCTCCGTCGTCAGCCGCTCGCGGACCACCCGCTCCATCCGGTACAGGCCGACTCGGAAGGCGTCCTGGATCAGCTCGCCGACCGTCCGCAGGCGGCGATTGCCGAAGTGCTCGTACTCGTCCAGGTGGTCCTTGATCGGGTCGCGCGGGTAGGTCTGGGCCTCGGCCGCGTAGTCCTTGATCGGGCTCTCCTCGTCGATCTCCTCAGGGACCCCCAAGAGCTTCGGGACCGAGACGAGCTCCTTGATCAGGGCGACGATGTCGTCCTTGGTCAGGACGCGTGTGTCGAGGTCGACGTCGAGGTCGAGTCGCGCGTTCAGCTTGTAGCGGCCAACCCGAGTCAGGTCGTAACGCTTGGGGTCGAAGAAGAGCTGCTCCATCAGGGCCCGGGCCGCGTCCACCGAGGGCGGCTCGCCCGGGCGCTGCTTCTTGAACAGCTCCACCAGCGCGCCCTCCTCGGTCTTGGTGGGCTCCGTGTCCGCCTCGACCGTGTGGCGAATGTAGACCGAGTTGTCGAACAGCTCGATGATCGCCTCGTCCTCCACGAATCCCATCGCGCGCAGCAGCACGGTGACCGGGAGCTTGCGCTTGCGGTCGATCCGCGCGTAGACGCGGCCCTTCTTGTCGATCTCGAGCTCGAGCCAGGAGCCGCGGGCCGGCATCAGGTTGGCGATGAAGACCTGCTTCTCGCGATCCTTCGGCTCCATCACGTAGGCGCCGGGGGAACGCACGAGCTGGGTGACCACCACCCGCTCGGTGCCGTTGATGATGAAGGTGCCGCGCTCCGTCATCCACGGGAAGTCGCCCATGAACACGGTCTGCTCGCGGATCTCGCCGGTTTCGCGGTTCTGGAACGCCACCTGGACGTTCAGGGGGCGCGAATAGGTGATGTCCTTCTCGCGGCACTCGGCGACCGAGTGCCCGGGCTCGTCGAACTCGAAGGTCCCGAAAACGATCGCCAGGCTACCTGTGTAGTCCTCAATCGGCGAGATGTCGTCGATCGTCTCTCGCAGCAGTCCCTCCTTCGCATTGGTGAGATGCTCGAAGGAGAGGCGCTGGATGTCGATCAGATGTGGGACTTCAAGCGGGTTCTCCAGACGGGAAAAGGATCTGCGGGTGACAGGGGCAGCATGAGATGTGGCCAACTAAGCGACTCCTAGATGGTCGGGGCGGGACGAATCCGCGCGAGAGATTCGAAGCAAGCAGGGCCAACGGCGCGCGACCCTGCAAAATACCATACCTACGCACGCTCACGCAAGCCTAGCAGGTGCATGTGGGGTGATCCCGGCGCCAGCTACTTGATCTCGACCTCGCCGCCGGCCTCTTCGAGATCGGACTTGAGCTTCTCGGCCTCCTCACGCTCCAGGCCTTCCTTGACGGCCTTCGGAGCGCTGTCGACGAGCGCCTTGGCCTCCTTGAGGCCGAGCCCGGTGGCCGCGCGGACGGCCTTGATCACCTGAATCTTCTTGTCGCCGGGAGCGGTGAGCACGACGTCGACGGTGGTGTCCTCCTCCTCGCCGGCCTCCTCGCCGGCGGCCGGGGCCCCGGCCGCCGGGGCGGCCGCGATCGCGGTCGCGGAGACGCCGAACTCCTCCTCGAGCGCCTTGATGCGCTCGGAGAGCTCGATCACCGAGATCGTCTTCAGCTCCTCGATCCATTCATCCGTCGGCATAGCCTTGGTCGCCACTATTCCTCCTCTTCGGGTTCAGGTTCAGTGGAATCCTCGGACTCGGATTCCGAGGACTCATCAGACTCGGACTCCGGGGAGTCGTCGGGTTCAGGTTCCTCGGAATCCTTCGCTTGCGCGTCAACATCGCCGCCGGAAGCCTCTGGACCATCAACCGCCGACTCCTCGGCCAACTTGGCATCCGGCACCACTCCGCCGGAAGCCTCGCCTTCGGCTCCGTCTCCGGCGGGTTCGGGCTCCGACGGGGCGGCAGGTTCAGCCTCCTGCACCGCGGCTTCGCCGCCAGCCCCAGCGGGCTCCTCCTTTGCAGTCTCTTCCGGCTCCTGCTCGACCGTTCCTTCCCCGCCCACCAGGCCCCGCTCCTGGATCTCGCCGAGGGCGACGGCGAGGCCGGAGATCATCGAGCCGAGGCCGCGGGCCAGCCCGGTGAGCGGGCTGGCCACGACGCCGGCCAGCTGGCTGTGGAGCACGTCGAGGGCGGGAAGGCGGGCGATCGTCGTGAACTGGTCGGGGTCGAGGGGCGCCCCGTCCATCAGCCCGCCCTTGTAGGCGAGGATGTCGTGCTGGCGGCCGAAGGTCGAGATCGCCTTCGCCGCCGCCACCGCATCGCCCTTCACCAGGGCAAGCGCGGTGGGGCCTTCGAACAGCGGATCCAGCTCGGCGGTGCCGGCCCGCTCGGTGGCCCGCTTCGCGAGCCGGTTCTTGACCACGCGGAAGGTGGTGTCGGCGTCGGCCAGCTTGGCGCGCAGCTCGGCCGCCTGCGGGACCGTGATGCCGCGGTAGTCGACCGCGAAGATCGCCTCCGCATCGCCGAGCCGATCGGCGATCTCGTCGACCAGGGCAGCCTTGTCTTCCTTCCTCATCTTCATCTCAATCAAGCTTTCGCCCCGACCCGAAGAGAAGAGCCCGCACACAGGCGGGCTCAGGCATGATCCTGATCCTCGCCTGCGCCGGTCTTCCGGGCCGCTTGTCAGCGGCCCCGCCGACGGTCTTCGGCAGGTACCGATTGGGCGGCGATGGTAGCCGATCAGGCCAGGGGAGCTAGGCCGGCTCCTCCACCTGCTCGGCCTCGGCGCCCGTGCCGTCGCCGGGCGGGGCTCCCGCAAGGATCTCGGCCTCGCGGGTGCGGGTCGGGTCCACTCGAATGCCGGGGCCCATCGCGGTCGCCAGGGTGACCGTGAGCAGGTAGCGCCCCTTGGCGGCGGCGGGCCTGGCGCGAACGATCTCGTCGACGACCGCCGCGTAGTTCTCGAGCAGCGCGCGCTCGTCGAAGCTCGCCCGGCCGATGGTCAGGTGGATGACCGCCTGGCGATCGGTGCGGTACTCGACCTTGCCCGCTTTGGCCTCGCCGACGGCCTTGGCAACGTCCGCGGTCACCGTGCCGACCTTCGGATTGGGCATCTTGCCCTGAGGTCCCAGGATCCGTCCGAGCTTCGAGACCACCGGCCCCATCAGGTCGGGGGTGGCGATCGCGACGTCGAAGTCGGTCCAGCCCTCCGAGACGCGATCGGCCAGATCCTGGGCGCCGACGTGGTCGGCGCCCGCCTCGGTGGCGGCCTTCGCCGCGTCCCCCTCGGCGAATACGGCGACCGACACGTCCTTGCCGAGGCCATGGGGCAGCGCCAGCGTGCCGCGGAGCTGCTCCTCGGCGTGGCGGACGTTGACACCCAGGCGCAGGTGTACCTCGACCGTTTCGTCGAACTTGGCGCTGCCAGTCTCCTTGATCAGCGCAACCGCCTCGGCCGGCGGGTAGTTGCGGTCGCGATCGACCTTTTCGTAGGCCGCCCGGAAGCGCTTTCCGCGGTGCATCAGGAGCCCGACTCCATGCCCTCGACCTCGACGCCCATCGACCGAGCTGTGCCGGCGATGATCCGCGACGCAGCGTCCAGGTCGTTGGCGTTCAGGTCGGGCATCTTGCGCTCGGCGATCTGGCGCACCTGAGCGGCAGTGATCCGGGCCACCTTCTCGCGGTTCGGCTCTCCGGAGCCCTTCTCGATGCCGGCGGCCTCCTTGATCAGCACCGCCGCCGGCGGAGTCTTGGTGATGAAGGCGAACGAGCGGTCCTCATAGACGGTGATCTCGACCGGGATGATCGTGCCGGCGTCCTGCTGCGTTTGGGCGTTGAATGCCTTGCAGAACTCCAT
Source organism: Actinomycetota bacterium (assembly GCA_038040415.1). GTDB lineage: Bacteria > Actinomycetota > Thermoleophilia > Solirubrobacterales > 70-9 > AC-56. The sequence continues at coordinate 5,424 of JBBPIK010000028.1, forward strand.
GATGTTCACCCCGTGCTGCCCGAGCGCCGGGCCGACGGGCGGCGCCGGGTTGGCGGCGGCCGCGGGGATCTGGAGCTTGATCATGGTTAGGACCTTCTTCGCCATGGCTACCTGAGGTTAGGAGGGACGTGAATAGCTTGCGGGCGCCTTCGGCGCCCTGACCAGCCTGTTTCGGAGCTAAAGCTCCTCATACCTTTTTCACTTGGTCGTAGCCCACCTCCACCGGCGTCTCGCGGCCGAAGATGGAGACCAGCACCTTGAGCTTGGCGGCGTCCTCGTTGATCTCGGCGATCTCGCCCGAGAAGTCCGACAGGGGGCCGGAGATCACCTTGACCGTCTCGCCCACAGTGAACTGGGCGCGGCTTCGTGGCCGCTCGGCGGTCTCGCGGTGGAGCAGGCGGTCGACCTCGGGCTGCGAGAGCGGGATCGGCTTGTTGCGCGAGCCGACGAAGCCGGTGACCCCGGGAGTGTTCTTGACCAGGTTCCAGGCGTCGTCGGTCATCTCCATCTGTACCAGCACGTAGCCGGGCATCGTCCGCTTCTCGACCTGTATGCGCTGACCGTCCTTGAGCTCCGCGACCTGCTCGGTCGGGACCACGACCTGGCGCACGCGCTGGCGCTGGTCCATGGACTCGATCCGGTGCTCGAGGTTCTGCTTGACCTTGTTCTCGTGCCCGGAGTAGGTGTTGATCACGTACCAGCGGAACATCGATTCGTCACTCGTCGCTCGTCGTTTGGGTCAGGGGCGGGGCTAGAGGAGACGCTGGACCAGGAAGTTGAAGAGCGCGTCGAGCGCCCCCAGGTAGGCGGCCGCGATGGCGATGAACACAAGGGTCACCGCCGAAGCCTGGATCAAGGTCTCGCGGTCCGGCCACTGAACCCGCTTCAGCTCTGCCCAGCAGGAGACGATGAATCCGGCCACGGCGCCGCGCTGTCGCTCCTGCGGCTCGGCGGCCGTCTGCCGGCGCTTCTCGGATTCCTTGCGGCGCCGCTCCCGCTCCTTTTCCTCCCGGCGCCGCTCCCGGCGGCTGATCCCGTCCGGGGTCGCCTCGGCGGGGGCGCCGATGTCGGCGCGTGAGGGCGCCGGCGCGGGCAGATCCTCGGCCGCTTTCGCGGGTGCCTCCTGCGCAGCCGCTTCGTCCGAGGGCGTCCCCTTCAGCGACTCGAGGTCCGCTCCGTGCTCGGCCAGCTCCGCCTCGACCACCTCGGCCGACTCCGGCACCTGGGTTCGCTTCTGGGCACGGCTGTCCGAGCCCCGGTCGAATTGCGCCTCGCGAGCGGCCCGTGCCTCTCGCGCTCGCCGCTCTGCCTTTCGCTGCGCCCGAGTCTTCGCCACCGCTACACCAGTCCTCGCTCAGCGGGTCTCCTTGTGGGGAGTGTGGCGACCGCACCAGTGACAGAACTTGCGCAGCTCGAGCCGATCGGGAGTGTTGCGGCGCGACTTGTTCGACTGGTAGTTGCGTCGCTTGCACTCCTCGCAGGCGAGCGTGACGGCGATTCGGACTTCTCCGCGGGCCATAGGCTGGTCGTGATTCCCCTCTTCGGTCCGGGCGGGCGGCGCTTCAGGGCCGGGCACCGCTTCTCAGAAAAAAGACCCCGCCCCCCCGCATTGCGGCAAGGGGACGCGAGGTGCGCGAAGGATAGCGCTCCGCCAGCGCGCCTAAAGCCCAAGCGTCTTGGCGATGATGTTGCGCTGGATCTCGGAGGTGCCGCCGTAGATGGTCGAGACCAGCGTGGCGCGGACCAGGCGCTCCATGTCGTACTCCGACGAGTAACCGTAGCCCCCCATCATCTGCATGCCCTCGAGCGCCGCCTTTTGGGCCGTCTCGGTGACGAACAGCTTCACCATCGAGGCCTCGCGCGGCAGCATGCGGTCCGGGTCCTCGTCGACCTTGGCCGCCACCCAGTAGGTCAACAGCCGGGCCGCCTCGAGCTCGGTGGCGAGGTCGGCGAGGCGATGCTGGAGCGCCTGGAAGGAGCCGATCGGGCGGCCGAACTGACGCCGTTCCTTGACGTAGGAGAGAACGTCGTCGAAGGCTCGCTCGCCGATCCCCAGCATGGTCGCGGCGAGGATCAGGCGCTCCACGTTCAGCCCGGCCATCAGCTGGGTCCAGCCCTGGTCGACCTCGCCGAGCACGGCGCTCTCCGGGGCCTCGACCTCGTCCAGGTACAGATGGGCGGTCTCGCGGCCGCCCATGGTGGCGATCGGGTCGACGCGGAGGTTCGGGGCGCCGGTCGGGATCCAGATCATCGACAGGCCCTGGTGCTTGTCCTCCCCCTTCGTGGTGCGGCAGACGACCAGGATGTGGCGGGCAATCCGGGCGTTGGAGCAGAACACCTTCTGGCCGCGGATCACGAAGCCGCCGTTGACCCGCTCCGCGGAGGTGGCGAGCGAGCCAACGTCCGAGCCGGCCTCCGGCTCGGTCATCGCGATCGCCTCGACATCGCCCCGGGCGATGCCGCCGAGCAGGTCGCGCTTTTGATCGTCGGTGCCGAACCGCTGCGTGGCCCCGGCGACGATCAGCGTCGTGGCATAGCCGCCGATCGGCGCGAGGCCACGCGAGCTTTCCTCCATGAGCAGGCAGGCCTCGAGCATGCCGCCGTCGGAGCCGCCGTACTCGTCGGGGATCGTCACCCCGAGCCAACCCAGCTCCGCCATCTTGCGGTAGAGCCCGTCGTTGTGGGCCTCGGTGTAGCCGCTGGTCAGCTCCTCCCGCTGCTCCTGGGTCCCGCATTCGCGGCGGCAGAAGTCGCGGATCGCGGCGACGAAGTCGCGCTGCTCGTCGGTGAACGAGAAGTCCATCGGCGGGTGCAGGCTACCCTGGGCCGAGCTTGGCCGAGCGCGGGAGCCATGGCGGCGTCACGGAGGCAGCACCGGTGCTCGCGGTGCTCGTCCTGAGCGCCGCCGCGGCGCTCGCCCTCGAAAGCCGAGCCGGCGTGGGGATGTTCGGGGTCAGCTTCGGTGCGATTGCGGGGGCGGCGCTGCTCGCATGGCCGCGGCGCTCGCTGACGGTCGTCGGGCTCGGTGTTGGGTGCGTCGTCTGGCTCGTGTTGCTGGGGGTCATCGGACAGCCGGGATTCCGGAGCGCCATCGCCCACGGGATCGGTGGCGCGCTCCTCGGATGGGCGCTGGCAGACGGAATACTGCGGACGCCGGGCGTTCGGGTCGAGGCGCGAAGGGTCCTGATTGCGGCGGTACTGGCAACGCTCGTCGTTGGGGTGGTCTGGGAGCTGTGGGAGGGGGCCACCGACGCGCTCATGGGTACCAACATGAACGGAGGCATCGACGACACAACCTTGGATTTGATCGCGGACGGCGTCGGGGCGGCCGCCGGAGGCGCGCTCGCCGTCAAGCGACCATTCGCTGAAGGATCTGCCCCCTATAAGGGGTGAAAAGCTTCAACGAAGGGACCAGGAGGGGAAGCCCGGAGTCGGACTCGAACCGACGACCCCCTCCTTACCATGGAGGTGCTCTACCAACTGAGCTATCCGGGCGGGCGCCTCACGATAGCGCCGCGCCGAGGGCCGACGCGCGCAGGATCACCGCGCGGGCCGAGTTGCGATTCACATGGGATCGGAACTCGGCCCTCGGCGGGATCAACCCGCCTCAGTCGCGTCCTCGGCGCCGGCCTCTCCAAGGCCGACGGCTCGCAACGCCTCGCCGGGATCCGCGTACATCTCCATGCGGGTGTACATCCCGTCGCGCACCGTCCAGACCTGGGCGAAGTGCATGTCGACCGGGAGCCCGGTTGCCTTGGCCCGCCCCCGCTGGCGGGCGACCACAACCACCTTGTCACCGGCGGCTCGGTATTCCTCCACCTCGAGTCGCCAGTCCTCCCAGGCCTCCCTCCAGTCCGCGAGGAACTCCTGCGCTCCCTCCATTCCCTGGTAGGTCTGGCGCTCAGGCCAATCGCGAAAGGTCGACATGTCCCAGACGAACTCCGGGCCGATTGCCTCCCCGAGCAGCTCCCCGGTCGCCGCGAAATGCTCGTAGCCGCGCCTAACGATCTCGAGGTTCTGCGCGGACACGGCTAGATCGCCGCCGCCAGTGCGGACGCCAGGCCGTCGACGTCCTCCTCGGTCGTGTCCCAGGAGCACATGAGGCGGATCGTGCCCGCGGATTCGTCCCAGACGTAGAACGGGAGCTCGGCGGGAAGCGTGGCGCGCAGGCGCTCGATCGCCGCCTCCGGCAGGTTCGCGAAGACGCCGTTCGCCTGCACTCGGTAGGCGAGCTCCGCGCCGTCGACGGCGGAGATCGCGTCGGCGAGGCGGCGGGCCATGGCGTTGGCGTGCGAGGCGTTGCGGTGCCACAGGTCGCCGCCGAGCAGGGCGTCGAACTGCGCCGCCAGAAACCTCATCTTGGAGGCGAGCTGCATCGACTGCTTGCGAATGAACAGGAAGTCGCGTGCGAGCTCCGGGCGCAGGAAGACGATCGCGTCGCCGAGCACCAGCCCGTTCTTGGTCCCCCCGAAGGAGAGGACGTCGACGCCGGCGTCGGCGGTCAGCGCGCGAAGCGGCAGATCGAGGGCGGCGGCGGCGTTGGCGAGGCGCGCGCCGTCTACGTGCAGGAGCAGCTCGTGCTCGTGGGCGAGCGCGGACAGGGCCTCGATCTCCTCCGCGGTGTAGACGGTGCCGAGCTCGGTGGACTCGGAGATCGAGACCACGCGAGGCTGGGAGGCGTGCTGGTCGCCGACCCGGGTGAGGCGCTCGGCGACGAGCTCAGGGGTGAGCTTTCCGTCCGGCGTGGGGGCGGGCAGGAGCTTCACTCCCGCGATCCGCTCGGGCGCCCCGCACTCGTCGACGTTGAGATGGGCGATCTCGGGGCAGATCACCGCCTCGTGGGGGCGGGCCAGCGACTGCAGCGCGAGCACGTTGGCGCCGCTGCCGTTGAAGACCAGGAACGCCTCGGCCTGCTCGCCGAAGTGCTCGCGAAAGCGACGGAGCGCGACGGCGGTGTAGTCGTCGTCGCCGTAGGCCGGAACGTGGCCGTCGTTCGCCTGGGCGATCGCGGCCAGCGCCTCGGGGTGGGCGCCTGAGTTGTTGTCGCTGGCGAAGCCGCGCGGGTGGGCCGTCAAGGGTGGAGTGATAGCCGCTTGCCGTTCATCTTCGCGGCCGCGTCGCTGCATAGGAAGGCGATCGCCTCCGCGATCTGCTCCGCCGAGGTGAAGGTCGGGTATTCCTTGTCCGGGCTCTCCTCGCGCATGCGCGGCGTCAGGATCGCGTTGACGACGATGATGTTGGCGGTCGCTGCGGTGTCCTTGAACGAGTCGGCAAGGGCCAGCGTCCAGCTCTCAGCGGCCGCCTTGGCGGCGCCGTAGGCGGCGTTCGTGCCATCGGGGCTCTGCGCCTGCGAAGAGGAGACGAGCACGAAACGCCCGTGAGCGCTGGCGGCCAGGGCGTCGTGGAAGGCGCGGGTCGTGTGCTGGACGGTGCGGACGAGGAGATCATGCAGCCACTCATAGTCCGAGAGCGGCGCCTCGGGCAGCGGCTGGCCGCCCCGCCAGCCGCCCACCAGGTGCAGAAGCGCGTCGACGCCGCCGAGCCGGCTTCGCAGATCGTCCGCCCAGTCGCGCGTCGCCTGCTCGTCCAGGAGGTCGACGGCCTGAGCGTCGAAGCGATCCTCGGGAAGATCGAGCTCGGCGCGGAGGGCGCCGAGGTGCTCCTGGGAGCGGTCCACCGCGGCGATCGTCCCGCCGGCGGCGGCCAGCCTCTGGGCAACCGAGGGGCCAAGCCCGCCAGAGGCACCGGCGATCGCGATCACCCGGCCGTTGAGGTTGCTCATCGCTGGGATCTTGCCCGAACTTTCTAGAGCGCGTCCCTGGGACGCGTCAGGGCCGGCTCGAGCTTCTGCTTCAGCTGCGTGTAGAAGAGGCTGAGCGGGAACTCGTCCTCCTTGGCCAGGTCGACGAGCTCCTTCGGCTCCTCCACCTCGGGGAGGTCGCGCTTCTCCTTCGCCCATCGCGAGCCGGCGGCGGGCGGCACGTGGGTGGCGACCAGATCGTGAGCGGCGATCCACTGCCCGAGCTTCGAGCGATCGATTCCGGAGTGGTAGAGCTCCTGCACCCCGTCGCGCAAGGCGCCCACTCCCTCGGCGACTCGCTCCCAGTCGATCGTCAGGCGGTTGTCGGTCCAGTGCAGGTGGCCCTCGGCGTGGAGGAAGGCGAACAGGAGCTGGCCGCCGAGACCGTCGTAGTTGCGGACCCGGCTGCCGGTGACCGGGAAGCGGAACAGCCGGTCGAAGAGGATCGCGTACTGCACGTAGCGGGCGAAGGCGAAGCCCTTTCGCTCCAGCTTCACGGCTTCGCCGAACGCCGTCAGGTCGCAACGAAGCTCCTCGAGCGAGTACATCCAGTAGGGGCTTCGCTGGCGGATCATGAAGGGGTCGAAGGGCAGGTCGCCGTGCATGTGGGTGCGGTCGTGGATCAGGTCCCAGACGGCGTAGGCGTCTGCGGAGAGCTCGGGCGAGGTCAATAGGCAGGCGGCGTCGGGCGGCAGGTTGAGCCGCAGGAGCTCCGCGGCCCGGCCGCAGACGCGGCGAAAGCGCTCCGCCTCGCGGTCGCAGAAGATCCCCCCGAAGTGACTCGGTGGCCGCTCCGTCGTCGAGAAGGTCTCCGGGAACAGGACCGCGCACTCGGAGTCGTAGCCCGAGGTGTAGTCGACGAAGTTGAGCGGGACGAATTTCGGGTTGTCGTAGCCGGAGCGCTCGAGCTCTGCGACGAACGCGGGCCAGGGGACACGCACGATCAGCGCCTCGAAGCAGGTATCGCGCGAGGCGTTCTGCTTGTACATCGGGAAGACGACCAGGTGCTCGATCCCGTCGCGCCGCTGGCGCTCGGGGCGGAACGCCTCCAGCGAGCGAGCGAAGTCGGGCTTCGCGAAGCCGTGGTCGGCCCAGGCGCGGAGGTCCAGTCGCAGGGCGTCGAGGTAGTCGCGCTGGTGAGGGAAGCGGGGTGCGAGGCGCTCGGCCGCGTTCGAGATCGTTTCGACGAGCTCGGTGAGGCGGTCGGCCTCGTGCGCGGTCAGGTCGACCGAGCCGTCGGGCTCCTGCGTCAGGCGCAGCTCCTCGACGGCGGCCTTGAGCTCCGCCCAGCTCGGGTCGGAGCGGGCGGGCGAGTCGATGACGGTCTGCACCCCGGCGAAGGCGGGCTGCGCCGCCCAGTAGACGAGGTTGAGCCACAGCGATTCGTTGTCGAGCTCGCCGATGCAGTCGTCGCCGAACAGATCGGAGTCGGCGAGCACCACGACGCGGCCGGCGCCGTGCTCGGTGATTGCGGCGAGGGGCGCCCGCGGTGGCGAGGCGCTGGGGTAGCTGCGGGCGATCACGCGGCCGCCGTTGTGGAGAGCCAGGGTGCCGGTGCGGTAGAAGCAGGCCTGGCGCACGCGGGCGAGGAGGTCGACCACATCGAGCTCGCCGTCGGCGCCGTTGTCGAGGTCTCCATCGGCGCCGTTCGGAAGCTCGGCCAGGATCCAGGACGGAGCGGAGAGGTGATGCTCGTAGTCCTGCACGGTGCAGTTGGCGACTTGGATCCCGAAGCGAGCCAGGAGGTCGTTGAGGTTGTTTCCGTATTTCGCCTGCTCGGTCTCGCCGAGCGCGATCAGGCCGCCGCCGCCACGCACGAACTCCTCGACCGCGTCGAGCTCGTGGTCGGAGAGCCGGGGGGCGCGGGTGTTGGTGGTCGCCTCCCACCTGGGGTCGGAGGGATGAGCGATCACGAGGACGTCGGCGCCGGCGAGCGTCTCTCGCGTGAGCGAGCGCTCGGCGTTCGGAAGCACCTCGAAGTCGCGGTTCGCGAGCGTTTCGGCGGCGACGGCGTAGGAGGAGTCCTCGGGATGGGAGGGCTGCATCTGCTCGGCGAGCTCGCGGCGGATCGTCCACGCCTCGGAGTGGGATTCGTCGAAGAGGATGCGGGCGACTTTCGGCTGCTCGGGCATGTTTCAACGGTACGGGGTGACGATGCGACCGTCAATGCCGATTTAACGACGAATCGCGCAATAATCAAACGAATGGATGCCCTAGATCGCAAGATTCTTTCACTGCTGGTGGAGGACGGGCGACGCACCTACGACGACATCGCTCGGCGGGTGAGCCTCTCGGCGCCGTCGGTGAAGCGGCGCATCGACCGGCTGCGGAAGCAGGGCGCCCTGGAGGGGTTCACGGCGGTGATCGACCAGGGGGCGATGGGCTGGAACACGGAGGCGCTGGTCGAGCTCTTCTACCGGCCGGGAACGACGCTCGACGAGGTGGCGAAGACGCTGCGCGGCCACCCCGAGGTGGTCGAAGCATGGAGCGTCACCGGGGAAGCCGATGCGATTGCCCGGGTGCGGACGGAGGACAACGCTGCCCTGGAGCGGCTGATCATGGACCTCCAGCGAAACGGGCTCGTGGTGCGCTCCCGCTCCCAGGTGGTGCTGTCGCGGCTGGTGGGGCGGGCGGCGGAGGGGCTGTAGCCAGGTCGAGGATCCCAGGGGGCCGGCGTGGGCTGGATACCCTCGGTCGATGGACCAAGTGATTCAGGTGATCGGCGCGCTGCTGATCCTCGCTGCGTACGCGGCCGCGCAGTTCCGGTGGCTGGATCAACATTCACGGGCCTACCTCGTGCTCAACCTGGTCGGGTCTGCGGTGCTGACGGTGCTGGCGTGGACCGAGGCGCAGTGGGGCTTCCTGCTGCTGGAGGCGGTGTGGGCGATGGTCTCGGCGTGGGGTCTGGCGCAGGCGCTGCGCGGGCGCGCGCCGGCGGCGGCGCAGTAGGCCAAGGCGAGATCAGCCCCCCAAAGGCCGCCCGGTAGCTCCATGTCATCAATCACGGGTGGCCTGTTGCGAGTTTGAAACGGCTCTTAACCGGAGTCGTTGGGAGGTCCACCTCTCGACGAGGGGCGGCAACCAGAGCTGGAACGGACTCGTCAAGTACTTCGACGCGTCGGGCTGCGACTTCCTCTTCGTACACGTGGGCGACGGACGCCGGTGGTTCATTCCCACCATGCGTTGGAATGCCGGTCCAACCTCACACTCGGCGGGCCGAAATACTCCGAATTCGAAGTCGAGCCGGGGCGGCCGTTGATCGGGAGCTCGAACGACGCCGCTCTAGAATCGGGGCCCGCTCTGGGGGAGTATCCAAGCGGACAAAGGACGGCGGCTGTAAACCGTCAGGCTAAGCCTTCGCAGGTTCGAATCCTGCCTCCCCCACTACACGAATGCTCGAGTGCGAGGACGCGTATTTCGAGCAATCACCAGATCACGATCCCGAAGGGTCCCTTCGGGGCTGCCGGATTGCGCGTCGGTGACCCGCTTCGAATCAAGGCCGAAGGGAACGGACGACTGCTGATCAGACGGATCGAAGTCGCCGTCGACGGCTCGGGCTAGCGTCGCCGCCTCCCGCGACGCGACGATCGCTTTTTTCGCTCGGCCGGCTCCCGCAGCTCCTGCCGGATCTCGCGGCCGGCGGCCTCCTCCACCGCCTCGCTCATCACCTGCTGGAAGATCGCCAACAGCGCCTCCGAGGCCAGCGGGCGCAGCCGCTCAAGCGCTTCGCGCACCTTCGGCCACTCCTCCTCGGGGCGCCCGGCGCGGTTGAACGGCTTCCACACGTTCTCCACGAACACTTCGACGAAGACCCGCGCCACGCCCCGCGCGTGGCGGCGCACCTTCTCGCCGATCTCCACAGCCGTCTCCGCCGGGATCCCCAGCGCCGCCAGCTCGATCCCCGCCTGCTGAAGACGCGGGCTGAGGATCTCGAACCGCCCCTCGCCGAGCGGCCGCATCATCCCGAGCTTCTCCGCTCGCTTCAGGAGCTCCGGGTCCGCGCCGCCCCACCGCTCCGCCATCTCGTCGGCATCGAGGATCTCCGGCTCCTCGTCCTCGAACGGCGCCCGCAGCGCCCGCGAGAAGTTGAGCACCTCGCTGCTCGACCCGCCCGCGCCCTCGAGCAGGCGCCGGATCGCCTCGAGGTTGAAGCCGTCGCCCTGTAGCTCCTTGATCAGCTCGATCCGCGCCAGGTGCTCGTCGCCGTAGTAGCCCGTCCGCCCCCGAACCTCCGGCGGCGGGACCAACCCGCGCGATTGGTGGGCGCGGATGTTGCGCACCGTCATCCCCGTGCGGTGTGCGAGCTCGTCGATCGTCATCGACGCCTCTCGCCCCGCGGCGCCGTTCCCTCGCGCGGCTTCTCCAGTGAGCTCCGTCACACGAAACATCGTAATCACTGGATGTTCCATGAAATGATGTTACATTGACCCGTGCATGGGTTATCCCACACCGAAGCCATGAACGCAATCGCCTCCATTCTCGCCCCCACCACCCTCCTCGCCGCCGGGGAGCCCGCCGGCGGCGCCGCCGTCGACCAGGTGGCAATCGCCACCGGCGCCGCCCTGGTGCTGAGCGCGGCGATCGCCTGGCTCGGGATGGGCCATCGCAGCGGCAAGGTCCCCTACCTCGGCCGCGCCGCCGACCTAACCGAGCGAGTCTCCGGCCTCCCCGGCTGGGCTGCCCTCCCCTCGGCGCTGGCCGCCGCATCTCTCCTCGTCGCCCTGCTCGGCATGTACTGGGACATCTCGCTCCACATCGACGCCGGGCGCGACGCCGGCCCGCTCGCCAACCCCGCGCACTACCTGATCCTCGCCGGCCTGTTCGGCGTCTTCACCGCCGGCTACCTCGCAATCTGCCTGCCGAAGGAGCGCCCCGGCCCGGCCGCCGTCCGCATCGCCGGCGACTGGTACGCCCCCGTCGGCGGCCTCCTGATCGCCGCCTGCGGAGCCTTCGCCCTCGTCGGCTTCCCGCTCGACGACCTCTGGCACCGCCTCTTCGGACAGGACGTGACTCTCTGGGGGCCCACCCACCTGATGCTCATCGGGGGCGCCGGCATGACCCTGATCGGCCAGGCCGTGCTGCTGGTCGAGGGGATGCGGGCCCGCGACTCCCGGCGATCCGGCACCGAGGCCCTGCCCGCCGAGCCCGCCCTGATCGTCCGCCTGCGACGGGTCGGCCTGATGGGCGGCCTGCTGATCGGACTGTCGACCTTCCAGGGGGAGTTCGACTTCGGCGTGCCCCAGTTCCGCCTCGTGCTCGAGCCAATGCTGATCGCCGTCGCCGCCTCGGTGGCCCTTGTCGGCGCCCGGATCTGGATCGGCCGGGGGGGAGCACTCGCCGCCGCCGCTTTCTTCATCGCGATTCGCGGCGCGATCAGCCTGATCGTCGGCGACGTGTTCGGGCAGACCGCGCCTCATCTGCCGCTCTACCTCGCCGAGGCAACGTGCGTCGAGCTGGCGGGGCTGGCGCTCGCTCGCCGGCCCTTGGCCCTCGGAGCGGTCGCGGGCCTGGGGATCGGAACCGTGGGCTTCGCCGCAGAATGGGGCTGGTCCCAGATCGCGATGCCGTACGCCTGGACGGCGGACCTGCTTCCCGAAGCGCTGATCGGAGCGGTCGCCGTCGCCGTCGCAGGCGGCCTCGTCGGCGCGCTGCTCGGCTGCGCACTCGGCGGCCACCTGCCCCGCCCCGCGGTGGCGCGAACCGTCCTCGTCATCGCCCTGCTCGGCATCGCCGGCGCCCTCGCCGACGGGCTGCGGACCACCCCGCCACAAAGCGTCCAGGCCCACGTGACCCTCGACAACCAAGGTCCGGGCCCCAACCGCGAGGTCGACGCCGTGGTCCGGATCGATCCCCCTCGAGCTGCCGATGATCCCGCCTGGCTCAACGTCACCGCCTGGCAGGGCGGCGGCTTGGTCGTCAACCGGCTCGTCCCCCAGGGCAACGGCGTCTACCGCACCACGGAGCCGATCCCCGTGCACGGCGACTGGAAGGCCTCGATCCGGCTCCAGCGCGGCCGTGAGCTGCTCGGCCTCCCGATCTACATGCCCGAGGACACCGCCATCCCCGCCCCCGGGGTGCCTGCGAACCAATCCTTCACGCGCCCGTTCGTCGACGACCACCAGCTTCTCCAGCGCGAGCAGAAGCAGGGGGTCCCGGTCTGGCTCACAACCGTTGCCCCACTCGGCGTGCTCGCCCTCGCGCTCGGCTTCTTGGCGGCGCTCGCCTGGGGTCTCAGCAGGCTGGCACGCCGGACCACATCGGAGCCGCATTCGGAGCGACGACATCAGCCGCGACTGCGCCCGACTTCGATCCCCACAGGGGCACGGCCGTGACCGAGCGGCGCCATTGCATCATCGGCGCCGGCTACGCCGGAAACGGGGTCGCAAAGGCGTTCACGGACGCGGGCATTCCCTACGACCAGCTCGAGAGAACCGACCACGTCGGCGGCAACTGGGCCCACGGCGTGTACGACTCGACACACATCATCAGCTCCCGCGACTCAACCCAATACGCCGACCTTCCGATGCCCCGCCACTACCCGGACTTTCCCTCCCGCGAGCAGGTCCTGGACTACCTGAACGCCTACGTCGATCACTTCGGCCTTCGGGAGCGGATCGAGTTCGGTTCCGAGGTCGTTCGCTTGACCTCCCTCGATGAGCGGGGTCTCGGTGGCTGGCGAGTCGAGCTTGGCTCGGGCGAGGTTCGCCACTACGCGGGCGTCGTGGTCGCCAACGGCCACCACTGGGCAAAGCGCTATCCCAACTATCCGGGCGAGTTCACCGGCAAGCAGCTCCACTCGAAGGACTACAGGCGGCCCTCGGACCTGGCAGGCGAGCGGGTACTCGCCGTCGGCGCCGGGAACTCCGCTTGCGACGTGGCGGTCGAGACGGCCCACACCCGTGGAGCGTGCGACATCTCGATGCGCCGCGGCAACTGGTTCTTCCCGAAGACGATGCTCGGCATCCCGACCGCGGAATGGGACAAGCCCTGGTTGCCCGTCTGGATGCAGCGACGGATCATCAAGCTGATGATCCGCATCCGGTTCGGCTCCTGGTCGCGTTACGGCCTGCCGGACCCGGACTATCGCCCGTTCGACAAGCACCCGATCGTCAACGAGCAGATGCTCTACTTCCTGCGGCACGGCGTCATACGCGCCCGGCCGGGGATCGAGCGCCTCGACGGGGCCACCGTCCACTTCGTCGACGGCACCTCGGGCAGCTACGACACGATCGTCTGGGGGACCGGCTTCGAGATCAGCTTCCCATTTCTCGATCACGACCTGTTCAGGTGGGAGGAGGGCGTGCCGATCCGGGTTGCAAGCCTGCTCGCGCCTGGCGTCGCCAACCTCTACGTCTTCGGGCTGCTTCAGCCACGGGGTGGCGCCGGGCCACTGATCTCCCGCGGCGCCGAGGCGTTGACGAAGATGATCCGCACCCAGGAGTGGCTCGATCATCCGCTCGCCGATGACCTCGCGCGCCTGCGTCGCCCCAGCTCCCGGATGCTCGTCGGAGTCGGCCAGGCAATGCGCGAGATCAAGGCCGCCGGCGCGGTCCTGAAGCTGATCTCGCTCCAGGCGTGTCTCACCGGCAAGGCGCTGCCCGAGCCGTCCACGGTCCGCTCGTGATCGGAAGGCTCCTGCAACTCTCACCACCCTCGCTGCCGGTTCGCTGGCCGCTCTCGCTGCTCGCCGACATCCGCGCGATTGCCGACTCGACGCGGGTCCTGCCTGACGTCCTGGAGCGCCTGGCCGACGTTCGCAACATCGCCGACTCGACGCGGGTCCTACCTGACGTGTCGGAACGCCTCGCCGTGATCGAGCGCCGGGTCGAGTCGCTCGACCGCGAGGTGACCGCAATGCACCAGGCAGTTGAGTCGATGGGCGCCGACATGATCGACCTGCGCGACGCGATCCACCCGCTCCAGCGAACGGCTGGCCGCCTTGGCCGGATCACCCGCATCCAGCGCAGCTCGCGAGGTCGTTAGCGATGGGTCACGCGACGCCGGCGAGCGGCGAGATCACCTTCCAGGAGGTCAACCTCCACGGCCACCGCGTCGGCTTCCGAATCGCCGGCGAGGGACCGCTGATCCTCCTCATCCACGGGATCACCTCGACCTCGGACGTGTGGCTCGGGGCGATGGCGAGGCTCGCGGAGCGCTACACGGTCGTGGCCCCGGATCTGCTCGGCCACGGACGCTCGGCAAAGCCCCGCGGCGACTACTCGCTGGGCGCCTACGCGAGCGGCGCACGGGATCTGCTCGGCGTCCTCGGCTTCGAGCGCGGAACGGTGGTCGGCCATTCCCTGGGCGGCGGGATCGCACTCCAGTTCGCTTACCAGTTCCCCGAGTACAGCGAGCGGCTGGTGCTCGTTTCCAGCGGCGGGCTCGGCAAAGAGGTCCACCCGTTGCTGCGCGCGGCCGCGCTTCCGGGCGCCGAGCTCGTGCTGCCACTGATCATCCGGGACTGGGCGATCGGCGCCGGCTCGGCGGTGGCCGGACTTCTGGGCCGCCTGGGGCTCTCGGCCGGGCCAGACCTCGCCGAGGCGGCGCGCGGCTACGCCTCTCTCGCCGGGCGCGACGCACGCGAGGCGTTCCTTCACACGCTGCGAGCCGTCGTCGATCTCGAAGGTCAGCGGGTCAGCGCCACTGACCGCCTGTATCTGGCCGAGAGGCTGCCCACCCTGCTGATCTGGGGTACCGACGACCCGATCATCCCGATCGAGCACGCCCGGGCCGCGCGAGCTCGGATCCCCGAAAGCCGCCTAGTCGAGATCGCCGGCTCCGGGCATTGGCCGCAGCTCGACGATCCCGATCGCTTCGTCGCCGAGCTCACAGATTTCGTCGAGACCACCGAGACCCACACGTTCGATCTCGACCGGATGCGGGAGATGCTGAGGCGGGGGCCGGGCCTCGACGCCGCCGCATAGCGCCCCTCCGCGCGACGGCACTCTCCTCGGATCAGGCCAGCTCCCGAAGTCCCTGCGCCTCGGGGAGTTGCTTGAGCTTCTTCAGCGTGTTGTTCTCGATCTGGCGAACCCGCTCGCGGGTGACGCCGAAAGCGCGCCCCACCTCCTCGAGCGTCAACGGCTCGTGGCCCCTCAACCCGTAGCGCAACTCGATCACCTGGCGCTCGCGCTGCGGCAGGGCATCGAGCGCTCTTTGGATGTCCTCGCGCTGAAGGGTCTCGGTCGCAGTCTCGAACGGCTCCCCGGTGGTCTCGTCGGCGACGAAGTCGCCCAGCTCGGATTCGTCCTCGTCCCCGATCGGCTTCTCGAGCGACACCGGCATCTGGGCCACCCGAAGGATGTCCCTGACCTCGCGCACTGAAACCTTCAGCTCCTTCGCGATCTCGGCTGGCTCGGGCTCGCGTCCCAGGCGCTGAACCAGCTGGCGCTCTACGTGGGCGACCCGGTTCAGCTTCTCCACCATGTGAACGGGGATGCGGATCGTGCGCGCCTTGTCGGCGATCGCCCTGGTCACCGCTTGGCGGATCCACCAGGTGGCGTAGGTCGAGAACTTGTAGCCCCGGCGGTAGTCGAACTTCTCGACCGCGCGGATCAGCCCCAGCGATCCCTCCTGAATCATGTCGAGGAAGCTGAGACCACGGCCCAGGTACCCCTTCGCGATCGACACGACCAAGCGCAGGTTGGCCTCCACCATGTGGTGCTTGGCGCTCATGTCGCCCTTCTCGATCCGCCTCGCGAGCTCGATCTCCTGATCCGCGGTCAACAGCTCGACTCGTCCGATCGAGCGCAGGTAGAGCCGCAGCGAGTCGAGGCTGGGCTCGATGGTCAGGTCCAGCTCGGGCTTCTTCGCCTGGCCGAGCCGGCCCGCTTCCTTGGCCTCCTTGTAGGCGGTCAGACCGTCCTGTGCGATCACGTCGACGCCGTGCTCGATCAGGTACCCGTGAAGGTCTTGGACCTGCTCCTTGGTCACCTCGACCTCCTCGAGCGTCGAGGCGATCTGCTCGAAGGTCAGGTAGCCGCGCTCCCGGCCTTCGGAGATCAGCGAGCGAAGCTCGTCGGAGTCCTGAAATCGGGGATCGACCTGGAGCTCGGCAGTCGCCTGCCCGTTCCCCCTGTCCTGCCCGGCGGCCTCGACGCCATTGTCGCCGGCGAGTAGAACCTTCCCCTTGTCAGACACTTCCCGCCCCGTCCTCTCCTTACGCTCGGGGTCCGGGCGGCGCGAAGTATATGACCTGTCCTGCCGTGCGAGCAGCGGCGCGACGCCCGCTAACCTCACATCCGAATGAGCGAAACGAGCGAAGTTCTCTCCCCCAGCATCGACGTCCAGGCGTCGCGACCCAGGACGGAGATCAGCCTCACCCGCGTCGGCGTGCGAGGCATCGAGAAGGTGATCAACGTGAACGGTGGGCGGCTCGCCGGCCAGACCGCAACGCTGAGCGGCGAGGCGGATCCGGCCGGCAACTACTTCTTCGCCGAGCTGGAGTGCTTCGTCGACCTCAACCCTCGCCAGTCGGGCGTCCACATGTCGCGCTTCGAGGAGGTCGTCAACGCGGCCATCGACGCCGTGGTGCTCGGCGAGAGGCTGCGCGCCGAGGAGCTCGCCGCTCACATCGCCGCTCGGGTTCGCGAACAGCAGGAGGGCCTACGCGCGGAGGTGGCGATCACCGCTCGCTATCCGGAGACGGTCGCAACCCCGGCCTCGGGCCTGCCCACTCAAGAGATCTACACCTTGTGCGCCACCGCGGTCGTGTCGGAGCGCGGCACTCGCACCCTGACCGGCGTCGAGGCCCAGGGCATGACGGCCTGCCCTTGCGCCCAGGAGCTGGTGGGCGCTCGCTCGCGGGAGCGACTCGCCGCCGAGGGATTCACCGACGACGAGATCGAGCGCGTGTTGAAGGCTGTCCCGGTCGCCACCCACAACCAGCGCGGCATCGGGTCGCTGCACCTCGGCCGCCCCGAGGGAGTGGAGCTCGACGTCGACGCGCGCGACCTCCTGCACATCGTCGAGCAGTCGATGAGCTCCGAGATCTACGAGCTGATGAAGCGCTCCGACGAGCTCGCGGTGGTCGAGAAGGCTCACCTGAATCCACGCTTCGTGGAGGATTGCGTGCGGGAGATGGTGCGTCGCGTCGCCGATGCCTACCCGGAGCTGCATGACGGCGGGTTCGTGCTCGCCCGCCAGGAGAACCTGGAGACGATCCATCGCCACTCGGTGTTCGCCGAGCGTTCCGGCCTGCTGACCGAGATCCTGGCTGAGGTCGAAAGCGGCGAGCACTCCCCGCATCACATGACCGAGCGCGAGTGGCTCGAAGCCCCCTGCTCGGACTGACGTCCTGGCCCTAGGCGCGTTCCCTAGGCGCGTGCCGGGGGGCCGCGGCGCGCGTCCGTCGCGCCCGCTCCTCCGCGATCCGCCGGCGAAGCCCGAAGAAGTAATCCGCACCGCTGATCAGCGTGGCGGTGACCGCGGCATAGACGAGCACGTCCACGGCCAGGGGCGCCGGATACCAGATGATCAGCGCGAACACGGCAGCAACTTGGAGCGCCGTCTTCACCTTTCCGAGCCAGCTCGCCGCGATCACCACCCCCTGCTCGGCGGCGACCGTGCGAAGGCCCGTGACCGCCAACTCGCGGGCGATGATGACCATCGCCACCCACGCCGCCAGCCGGCCGAGCGAGACCAGCGAGACGAGCGCGGCGATGATCAGCACCTTGTCGGCGAGTGGGTCCATCAGCTTCCCGAACGTGGTCACGTCCTGCCGGCGGCGCGCGATGTAGCCGTCGAGCCCGTCCGTGAGCGCGGCCAGTGCGAACACGCCCGCAGCCAGCGCATCGCCGTTCGGGGTTTCGCCCAACAGTGCAACCACGATCACCGGCACCGCGAGGAAGCGCAGCAGGGTGAGAACGTTGGGCAGGTTGAGCGGCAGCACCAACCCGGAGCGTACATCCCGAAAAAGGACCGACCGGGGCGTCGTCGAAACTGCTCGATTGAAGGCGGGACTTGAGGGGTCGCCTGAATTTTCGGGATGGCGCCCCCTCCGGAAGCGTCGCTTGCACCCCAGGCGGCGCTTCCGCTTGCAGCAACCCCGAGATCGTCTGGGACATGACCCACTTCCGCGAGTGGCCCGACGTCACCTATCGGGGAGACGAGGGCGTACGCCGCTTTCTGGATGAATGGCTGGAGGTTTGGGATAAGACTGATGTCGTGCGCAGGCACCGTCCAGCGTGGGATTCACCGGAATATGTCCGGTAAATCACTCAGTCGACCCGCTGAAAGGGCTAAGCCAGCTCGCGAGCCCGAGCGAACAGTTCGTCGAGCATCGCCTCCGTGAGCCTGCCGGTGAAGGTGTTCTGCTGCGACGGGTGGTAGCAGCCGAGGAGCGCGTAGCGGCCGATCGGCGCCTCGGCGCCGTGGCCGAAGCGGGGCTTGGGGCGGGGGATCTCGAGCTCCAGTTCCCGTAGCGCTCGCAGCGCCCCGTCCCAGGCGAAGGACCCCAGCGCGACGAGGACCTTCCCGCGATCGAGCAAGCGCAGCTCCTCGACCAGGTACGGGAGGCAGTTGTCGCGCTCGGCGGGCGTGGGCTTGTTGCCCGGCGGCGCGCAGCGGTTGACGGCGGTGACGTACGCGGCGCGCAGCCGCAGCCCGTCGTCGCAATGCTCCGACCGCGCCTGGTTGGCGAACCCGGCCCGGTGAAGTGCCGCATACAGCCAGTCACCGGACCGATCCCCGGTGAAGATGCGGCCGGTTCGATTGCCGCCGTGGGCGGCGGGCGCCAGGCCGATCACGATCAGCTTGGCGGCCGGATCGCCGAAGCCCGGGAGCGGCCGCGCCCAGTATTCGTCAGCTTCGAAGCGCCGTGGCGGATTCGCGGCGACCCGTTCGCGCCACTCGACCAGCCGCGGGCAGCGGCGGCAGCTCGTTATCCGGCGGCCGAGGACTGGCAGCGGGCTCGACTGCTCTTCGGGCACGACCCAAGGCTAGTTGCCCGATTCGGCACGTCCGGGGGCGGCAACGGCGCATCCGCGGCTAGTGGGTCGTCCGGAAACGTTGTGCGCATCGTTGCCGGACGGCCCACTACGATCGCCGCGCCCATGGATGCCAAGCTCGCCGCCCAGTCGCGCTCCGAGCTCGTCAAGTGGATGGGAATCAGCGACGCCAACTCGGCCGGGTTCGTCCACGGAGGCGTGGTGATGCGGCTCTGCGACGAGGTCGCCGGGATCGCCGGGATCCGCCACTCGGGCAGCCGGGTGGTGACCGCGGCGATGGATCGGATGACCTTCATGCATCCGGTCAACATCGGCGAGCTCCTGATCTGCTCGGCGAGCGTCAACGCCGTCTGGCGCACCTCGATGGAGGTCGGGGTGCGGGTCGAGGCCGAGAACCCGCGCACCGGCGAGCGGCGCCACACGTCGACCGCCTACCTGACCATGGTCGCGATCGACGACGACGGCACGCCCGTGCCCGTCCCGGAGCTGATCGCGGAGTCGGAGGCCGAGCGCCGCCGTCAGCGAGAGGCCGAGCTGCGCCGCCGCAACCGCCTCGCCGAGCGGGAGCAGATCCTGCGCGGTCGCGGGGAGTCGTAGGTAAGCGACAGCGTGGACGGGTTGTTGCCGGATAGCGGCAGGAACGCGCCCGGGACCGAGATGGCCGCCGCCACGGGACGCTAACCTGGCTTGCGCGAGGGCGGCTCACGCACAGGCCGGCCCGACCACGGGCGGCTCTGCCCCCCAGCCTCTGGAGAGATGGCGCTCGACCACCCCCAGCTCCGCAAGCTAGCGATCGTCCCCGCCTACAACGAGCAGGGGATGGTTGGCCGCGTGGTGCGCGAGATCCGCCGCCACGCCCCCGACTTCGACGTGGTGGTAGTCGACGACGGCTCAACCGACGAGACCGCGACCGAGGCCGAGGACAGCGGCGCGATTGTCCTGCGCCATCCGTTCAACACCGGGATCGGCGGCGCGATGCAGTCCGGCTTCAAGTACGCGCTCCGGCACTCCTACGACGTCGCGGCGCAAGTCGACGGAGACGGCCAGCACAAGCCCGCCCACCTTCACGACCTGCTGGCCAAGCTGAAGACCACCGGCCAAGAGGCCGACATGGTCTGCGGCAGCCGCTTCCGCGGCGATCCCGGCTACAAGGTGCCGCTGGGCCGCCGGGTGGGCAACCTGATCTTCTCGGTTGTCCTGACCGTGATCTGCCGCCAGCGGATCAGCGACCCGACCTCCGGCTTCCGGATGACGAACCGGCGCGGGATCGAGTTGTTCGCTCGCGACTACCCTCACGACTACCCCGAGGTCGAGGCGATCCTGATGCTCCACGCGCACCGGCTGCGGATCCACGAAGTGCCGGTGCGGATGAACGCTCGCGGCTTTGGCCGCAGCTCGATCGACTACCCGCAAAGCGCCTACTACATGGCCAAGGTGCTGCTGGCGCTGTTCGTGGGCCTGTTCCGCCGGCGGCCGATCCCCGTTGACGAAAGCGCGGATCAGCCGGGGGGTCGCCCGCTTGCGCCGGGCGCGACGGTCTCTCAGGCGAGCGGCGAGCCCAAGGCGCGATGAGCACGGCCGTTTCGTGGCTGCCGTTCGCCGCCACTCAGCTCGACGGCCGCATCCGGGTCGCAGCGGTGGTCGTCACCGCCCTGCTGGTCGGCGTGGTGCTCGAACTGGTCCGGCGGCGCCGGCTGGTGGAGCGCTACGCGCTGCTCTGGATGCTCGTCTCGGTGGCGTTGCTCGTCTTTGCGATTTGGAACCAGCTGCTCGCCTCCGCCGCCGACCTTCTCCATATCGCGGTACCGGCCAACTTCCTGTTCATCGCCGCCTTCGGCGTCGCGTTCGTGCTGCTGCTGCACTTCTCGATCGCCACCTCGCGCCTCTCCGAGGAGACCAGGGTCCTGGCCCAGGAGGTCGCGCGACTGGACGAGGAGCTGCGCGCGATGCGAGCCGCTGGCGCGAACGGACACGGCGCCGCGGCCGAGGGCATGGAGCAGCCAGCGCGAGGCGGGCGGCCTCAGCCAGGAGACCCGAGCAGCTTCAGCACGACGGACCAATAGGCCTGGAGCGCGCCGCGCAGCGCGCGCGAGCGGCCGGCGCGCCCCAGGTACGGTGAGGCGAGGTCGGCAGTGAGCGTCCGGGCGAACTCCGCCGCGCCGATCGCCCGGCCCGCCTGGATCTGGCGGCGCTCGCGGAGCAGCCGCCCCAGGGCACGCAGCGTGTCGCCCCAGGCCAGCAGCTTCTGCCCCAGCCAGCCACCTGCGAGGGCGACCGGGAGGAGCGCCAGCTCGGTGGCCACCAGCGCGGGGGCGAGCAGCGCCAGCAGGGCTGGGGGGTAGGTGCGAATCAGCGTTGCCCAGCGATTGCCCTCCAGGCGGCGCCACTTGGCGGGCCCCTTGGCGAACTCGTAGGCGTGCTCGACTCGAGCGGCCGGCTCTACCCCCAGCAGCTGGCCCGCGAGACGCAGGCGCAGCGACAGATCGACATCCTCGTGGTAGAGAAAGTACCCCTCCGCAAAACCCCCAACTCCCATGAACGTGGCCCGCGGGATGGCCAGACAGGCGCCGGAGACGAAACCGGGCTCCCTCGCCGAACCTCGCTCGGCCCGGCTGCCCGCGCTCCCCTCCACTGCCACGGGTTCTCCGGCTCCCCCAGCCCAGGCGATGCCGGTGAAGTGCACCACCCCGCCGCGGGTGTTGACCACCGTCCCCTCCTGGGCCGTGACCAGCCCCTGCCACGCGGCCCAGCCGCGGCCGTCGGTAAACGGCCGCTCGATCGCCTCGCGGAACCCGGGCGCCGGAACGGCGTCCGGGTTCAGGAAGCAGAGCAGCTCGCCGGAGGCGACCGAGGCGCCGCGGTTGCAGCCGGCGGCAAAGCCGAAGTTCGCCCCGGCCTCGATCACGATCGCCTCAGGGGCCCGCTCGCGCACCGCGTCCGGGGTCCCGTCGGAGGAGTCGTTGTCGATCACGATCAGTTCGTCGCCGTCGTGGAGCTGCGTGGCGAGCGCGGGCAGCGCCTCGCTCACCGCCTCGCGGTGGTCGTGCGTGACGGTGACGACTGAGAGGCGGCTCAAGGCCGGGTCACGGCCCGCGCAGCAGCCGGCTCAGCCAAGCGCTTCGAGGACCTGCGCCGTGTCGCCGAAGCTCTCCGCATCGGCGATCTTGCCGTCGCGCAGCTGGTAGATCCAGATCGCCTTGCCCTCGATCGTGGCGCCCCCCTTGATGCGGCCCTTGGTCTTGACCAGAACGACGACGTGGTTGTCGTCGGCGCCGAGCACCTTCTGGGGAGTGGCGCTGAACACCTCGAAGCTCTCGCGCAGCTTGGCCAGGAAATCCTGGAACCCATCCGGTCCCACGTAGGTCCCACCCCACGGAAGCGACTCGGGCACCCTCGTCTCCGCCGACGGGGAGATCGTTTCGAGCACCGCACCGATGTCACCGCGCCCGAACGCGTCCCACGCGCCCTGGACCACGTCCACGTTGTCCTGCGCCATGCCGCTACTTCCTCCTCGTCGTGCCTTCGGACGCCCTCACCCTAATGCGCGAACGCGATCGGGGTCAACCGCGGCGCTCCTAGAATGCGGACCACGCCGGAGTAGCTCAGTTGGCCAGAGCACCGCTCTCGTAAAGCGGGGGTCACGGGTTCGAATCCCGTCTCCGGCTTTTTTCGGCTGCTGCCTACCCCTGCTCCTCCGCCAACCGGTAGCCGACGCCGCGAACGGTGAGCACGAGCTTGGGGTCCTGGGGGTCGGGCTCGATCTTCTGGCGGAGGTTGGAGATGTGCACGTCGCAGGCGCGCACGTCGCCCGAGAACTCCGACTGCCACAGCTCCTCCATGATCTCGAGGCGGCTGAACACCTGACCGGGACGCTCGGCGAGCAGGCGCAGGACCTGAAACTCCGATCGCGTCAGGTTCACGGGCTCACCCCGGATCGTCACCAGGTGGCGGGCGAGATCGATCCTCACGGCTCCGGCCTCGATGGTCTTGCCCTCACGCCCGGTCGAGCTCCGGTCGAGCTCGCGGCGGCGCAGCTGGGCGCGCACCCGACCCAGCAGCTCGCGCACCGAGAAGGGCTTGGTCACGTAGTCGTCGGCGCCGACCTCCAGGCCGACGACCTTGTCGACCTCCGCGTCCTTGGCCGTCAACAGGATGATCGGGACCGGGCTGCGGGCGCGAACGTCACGGCAGATGTCCAGGCCGCTGCGGCCCGGCATCATGATGTCGAGGATCAGCAGGTCAAAGGTCGGCGTGTCGTTGCCGAGCTTGCGATCCGCGTCGTCCCCGTCCTCGGCCAGGGTGACGTCGAAGCCCTCTTGCTGGAGCGCGTAGCCGACCGCGTCCCGAACCGAGGGCTCGTCGTCCGCGATCAGAATTTTGCCGTCGCTCATCGCAATCACGCCACCGGGGTTGCGGCCACCTGTGCGACCGGAAGGCGCACCCAGAAGGTGCTGCCAGTGCCTAGTTTCGACTCCACCCCCATCTCCCCCTCCATTACATCCACCATGCGCCTCGCGATCGAGAGCCCCAGGCCAAAGCCCTCCTGCTCCAGAGAACCCGCCCCTCGGTAGAAACGCTCAAACACCCGGCCCACCTCATCCTGGGCGATTCCGGTACCGGTGTCCGAGACCTCGATCAACACCTGCCGGTCTCCGCGACGACGCGCGCGAAGCGTGACGACGCCTGGCGGATGCGTGTTCTTGAACGCGTTGGTCAGCAGGCCGATCAGCACCTGGCGCAGCAGCACCGGATCGCCCTGAGCGAGCACGTCCGCCCCGACTTCGAGCCTGACCTCGATCCCGTCGGGCGGCGCCACGGCCTGGATCGCCTCCTCGATCGTAATCCCCACATCGAGCGCCTCCGGCGTCTCCTTCCCGACCGCCTCCATCCGGGCCAGGGTCAGCAGCGAGTCCGTGAGGCGGGTCACCCGCTCGACGTCCTCGGAGAGGCGGGCGAGGAAGTGATCGCGCGCGTTCGGATCGTCCTTGGCGCCGGCGCGCAGGACCTCGATCGCGCCCGAGATGCCCGCGATCGGGTTGCGCAGCTCGTGGGCGGCGTTGGAGACGAACTCGCGCTCCGCGAGCTCGCGGCGCAGGCCGGCGGTGCGATCGCGCACCACCGCCAGCCCGGCGTCCTCCGCCGGCAGATGACGAATCCCGACGGCGTAGACGCGGTCGCCGACCCGCACTCCGTCGTGCTGCGCCTCGCCACGCTCCGCGGCGCGTCGCAGCCAGGGGACGAGTGCCGCGATGGCCTTTCCATCGGACCCGATCAGGGGCGCGGCGGCGCGATTCGAGAACCGCACCTCCGACTGAGGGCCGACGACCATGACCGCGTCGTCGAGCGCGTCGAAGATCGCCGAGAGGCGGTCGCGCTCCGACGAGAGCGCCCCGAAGGTCTCGCGCAGCGCGATCCGCATCGTCTCCAGAGCCATGCCGAGATCCGTGATCTCGTCCCGGCCGCCGGTGCCCTGGAGGGGCTCGTCGAGCCGTCCCTCGGTGATCCGGGCCGCGCTGCCCGCCAGTCGCTTGACTCGGGTGGTGATCGCCGTGGCGATCAGAAAGCCGATGACGACGGCCACCGCGATCGCGATCGCGGCCGCAGTCAGGCGATCGCCGCGAACCGCGTCGATGGTGCGTTCGATCTCCTCCGGCCGTTCGGCTCGCGCCAGGATGGCACCCGAGATGCCACCCTTGCCGACCAGCGGTGCCGAGGCCACGGTGACGACGCCCGGCAGCTGATCGACGGTTCGCGAACCGCGCAGGGTCGCCGCAATCGCCGCCCGCTGGCCCGGGACCTCACCGAGCTCCACGCCTCGGGAGAGCCGCGGCGTGAGCACCCGGCCCTGAGCGTCGAACACCCAGGCCGAGTAGCCCTGATCGTCGACCGACTCGATCAGCACCGCGTCGCCGGCCGACGGGTGGGCGCCGATCCGGTCTGCCAGCCGCGCCGTGCGTCCGAGCGTGATGTTGGACGCCTCCACGCCTGCGGTTTCATCGCTGGACCCGGTGACCAGGGCATACGAGAATCCCGCGGCAATCGAGGCCACAGCGGCGAAGCCGAGGGTGAGGTAAAGGCGGACGCCGAACGGCCGTCGCGACTGGGCGACCGTAGCTGGCTGGCCAATCGCGGCCATGACCGGAGTTTAAGCGTCCCTTAACAGGGCTTCGAGGCGAAACACGAGGGCCTCGAGCGCCAGCTCTTCCCCGACGTTGACGCGCAGGCGGCGGCGAGTGTCCATCACGAGCTCTGCGCCCACGCGGGCGCGGCGCGCGTCGAGACCGCGGTCCGCCTGGGCCGAAGCGGCGCGGAGCGCTTCGAGGCGATCGCAGTTCCAGACCAAGTCCTCCGCGCCTTCGGCAACCGCCGCCAGGTCCCGCAGCCAGGCGGCCATCAGGGCCAGGCCGAGGTCGAGTGCCTCGGTCCGGGCACGGCGGGCGGCCCTCCTGATGGCCTCTTCCGTCTCGCGGGAGCGGCGCCGGGCCCCCCGCGTCTTGCCCTCGCCGGCCTCGGCGGCCAAGCCCTCGAAGCGCGCTTGCGCCGCCTCGGCCGCTTGGTCGCCTGCCGCCTCGGCGGCGCTGAGCACGCCCTGCCAGGGTGCGCCGGCCAGCTCGCCCGTGAGCGCCGCCGCGACGCACGCCTGAGCCGCCGCGCGAAGCTCCCGTCCCTGATCGCCCAGCAGAAAGGCCGCCCGGTCGGTGTCGCCGCCGCTCAGGCGGGCCCCGGCCCGGCGCTGCTCGCCGTCCTGCCCGAGCCCGAGCTCCGCGAGGCGCAGGTCGACGGCCTCCTCGGTGAGCGGCGCAAAACGGACGGCCTGGCAGCGCGAGCGGACTGTCTCCAGCAGGGCGGCGGGCTCCGATGTGATCAAGACCAGGTGGGCGAACGGCGGCGGTTCCTCGAGGGTCTTCAGCAGCGCGTTCTGGCTCTCGTCCGCCATCGCCTCAGCGGCCTCGATCACAAAGGCGCGGCGCGCTCCCTCGAACGGCCGGTAGACGGCCGCGACGATCACCCGCTCGCGCACCTCGTCCACCAGGTGCTGGGTGCCCTGGGGCGCCAGCCAGACCAGGTCCGGGTGCGGCGAGGGATCCGCCAGCGCCCGCCGGCGCACGTCGTCGGGCTCGGGAGCATCGCCGGCCAAGAGCTCGGCGACGAAGGCCCGCGCGGCGGCCCGCTTACCCGAGCCGGGAGGCCCGGCGAGCAGGTACGCGTGGGCGGGAGCCAGGAGCGCCGCGGCGAGCGCCGCCCGCGCTCCGGGCTGGTGCTCGGTGGCGTCCGCAAGCGCCCCAGGGACGTCAGCCGTGGCGAGCGCCAACTCGTCCCACCGCCTCCATCACCCGGGCATGCACCTCGGCCACGCCGCCGTCTGCGTCGATCACCGTGATCCGTTCAGGGTGACGCGCGGCCAGGTCGTCATAGGCGGCCGCGACCAGGCGCTGGAAATCGATTCCCTCTCCCTCGAAGCGATCAACGCCGTCTGCGCCGCCCCGCGCCAGGCGCTGCTGGCCGCGGGACTCGGCACCCTCGGGATCGATCCTCAACAGCACCGTGACGTCAGGCAGGGAGCCGGCGATCGCGATCTCGTTCAAGCGCTCCACGAGCTCCGTTCCGAGGCCTCGGGCGGCGCCCTGGTAGGCGACCGTCGAGTCCACGAACCGGTCGCAGACGACGTCACGCCCCTGATCGAGCGCCGGTCGCACCAGCCGTGCGCACAGCTCCGCACGCGCCGCACAGAACAGGAGCAGCTCGGTGCGCGGGTCGAGCTCGGTGGCCGGATCCTTGAGCAGCGCGCGGATCCGCTCGCCCGCATCCGTTCCTCCCGGCTCGCGAAGCAAAAGCGTCTCGGGCCCCAGCGCCTCGGTGAGCAACGCCGCCTGCGTGGTCTTCCCCGAGCGGTCGATCCCCTCCAGGGTGACGAACACCGAATTACCGCGCTACTTCTTCGTGCGGGTGCCGGCGCGCTTGGTCCGGGCGGTGCCGGGCGAGGGGGGCTTGCGGCGGGCACGACGGCGGCCGTTGCCGCGGGACCCCGAGCTGGGCGCCTCGGCCTTGGCCTCGGCATCGGCGGAGGCCCCGTTGTCGGCGGCCTTCGCCTTCTTCCTCGCCTCGCGCGCGCGCTCGCGCTCCGCACGCTTCTGCCGCATCTCAACCATCGAGGGACAGTCGTCGTTCAGGCACAGCTTCCAGGGGCGGCCGCGGAAGCCCTTCACGGTGAGGCGCGGCATCTCGCCGCAAATCGAGCAGCGCTCGTCGAGTCGCCATAGGTCATAGCCGCGGCCCGGGAGCGGGCCGGACACCTGGCAGGAATCGGGCGATTCGGGATTGTCGCGGTCCCAGCCCTCGCAGCCGTACATCCGCTTCCCGCCCTTCAGCTCGATGATCCGCAGGCGATTCGGCGAGCCGTCCTCGTGCTTTCGCCCCGCCTCCTCGCAGACCTTGCATGGGCCGAGGAACTTGTCCTCGTCCATGCCCGCCCAGATCTGCTTCGCGAGGTCCTCGCGGCGCTCCTGGAGGTCGGAGGTGGTGGAGTGGAGCATCTCGCGGCTGATTCGAAGCACCTCGTCCCTGGAGGTCTTGCCCGCGGCGATCTGGTCCATATCCTGCTCGAGCTCGGCGGTCATCTCGGGGGTCGCCATCCGGGGCACGTACTCGTGGAATGCCTTGTACATGGCGATGCCGGTCTCGGAGGGCTCCGGGGGATTACCGAACACGTAGCCGCGGTCGTAGAGCTTTTGGATGATGTCCGCGCGGGTGGCCTTGGTGCCCAAGCCCCGCTCCTCCATCATCTCGACCAGCTTGCCCTGGCTGATCCGCGCCGGCGGCTGGGTCTCCTTGTCGGCCAGCCACGGCTCGCCGTCGAGCGCCAGCTCCTGGCCCTCTTCGAGCTTCGGGATCTCGTCGTCGCTCGAGCGTGCGTAGATGTAGATCCCGGCATAGCCGGGGTCGACCACGACCGACCCCCGGACGAAGTAGCTCTCCGCGCCGGCCTCGATGTCGGCGCGGGTGGACTCGGTGATCATCGGCGGGGAGAAGGTGGCGAGGAAACGCCGGACGACAAGCTCGTAGACGCGGCGCTTGGACCCGTCGAGCGCGTTCGGGTAGACCGCCTGCGTCGGGTAGATCGGCGGGTGGTCCGTGGTCTCCTTCTTGCCGCGGGTCGGGGTGAGGTCCGTGTCGAGCAGCGGCGCGGCGGCGTCGAAGTCCGGGACTCGCACCAGCGAGGAGACCAGTTCGCGGATGTTCAGCGAGCGCGGATAGACGGTGTTGTCGGTACGCGGGTAGGAGATGAAGCCGTCCATGTAGAGGTCCTCGGCGATGCGCATTGCCGCCGACGGCGTCATCCCCAGGCGGCTCGACGCGTCGGTCGTGAACGCCGTGGTGTTGTAGGGCGTCGGGGGACGACGCGAGTTGCGCTTCGAGCTGACCCCCTTGACGACGCCCGGCGACTTGGTGCCGGCGAGCGCCGCCTCGGCCTCGGCCTTCTCCCAGAACTTGTCGGTGGCGTGATGGGCCTCGAACGCCCCATCCGGGTGCTGGAAGCGCGCCAGGAGCTCCCAGTACGGCTTCGCGACATGTGCGCGCCGCTCGAGCTCACGCTCGACGATCAACGCCAGGGTCGGGCTCTGCACCCGCCCGACCGAGAGGAAGTTGGAGCCGAAGCGC
>JBBPIK010000109.1:0-5716 GCA_038040415.1 Actinomycetota bacterium
TCTACGGCGGCTGGCCGATGATCCTCTCCGGCCTGAAGACGCTGCTGGAGACGGGCGAGCTGCTCGAGACCCCCGGCTCTCAGCGCTATTCGGAACTATCACGTCAGTCTGGATCCGCTGCCTGAGAACCCTGACGAGCCTGATCGAGGCGCCGCTGCATCTCGGCGGCGCCTCGGCGTCCATGTCAGCGGGCAGCGGGGGCGGCGGCTCAGGGGGCCGCTCGTCCTGCCTTAGCGACCTAGTCGAGCCAACCCGGGCTGCGGCAACGCTCTCGCTCGGACGTCGTCCCTTGCGGCCGTGAGCGGCGACGTTGGCGCGGCTCGCCGAGGACAGCTATCGGATGTGGGCCGGCAGCGCGCCGCGGTGGTCGTCCGGCAGTCCGTGGATCGCGGCCTGCCGCCCGAGAACGCCCGCCAGGAAATCGTGCGGGAAGCCGAGCGAGACACGGCTCGCCAGGTCGAGCTTGCGCAGGGCGTCATCCGGCAGCTCCAGCTCCACGCAACCGAGGGTCTCCTCGAGCTGCCTAGCAGTGCGGGCGCCGATGATTGGGATGACGACTCCCGGGCGGGTCCGCAGCCATGCGATCGCCACCTCCGCGGGCTTCGCGTCCAGCTCAGCTGCCACATCGCCTACCACGGTGGAGATTTCGAGGTTGCGCTCGGTGAGCCGAGGATCTCCGGCCGAGAGTCGCCCGCGCCGATCCCCCGTGCTGCCGTCGGCCGAATACTTGCCGGTGAGTAACCCCCGGCCGAGCGGGCCCCACGCCAGCACGGCGAGGTCGAGCGCCTCCGCCATCGGGACGAGCTCGCGCTCGACGGTGCGTTGGATCAGGCTGTACTCGATCTGCAGGCCGGCGAATGGCGTCCAGCCGCGCAGATCAGCGAGCGTGTTCGCCCGCGAGACAACCCACGCTGGCGCGTCGGAGATGCCGACATAGAGGATCTTCCCCGCCCTCACCATGTCGTCGAGCGCCCGCATTACCTCCTCGAGCGGGGTCAGGTACTCCCACACGTGGACCCAGTAGAGGTCGATGTAATCGGTGCCGAGCCGCTTGAGGCTGCCGTCGAGCGACTGGACGAGCGCCTTGCGGTGGTTGCCGCCTGAGTTCGGGTCGTCGGGGCGCGTTGGGGCGGTGTACTTCGTCGCGATCACGAAACGGTCGCGGTCGCCGGCCACGAGCTCTCCCACGTAGCGCTCGCTATTGCCGTCGGTGTAGTTGTTGGCCGTGTCGATGAAGTTTCCCCCGGCCTCGACAAAGGCGTCGAAGATCCGCCGGCTCTCCTCCTTCGAGGCGCCCCAGCCCTCGCTCGACTCATCCCCGAAGGTCATCGCGCCGAGGCACAGCTCGGAGACGCGCAGCCCGCTTCGGCCGAGGAGCTTGTATCGCATGCTCATCAGGCGCCCCTCCCCGCCGTCTACTCGCCCCGATCGCGTCCCACTCGTCAGCGGGCGATCGACGCGGTACCCGACGCGCTGCGGTCGGCCTCGGCCATGTCCTCGACGCTCACGGTCTGGCTCATGCGGCGCGCCTTCTCCTTGGGCACGAACCGGTCCACCAGCGGTCCGGTCATCATCGTCGTGACGATCGCGCCGATCACGAATGCGAGCTGCATCTGCGGAGTGATCACGCCGAGCTGGAGGCCGATCAGCGCCACGACGAGGATCAGCAGGCCGCGGCAGTTCATCAGCGCGCCGATGGTGGCCGACTCGTCGCTCTTCAGCCCGACCGCCCGCCCCGCGAGGTAGCCCACGACGAGCTTCCCGACGATCATCAGCGCGAGGAACAGGAGTATGCCGCCGATCAGCTTGCCCTCGAGGAGGGTCAGGTCGGTGCGAAGCCCCGAGACCGCGAGGAAGATCGGCAGGAAGAACAGCACCACCATGTCGCTCATCCGCGCGATTACGGCCTGCGCCAGCCCGGCCGCGCCCGGAACGGCGATCGCCCCGAACATGAACCCCCCGAGCAGGGCCACGTTGACGATGCGGTCGGTGGCGAGGCCGGCGGCGATCGCGCCGAAGATCAGGAACGCGAGCAGGTTTCCGTTCAGCGGCTCGCCCTCGGTGTAATAGCGGCGGACGACCCACCCGAGCAGCGGGCGGACCACAACCGCGAGCCCGAGCGCGAGCGCCGCGAGCAGGAGGAAGCGAACGCCGGTCTGGTTCACGATGCCGGCGTCCTTCGCGGACGCGCTGGCGGCGGCGATCACGAGGAACATCAACACCGTCACGAGCGCTGCCGAGCCGATGCCCACGGCGCCCATCGGCGTGGCGAGCAGGTTCTTCTCCTGGAGAATGCGCGCCATCACCGGGAACGCGGTGGTTGCGAGGCCGGCGCCCAAAAAGAGGGCAAACGTTGTGGTGCTCACACCCTCCGGTCGCCAGGTCGCGCTCTCGAGGAGCGGCGCAGCCAGGAAGCCGAACGCCACCGGCACGGCGGTCACCGCCAGGGCGACGATGGTCATGTCGCGACCCCTCCCGCGCAGCAGCCGCTTCTCGAGCTCGATGCCGACGAGGAACATGTAGAGCACGAGCGCGATCTGCCCGATCGTGTTCAGGAAGGCGAACGCCTGGAGCGGGTAGAGGTCGTGCGTGAGGCCGGAACCCATGACCGCGGCCGAGCCGGCGTCGGGGTTCGCCGCCTTGTCGAGCGCGCCGCCGAGCACGGTCGGCCCGATCAGGATGCCGGCGATGATCTCGCCGACGATGCGCGGCTGGCGGATCTTCTCGAAGAGCGTGCCGACGATGCGGGCGGCGATGAGGATGATCGCGATGTCCGCGAGCACGTAGGCGACGACATCGGCAGGCGGTAGGACCTCCGGTGGTGTGGGCATTGTGCCCATCCTTTCAGAACTGGTGGTGGTTGCGCTAGGCGCTAGTTCGAGCAATGGGCCGTGGGTACGCTGGACCGGCTATGCCCATCCCTCGCGTCGCCAGCGCTGCCGTCCGGCTGTGGCCCTGGCGCCGGCCTCGTCACTGAGCAGCTGTCGCGACCTGCCCCCGTACCGGGCCGCGCTTCCTTCACTGACCGGCCCAACCCGAGCCCCGGCTGAACCGGCAGACCCAGGGCCGCGGAACAGACGGAAGACGCGGCTAGGCCATCGCGGCGTCGGCCGCCGGAGACTGGCTTTCCAGGACCACCGCATTCGACGGGCGGTCGCGCAGCCATTCTGCGAGCTCGCCGGGAGGCATGGGGCGAGCCAGATGAAAGCCCTGCAGCGCGTCACAGCCGAGTGCGGTCAGCTGGCGCGCGGCCGCTTCCGACTCGACGCCCTCGGCCACCACCGTCGCTCCGAGGGAGTGAGCGAGGTCGATGATGCCGGCCATCAGGACCGGGTCGCCCTGCTCGTCGAGGTGCCGCACGAAGGATCGGTCGATCTTGACCTCTTGGACGTCGATCGCGCGGACTCGGCTCAGCGACGATTCTCCAGCGCCGAAATCGTCGACCGAGAGCTTGAACCCGCACGCCCGCAAACGCACCAAGGTGTGCAGGTCGCGGTCGGGGCGCCGGCTCATGGCGCTCTCGGTGACCTCGAGCGTGAAGCGCGCGGGACTTCGCCCGTGGGCCGCTGTCAGACGGGAGAGACGGTTCGGAAGGTCCTCCTCGCAAAGGTTGCAGGCCGAGATATTCACGGCGATGTCGAGATCGATGCCCTGCTCGGCCCAGGCGGCCGACTGGCGCACGGCGAGCTCGAATACATGCATCGTCAGCTCTTCCATCACCGGTGTTGGCTCCACCAGGGGGATGTATTCGGCCGGGGGCACCACGGAACCGTCCTCGAGGCGCCAGCGCAGCAGCGCCTCGACCCCTTCGATCCTCTCTGTCTGGAGATCGAGCTTGGGCTGGTAGTCGAGGGCAAGCTCGCCGTTGCCGATCGCGCGGCGAAGCCGACGCTGTAGCGGCACTCGGCGCGCCTCGTAAAGATCAGCCAGGGCACTCGACCCCCGAAGGACGGTGGGGAACAGAGCGAGGTAGAACAGGAGCGCGCCCGCCACGAGGACGATGGCCATGCTCTTGGTCCGGTGGTCGATCGTGGCCTGGACCGGCTCGTACGGCAGGTGCAGCTCGAGCACGTTGCGGGGTCGGCGGTCCCCCGCGAGGCTGATCGGCACGTAGATCTTGAGCGGGCGCTCCGAGGAGTCCGCGCTCGGGGCCCGCGACTCGATCTCCCCACTGAAGGCCGTGCGCAGCGCGCCGGGATCCGGCGACGGGCGGCCGGGCCTTCCACGGTCGCTCGAGTACACGAGCTCGCGATGGCGACCCCACAGCCTCGCGACCCGCAGGCTGGCGGACGTCTCGACCACTACGTCGAGATCCCTGGGCGCCGTGGCCGCGAGCTTTCGCCCCTTGTACTCCTCACGCCCTAGCTCCAGCTCGGCGAACAGCTGGCCGGTCTGCTCGGCGCCGGAGAGGGCTGCGTCTCGGATGCTGTCGCGGAGGAGCCGTCCAAGCCCCACCGCGAGCGCCGCCACGAAGATGGCAACGAGCACGCTGAAGCCCACCAGCAGCTGAAGCCTGGTCGGGAACCCTCGGGGGAGCTGGTGCCTGCCGCGCCGCATGGGTGGTCCGTCGAATATCGGCGCAGCGCATCTACAAGGTGAGGCCCCGGCACCTATGCCGCATCCTTGTCCGCAGCGCCGCGATCCGCCGTGCGCCCTCGCTAACTCTCGCGGGCGGCCGCGGCCATAGAGTCGCCCTCCATGTCGGAGGAGGCATCCCGCTCGGGCGCCCACACCGCGGGCGCCGCGGCCCTGACGCTCGGCGCGCTCGGCGTCGTCTTCGGCGACATCGGCACGAGCCCGCTCTACGCGCTCCAGACCGTCTTCGAGGCGAACGACCGGGCCGTCCACCCGACTCAGGCCGGCGTGTACGGCGTCATCTCGCTCGTCTTCTGGGCGATCACGACGATCGTCTCGATCAAGTACGTCACCTTCATCATGCGCGCCGACAACGAGGGCGAGGGCGGGATCATGGCCCTGATCGCGCTCATCGAGGGCGTCTCCCTGAAGGGCCGGGCCGCCAAGGCGGCGCTCGTGGCGCTCGGCATCTTCGGCGCGGCCCTGTTCTACGGCGACGGGATGATCACCCCGGCTATCTCGGTGTTGTCCGCGGTCGAGGGCCTGGAGATCGCGGCGCCGGATCTCGACTCGCTGGTCGTCCCGATCGCGCTCGTCGTGCTGACCCTGCTGTTCGCGATCCAGCGCTTCGGCACCGGGCTCGTCGGCCGGCTGTTCGGACCCGTGATGGCGGTTTGGTTCGTGGTCCTCGCCGTCTCCGGGCTGGCGCAGATCGCGGAGAGCCCGGAGATCCTCAAGGCGCTGTCGCCCACCTACGGGGTCGAATTCTTCGTCGACAACGGCGGCACCGCGTTCCTGGCGCTCGGCTCGGTCGTGCTCGCCGTGACCGGGGCCGAGGCGCTCTACGCGGACATGGGCCACTTCGGTCGCTCTCCGATCCGGCGCGCGTGGTTCCTCCTCGTGTTCCCGGCACTCGTCCTCAACTACATGGGGCAGGGGGCGCTGATCCTCGAGTCGCCGAAGGCGATCGAGAGCCCGTTCTTCCTGCTGGTGCCCGAGTGGGCGCGGATACCGATGGTGCTGCTCGCCACCGTCGCGACCGTCATCGCGTCGCAGGCGGTGATCTCGGGCGCATTCTCGGTCACCCGGCAGGCCTCGCGCCTCGGTTACCTGCCGCGCCTGCCGACGCGGCACACGTCGG
>JBBPIK010000110.1:0-5715 GCA_038040415.1 Actinomycetota bacterium
ACGAACTCGTCGTAGATCGGCTCCTCGACGTAGACGCGCTCGATCGACATGCAGATCTGCCCGGTGTTGGCGAGGGCGCCGGTCGTGGTCGCGTTCACGGCGCGTTCGAGGTCCGCATCGCGCAGCACGATCAGCGGGTCCTTGCCGCCGAGCTCGAGGCTGACCGGGGTCAGCGTGTCGGCGGCGCGCTTCATCACGACCTTGCCGGTTCGGTCGGAGCCGGTGAACTGGACGAAGTCAACCTCGTCCACCAGGGCTCCGCCCGTCTCGCCGGTGCCGTTGACCACGTCGAGGACGTCGGGGCCGCCGATCTCCTCCTTCCACGCCCGGACCAGCTCCATGGTCGAGAGCGGGGTGAACTCGGAGGGCTTGATGACCACCGCGCAGCCGGCGACCAGCGCCGGAATCGCGTCGTCGAAGGCGAGGATGAGCGGGAAGTTCCAGGGGCTGATCACGCCCACCACCGGATAGGGCCGGTAGACGATGCGCAGCCGCTTGACCTTCAACGGCAGGATGTGTGGGGTCGGCGTCTCCTCGGCCAGGAACTTGGCGGCGTGCTCCACGTAGTAGTTGACCGTCCCGCACAAGAAGGGCGCTTCGAGCTCCGCCTCGGCGCGGACCTTCCCGGTCTCCTCCTGCATCACGTCGGCGAGGCGATCGTGGTTGGCGATCATCCAATCGCGCAGGCGCTCGAGCCAACGGCGGCGGCCAGGGATGCCGATGGCCTCCCACTCCGGCTGCGCCGCGCGGGCCTTGGCGACCACCTCGGCGACGCGCTGTGGCGGATCGATCCCGAGCTCGCGGATCAGGGAGCCATCGACGGGGCGGCGAACCTCGAGCCTGGGAGTGTCGGTGGCAGGGGCACCGTCGTGCGATGCCGTGCCGGTTGGCGTCTCGCTCGCGATCGCGCCTTCCATCGCTGGCGGACTTTACTCCCCCATTGCCGGCCCCGGGTCCCGCTCGACGGGCCCGGCTACCTGCGCACGAGCCTGTACACGGGGCCATCCAGGGAGGCGACGTAGATTCGTCCGCCCGCTCCCTTGCCGAAGGAGCTCGGGTGGGGCACGCGGACCCCCAATGCCCTGTCGCGCCTGCCGTGGCGGCGGCGGGCGACGAAGCTGCGCAGCTTGCCGGAGTAGAAGTCGGCGTACAGGTAGCGGCCGCGGAGGCTCCTCAGCCTGCGGCTCCTGACCACGTAGCCGCCGATGATCGCGCAGCTCACGGACCCGCAGTTTCGGGCCGTGTGCCGGTACTCGAAGATCGGCTTCTCGTAGTGACGCGCTCGCTGGGCCTCGTTGTCGCCCGGGTGGTCGAAGCGGTGGTCGCCCTCGAAGCGATCCCAGCCAAAGTTCGCGCCGCGCAGGCTCCTGCGCGTCTCGTAGTCGACCTCCTCCCAGCGGTACTGGCCCACGTCGCCGAGCACGATCCGACCGCGGTCGAACGCGAACCGGTACGGGTTGCGCAGGCCGCGCGCGTAGATCTCGTTCTGGCCCGCCCTGCCGACATACGGGTTGCCCCGCGGCGCCTTGTAGGGGCGAGAGCCGCGCCTGTGGGGGTCGATGCGAAGGAGCTTGCCAAGCAGCACGCCCTTGTCCTGGGCGTTCTCCCGCGGGTCGCCGGCGCCGCCACCATCCCCGGTGCCGATGTAGAGCCTGCCGTTGGGCCCGAACTGGAGCTGGCCACCATTGTGGTTGGCGAAGCGGGGATGACGGATGACGATCACCCTGCGGCGCGAGCCCTCCCTGGCGTCGCCGTTAGTGCGGGCGCGAAACTCGTCGATCTCGATGTTCCCCGCGCGGTTCGTGTAGTAGGCGTACAAGAGCCCGTTGCGGCGATAGTGGGGGTCGAAGGCGATGGAGAGCAGGCCGCGCTCGCCCCCCGTCGAGACTCGAGCGCGTATGTCGAGGAACGGCTGGCGCCGTCGGTTGCCGTTGTGAAGCACCCGGACCGTGCCGGCCGCCTCGACCACGTACAGATGGTGAGGGAAGCCCGGGGGCTGGGTGACGTAGGTCGGCTGCGCGAAGCTGCCGATCCTGCGCTTGCCGATCCCGCCGTGCCCGTCGCCGACCCGCAGATCGCGAACGGCGTCGGCGCTCCTCCCGTTACCCGCCGGGGCCACAGCCAGCGTCAGGGTGAGCGCCAGGA
This sequence comes from Actinomycetota bacterium, assembly GCA_038040415.1. Lineage (GTDB taxonomy): Bacteria > Actinomycetota > Thermoleophilia > Solirubrobacterales > 70-9 > AC-56. Next base: position 2,146 of record JBBPIK010000110.1, read on the forward strand.
GCGCTCCAGCCGCGAGCGAGGCTCCCGCCCAAATGATCCTGCCGCGCACGGAGGGAGCGTAGCGTTCCGGGTCGGTTCAGCCGCTCGTTCTCAGGGCGAGACCCGATAGACGGCCCCGCCGTAGGACGCCACGTAGATCCGTCCCCTGGAGTCCTCGCCGAACGAGGTGGGCGAGCTGACGTTGAGCCCGGTGCTCCGGTCGTCGCTCGCCCCCCCGAGGCTGGGGACGAGGCTGCGGATGTCGCCGTGGCAAAGGTCCGAGTAGAGATAGCGGCCGGCGAGGGTCGGCAGGCGCGGATCGCGGACCACGTAGCCGCCGACGACCGCGCAGCCTGGGGAGTGGGGATAGGCCAAGATCGGGGGGATGGGCGGGCCGTGACCGGGGGCTCCGGAGTGATACTGGTCGCCCTCCCACCTCGGCCAGCCGAAGTTCCCCCCCTTGGCCGCGGCCCGGGTGACGTAGTCGACCTCCTCGCGGGTATTCGCTCCGACGTCGCCGATCGAGAGCCGTCCGTTGGCCGAGTCGAACGAGAACCGCCACGGGTTCCGCAGCCCGTGGCTGTAGATCTCGTTGCGGCCGGGACGCCCTACGTAGGGGTTCCGCGAGGGCACCGTATAGCGGCGACGGTCCCGTCTGCGGGGGTCGATTCGCAACAGCTTGCCCTGCAGCCCATGGAGGTCTGTGGCGCTGCCGGGATTGCTGGCGCCGTCGCCCGTCGCGATGTAGAGAAAGCCGTCGGGCCCGAACTGGAGCTGGCCCCCGTTGTGGTTGGAGGTGTCGTCCGAGTGCGGAATCACCAGCACGCGGCGGCGGGAGGCGCGTACCGCGCGGGTTCGGTATCTGCGGGAGCGCTTGAACTCCGCCACTACGTTGTCGCCATCGCTCCGCGTGTAGTAGACGTAGAAGCGCCCGGACTTCCTGTAGTTCGAGGGGAAGGCCATCGACAGCAAACCGCGCTCCCCGATGTCGTCGACCCGTCCCTGGATGTCGAGGAACGGGCGAGCGAGCTTCTGGCCGCTTCTGAGCACGATGATCCTTCCCGGCTTCTCGACCACGAACAAAAGGCGGGGGAATCCCGGTGCCGCGGCGACGTGCACGGGGCGCAGGAAGGTGCCCATCGAGCTCAACTCGAGAGCGGTGGCCGCCGGGGCGCCGGCGGCGCTCTGGTAGCCCAGAAGCGCGCAGCTTCCCGCCGCGGACGCGAGCAGGATGGCCCAGGCGCGTTTCAGCACCCGCGGCGCCGTTTTTCGCCCAAAATCCATGCGGGTATCACTCGAAGTCCCATCGACAGCCTGCCTCGAAGCTTGATCGGGTGACGATCATGGTCGCACCGCCGCCAGTCGGTAGACGGGCCCCTCGAGCGAGGTCGCGTAGAGGCGCCCGGCGTTGTCCTGGCCGAACGAGCTGAGCGACGGCACCTCCAGGCCCAGCGCGCGATCGTCGGTGGCGCGGCGCCCGGGGGTGGCCGTGAAGCTGCGCAGCTGCCCGGCGCAGAAGTCGCCGTACAGGTAGCGGCCGTAGACGGAGCGCAGGCTCTCGTCCCGAACCACGTAGCCGCCGGTCACGGCGCAGTTGCCGCCGAGCGGATAGGTGAGCAGCGGAGGCACGTGGTCGGGCGCCTGCTGATCCTCGTTGAAGCGCACGTCTCCCTCGAATGCGGACCAGCCGAAGTTGGCGCCTGAGCCCTCGCCGCGCGCGACCCCGTCGATCTCCTCGAACGAGTTCTGCCCCACGTCGCCGATCCACAGGTCGCCGGCCTGGCGGTCGAAGGAGAAGCGCCATGGATTACGGAGGCCGTAGGAGTAGATCTCCGGCCGCGCGCCCGAACGTCCCACGAACGGATTCGAGCTCGGAGTCGCGTAGGGGCGGCCGCCCGAGGGGCGCGGATCGATCCGCAGGATCTTGCCGAGCAGCGTCGAGAGGTCCTGGCCGTTTCGGTCCGGGTCGTCCGCGGAGCCGCCGTCGCCGAGTCCGACATACAGCAGCTCGGTCGCCGGGCCTGGCTCGCGGGCCTCGCCGGGGCCGAAGAGCAGCAGGCCGCCGTTGTGGTTGGAGTACGGCTGGTCCACGCTCAGGACCTCGCGAGCGCTCTGCGGGTCGGCGACCAGCGGATCCGATCCGGAGCGGCGGTACTCGACGACCCGCGTGTCGCCGGCTGTGTCGGTGTAGTCGACGTACAAGAGCCCCGACCTCCGGTAGTCGGGCGCGAAGGCCAGTGAGAGGAGGCCCTGCTCGCTCCCGGTCGAGACCCTGTCGCTCAGGTCCAGGAAGGGCCTGGGCGCGCGCTGGCCGTCGCGCACGACCTGGACCCGGCCGGTCTTCTCCACCACGAACAGGTGCCGATCGTCGCCGGGAGGCTGGGCGAGGTGGAGGGGCTGGTCGAAGTCGCCGACTTTCTCGAGCCGGACGCCGCCTTGCCCGTGGCCGGTCGGCTGCCGCTCCTCGCCGTTTCCCCCCTGGCCGGACGTAGCCGGCGGCGGTGCGGTGGCGGTGGTTTCGCCTCCGTCTTCGCCGCCGCATCCCGCCGGCAGCAAGACAAGGACCGCCAACAAGGGCAAAAGGGGGCGCCAGCCTCGCCGGAACCCAAGCACAGGGCGTACGTTATTGACGGGTCCTTAAGAGAGCCTCAGCGTGGCGGTCCGGAGCCGTGACCGCCCACGGCTAGGACTCCCGGCACCGGGTTGTGACCTGGCTGGTGCCCTTGACGCAGGTCGCAGGTGGCTTCGACTTGATCGTGACCGCGAACTCGCCCTTCACCGGGTCGCCCCCTGCGGTCACCGCCTTCGCCTTCCCGTACAGCCCGGCCACGACCTCCCAGTGCACCGTGTAGTCGCCGGCTCGCACCGGCGTCACCCGCCAGACGATGTCCTTGCTCTCCCCGGAGCGCACGGCCCCGAACTGGAAAGTGTCCGTCTGCGCGGCGATGGCGCCGGCGGACGGGGCCGAGCGGAGGTTCTTTTGGCTGACCTCCGCCGTGATCAGCTTCGGGAAGCTGTGCTCCAGGATCCACACCGGTCGGTGCGGGTCGGCCAGGTTCGGCTGGTCGAGGCGAACGTCGAACGGGTTAGCCGCCTTCGGCTCGCCGGTGGGCGTCGGCGTTGGCGTTGTGTAGATCGTCACGGCGAGGTCGGGGATCGTCTGGTCGCCGGCGTTGTTGATCTTGAGCTCCAGGTCGTTGGTCTCGACCAGCTGCTGGCGCTGGGGGAAGCTCGCCTTCGCCACCTCGACCGGGTAGTTGCCCGATGGCTCGCCGGCGTCTTGGCTCTCCGCCTCGCCGCCGCAGGCGGAAGCGCCCCATGTCAGGGCAAGCGCGGCCGTCCCGGTGGCGATCGTTGCTTTCGCGCCCCAGAGTCGCTGCATTCCGGCGATTTTGCCGCTCTCCCCCAAGGCGCCGGGGAACATACCACCTGCCAGTCGGCCCGAACGACGGTTGGGAGGCCCGAGGGTGGTTCGGGGTGGCGGCGGGGCGCCGCATGGAATACATTTCCTGGGCCACCCAACACTGCGTGGGGGCGGAGGAGAGAGATGGTCCGAGCCGTTGCCGATAGGGCGTTCCTTCCGGCCAAGAG
>JBBPIK010000029.1:0-31869 GCA_038040415.1 Actinomycetota bacterium
CCCCGCCGGAGTAGCTCAGCTGGTTAGAGCAGCGGAATCATAATCCGCGTGTCGCAGGTTCGAGTCCTGCCTCCGGCACTTCGAGAAGCCCCCGCTAGTCGGGGGTTTTCTCGTGGCCGAACGGCCCCTCAGAGTTGCCGAAACCGGGCTCGGGTCAACGCCTGGGTCAACAGCCCGCAGGCGAGAGTCCCCGTCAGGCTGCGCAGTACACGGCCACGTCGGCACCGATGAACAGCAGAAGGGCGAACGTCCAAAAGAGAAACGCCGCTGGTACGTGGCGGTGCAGCGCGTTGCGGCGGAGCCACTTGTCCAGCGGCCGCCACCATCCCTCAAAGTGTGGTTCCTTCCTCGGGAGCTCCGAGCGCAGCTCCGGGAATCCGACCCCGTCCGTGTAGTGCGCGATGGCCTCGCTGTACTCGACCTCCCGTGCGCGTCCGCGTAAAAGCGTCACAAGCGCCGCAGCGGTCGCCGCCATACCTGCGGCGAGAACCATCCCCCGCGCAAACCCTCCGAGACCGTCGGTGCTCAGAACCTGCAAGAGGAAAGCTTGCCCAGTGACCACCAACACCGGGGCCAGCCACATCGCCTGATCGTTGCCCGCACGGCGCCGCTCCAAGTGGTCGATGAGCACGACGAAGCGCCTCCAAGGATCGTCGGGGCGGGGAGGCGTCATTGGCTGGGGTCAGGCGGCGCCCCGCGCTTGATCCTCTTGCGGCACCGATCTGAGCAACAGGCGGCGTCGGGACGACGGGACTCGAACAACTCACCGCACCCGAGGCACCACGAAGTTCGCTGCATCAGCTCGCCACGTAGGCCGACCAAGTCCTCGCCGTCGCCCTCGTTGCGGGACATCGTGAGCGGCACCCGACGTCCCCGCGAGCGGTGGCAAGCTGGACAGCGCCAAGCATGGGACTTCCTGCTCGGCTCGAAAACGAGCGAGCAGTTCTCGCAGACAGCGAGTCCGGGAGGCTTGTCGCCTGCACGTTCGCTGATCCAATCGAACGTGACTCGGTGCATGGGATTGCCGCCGAGATTGTCGCCGAGGCCGAGTGGCAAGCCCAGCCGTTGACGGAGCCCTCGAGCGAGAATCTCTGCGAATAGCCCGGCACGGGCGTGGTCTGCCGCGCTCACCCGCGCCCGCAGCTTGTCCAAGGCGGCCGGCGGGCAGGCCGCTCGGCACTGCTCACGTGACAGGAGCGCCTCGGCGTGCTCCGCGACACGGTTGGCCTCGAGCGCAGGGGTGATGCGCGAGCGCGCCCAGTCGAACTCCTCCGAGTAGGCGCGCTCGCGCTCCGTTGGGTTGGCGAGGATCGGGACCGACAAGCACCAGAACGCCAGCACGTCACCCTCGGTCCACAGCTCTCCGGGCTCCGGGCTCCACCAGGCGCGTGCCGGCGGTAGAAGCTGTCGGCCGTCGCCATCGCGGAGCCCCTCGGCAGGCAGCGTGACGACTTGTCCGCGATCACCCTGAGATTCGCCGTCGCCCCTAGACGTGAAGGAGGCACTGAGGAACTCTGCGCTTACCGATGACTCGCAACCCTTCATCTGTTCCGGAAGATAAGAACGGGCACGGTCGGACCGTCTCGCCTCTGCGCGTCCACCGCGTTGCCTCCGGGCTCACACAAGCCGAGCTGGCCAAAGCGGCGGGTGTGGCACCCGAAACGATCAGCAACGCCGAGCGGGGCCGGCATCGACCGCGAGGGCTGACCGCCCGCGCCCTCGCTGCCGCCCTCGGTTGCCAGCCCGAGGAGCTGTTCGCTGCCAACGACGAACGCCCGCCGGCGGAGGCGGGCGCCGACCAAGAATTCCCGCGGGCAGGCGGGACATGACGAAGAGTAGCCCCGCCGCCCGACAGGGCGCAGCCCCTGAGCTCCCCGTCGACCCTGCCGAGCTCGCCAAGCTCACGGCGCCGGAACGCGGGCGCATCTATCGCAAGCTCGAGCTGCACCCGCTCCAGATCGCCAGTGCTGAGGAGGCGGTCACCGCGGTGATTCGTGGGCGCTATCGGAGGGCGGCAAGGTGACCCCGCCCAGCGAAGCCGAGAGACAGAGAGAGCGGACCATCTCGCGGATAGTTGAAGGGCGCGGGCCCGACCAGTACCTCGGCCCCGCAAGGGAGCTCGTGCGGCAATGCGAGGCAGAGCTGAATGGGAACACTGGCGCGCTCGATGAAGCGCCGCCCCTGGATCGCTTTCGCCCGGGCGGCGCGGCCATCCTCGATGAGCCGGAGCAGGTTCCGGCGGTTTGGGGCGATGGCGATGAGGTTCTTTGGGCCAAGGGAGAACCTCTGCTGATCGTCGCCCCGCCGGGCGCCGGCAAGACGACGATCTTGCAACAGCTCGCTCGAGCTCGCGTGGGCGTTGGCCCCGAACGCGTCCTGGGCCAGCACGTAGAGCCGGACATACGCCCGGTCGCCTATGCCGCCTCGGACCGGCCCAAACAAGCACTGCGGAGCTTCCGACGCATGACGAGCGAGGAGGAGCGTGATCCGCTCGATCTCGGGCTGCTCGTCTGGGAGGGGCCGCTCCCGTTCAACCTATCCGCCAACCCCGATCGCTTCGTGCCCTTCCTCCAAGAACGCGACGTCGGGACCGTGTTCCTAGATGCGCTGGGAAACGTCGCGCTCGATCTGACTAAAGACGAGGCCGGCGCCCGGGTTGCGTACGCATGGCAGGCCGCGATCGCGGCGGGAATCGAGGTCGGGAGCGGCCACCATCAGCGAAAGCGCGATGGACAGAACCCAAAACGGGTTCGCACCCTCGAGGACGTCTACGGCTCACAGTGGCTCACCGCCGCCGCGGGGTCAGTCCTGGTCATCGACGGCGACCCTGGTGATCTGGTCGTCAAGGCGCGGCACCTGAAGCAGCCGGCCGGCGAGGTCGGACCGCTGGAGCTGCGCCACGACCACGAACGGGGTCGCACCTACGTCATCGACGGGGGCGATCTGACCGAGGCGGTAGGCCCGGACGGGATCACGGTCGCTGAGGCTGCTCGCCATCTCTACGGGGCGACCGAGCCCACCAAGAACGAGCGGGAGAAGGCGCGGCGGGTGCTCAACCGGCTTGTCGACCGAGGCCGACTGGCTCTCGGGAAAGCGGGCTCGAGGACCGAATCGGCGATCTACGTGAGGGCAGAAGCGTGAACCCCGTGGACCCTCGCGTGAACCCCTCCACGAACCCGTACACGGGGTCCACGAAACCGCATTGGAATGGGACACGTTGGGTCCACGTAGGTCCACGGCGCAGTTCACAGCTCCACGCCCCCCTCCCCTACGGGGAGGGGCGGGGGCGTGAACGTGACCGCGAAACAGCTCGAAGGGGTCGGCGGTGAGCGCCGCGAACGGCACCCCCGCGCTGAGCTTCGACCTCACCCCGGAGCTGCTCGAGACGCTCGCCGAGCGCGTCGCTGAGATCCTCGCCGAGCGCCAGGCGCCCAACGGTGGCGACGGCTGGCTCCGCGGCGCAGGTCGGATCGCCGGCTACCTCGACTGCCCGCCGAGCCGCGTCTACGCACTCGCCAGCGCGCGGCGCATCCCGGTCCATCGCGACGGCTCGAACCTGATCGCCCGTCAGTCGGAGCTCGACGCATGGGTCCGCGCCGGTGGAGGCGTGCGACCGTGAGCGCCCTCAGCCGACGCAAGGGCGCGCGTGGCGAGCTCGAGGTTGTCGAGCTGCTCCGCGCAGCCGGCTTCACTTCCGCGCGCCGTAACTTCGGCTCGGGCTCGGCGGGTGGCGGCGACATAGCCGGCGGCCCCGGTGGCATCCACCTCGAGATCAAGCGCGGTAGGCGGATCGACCTGCCCGGCGCCGTTCGCCAGGCCGAGCTGGAGGCCCAGCCGCACGAGACCCCGGTCGTCGCCCACCGCCGCGATGGGGAGGACTGGAACGCGACCCTGCCGCTTGACGACCTGCTCGCGCTGCTCGCACTTCGGGAGCGTGAGGCGTGACCACTGACCTTCGACACTTCGCGCCCGGTGAGCCTGCCTTCCCGGCCGAAGCGCGACCCCGGCCCGGGCCTCCTGCCGGCGAGGTCGCAGCGCCAGGCGGGCAGTCACCTTGCCCTCGCCCGCCCGGCGCCAGCTTCCCCTCGATCCCCAAAATCGAAAGGACGCCATGAGTAAGCGCAGCCGCGAGCTGGCAAACGACCTCGCGCGGAGAGCCATCGCCGCCGCCGAGCGCCGCCAACGCGAGAGCGGAGCGCCGGACCCCGACGACCTGGCCCAACGCCTGCGAGGCGCGGCCGGTGCGGACGGGACGCTGAGCGTTGACGAAGCGGTCGAGGCCCTGACGGGAGACGGCGACGCCACCAGTCTCAATGACCTAATTCGCGAGGAGAGGCCCGCCCAGGCCGCCAGACAAGCCGCCTTCCGCGAGCGCCTATTCGGCCCAGACCCCGAGCAGGAAACGCCGACCAAGCCCCCCGGCGATGCCGATGGCGGCAAGGGCGAGGTCGAGAACCACGAGATCGAGTGGGTGCAGACCGAGACAGAGGTGGAGCGCATGCGCGTCTTCGACCTCGACAACCCCGAAAAGGAGAACCAATGAGCGACGGAAGCAGAGACCGGGGCGTTATCCCGAAGGTGAGCCGAGGGGAGCTGGTCCCCAACCACGGACTGGAGCGCGCACCTTCGGCGGTCGCCAAGGCAAACGCAGCCTTCGCGGCGTCGATCGACACGGTGGAGGAGACCGGCCGCAAGGTCACCGAAGCGGAAGCGCGAGTGAAGGCAGCACCGGCCGAGGACCGCGAGGCGAGCAAGGATGCGCTACGCAAGGGCCACGACCCGCCCGCCCCGACAGTCGGGCAGCGCCGCGCAGAACTCGCCGAGGCGCGTCGTCACTCCACCGCCGCGAAGGAGGTTGCGCTCGAACGTCGCGACGAGCTGCATGTTGCGATCGGCGAGCACCTTGCCGAGTGGAAGGGGAAGGAGGTTGCGGTGCTGCGGGAGCTGGCAGACAACGCCGCGCCCACCTTCGAGGCTGCCGCTGAGGCTTGCCGCGCAGTTGATCAACAGGCGGGGCTAGTCGGTGCGCTTCACCGCTTCGCACCTTCGCGTGACGGCAGAGCCACCCGCTTTGATCGCTCGGGCGGCACGGCCGAACGCACATTGGCAGGAGTCGCTGCCGAGGTCCGCGAGGCCCCGCAGACGGCCGCCAGCGGTCCGAGTGCGATGGAGGAGCACAGCGAACGGGTGGCCGAGCGCAAGGAACGGCGCCGCAAGCGAGCCGAGCACCTGGAGGAGCGGCGCAAGAGGGCTGGGACCACCAAGTGGTTCGAGGTCGCATGAGGCACCGTCCACAGGTGCAATACGGGGAGGGTGACGCCAGGCGGCTGGAGGGGTCGCCGCGTGACCGGGCACCCACCCCCAAGGCCCCACGCGCCGAGACCGGCGAGGAGTGCCTGCCCGGGTGTGGACGCATCCACAAGATGCCGACCGGGCTGTTGAAGTGAGCGCCCTACTCCCGCAGGCCGAAGTGCAAAACGCGGACCATCCATGGTCCGCGTTCCGCGCGGTAAAACAACGGTCCACCCAAGGGAGAGAGGGTGGGGTATCTGGTACTTACCCGATCGTCGCCGAGGCAAACCAGAGGGAAGCGATGAGCGAGCGCCTACTCCCGCAGCCCGGCGGCTTCGAGGGCTTCAGCGGGGTCAGAGAAGCCCTTCCTGTAGACGACCTTGCCGCCCCGGACGGTGTAAAGCTCCGCGTGGAGCTCGTCCATCTGGAGGCCGCTCGGGCTGCGACCAACTTCCCGAAAGACGATGACTACTTGGTCGCCGCCTGCATCGATAAACCGTTCAGGCTCGATCTTCCAGTCGTCCCACATCTCGGCCCATCGCGCGGCGTGATCCACGACTGCCTGATGTCCCCGTGCGAGCTCGCCATCCGGGAGATTCGTTCCGTCCCATTCGATATCAGGGTCACAGAGCAAAAGCCCACGCACCGGATCGTCCCCGAGGAACGCCTCCCACATCTGCCGCACGACCTCCACGTTCTCCTGCGACATGGCCCGTGCAGTATCTCGCGCGAGGGAATGTCTCAGTCGGGGGACGGCAGCAAACGCCCTGCGCCGCTTCCAGTGATCGCTCGTTCGAGCGGCGCCGATACACGTAGCAGGCGGAGCCGCCCGGCATTCAGAAGCGATTGCCTCGCCATCAAGAGCACCGCTTGCAGGCCCGCTGAGTCGATGAAGCTCACAGCGCCGAGGTCGAGGGTCACGCCCGAGGCGTCGCCTGCAATCGCCCGTTGTAGCTCCGCCTGGAGCGTCTTGAAATTGGCTAGATCGAGGCGCCCGAACGCGCTAACCACAAGTGCCTCGCCATCTTGCTCCACGCGGACAGTCAGCCCAACGTCCTCACGGATTCTGTCCGAGTTGCCCATCGAGCCGTCCCCACTCACTTCTCTCGAAATCGGTGCCTGCCGCGAAGGAAGAGAGAAATGAAAAGCGCCTTCGGACGGTTGAGGATTCAGCCTACTCCTCTTGGCGTGAACGCTCGGCCTAGCCAGCGGCAGAGTCCGCGCCGTATTTCGCGCAACAGGGAGTGCTGATGGCCCCTCTGCCCAAGCCACCCAGCCAGCGCCGTCGCGAACGCCCGACTCAAGGCCGCTGGCGCACCCTGCCGGCGGCGGCACCTTTCAAGCGTCCCCTTCCGCTGCCGCGGCGTAAGCCGACCTGGCTCAAGTCGACGCGCTCCTGGTGGACGACGATCTGGGCGAGCCCGATGGCGAGCGTCTGGATCGAGGGGCTAGGGGGTGGACCCCCTCCGGTACATCACGGGGACCGGAGAGGTCTGCCACTCGCAGTCTGTACGGGTTACGAGGTTTTCGTAGATGAGCGGTCCTGCGCCTAAACAGCCCTCGGAGCGGCGCCGCCGCAACCCGCCTGCGGGCGGGGAATGGATCGAGCTACCGGCCACGGTCGAGAAGCCGATCCTCCCGCCCCTTCCACGTCGCTCTAAGGGCCGCTGGTCGACCGTGACCCGGGCCACCTGGGAAGCCTGGCGGATCGACCCGGCGACGACGCAATACACGCCCGCCGACATCTCCTTTGCCCTCCACACGATCCGCCTGGTCGAGCTAGGCCACGCCATGCCGACCGCCGCGCTTCTTGCGGAGATCCGGCTACGGATGGACGGGCTCGGGCTCACCGCGAAGGGAAAGCGCTACCTGCGCTGGCGCGTGGCCGACCCGGCGGAAGTGGTCGAGCTGGCGCGCCGGAAGCCCCGCAAGCGTCCGCACCTAATGGCGGCCCGATGAGCCGCCGAGAGCTACTCCCGCAGCCCGGCGGCTTCGAGGCCATGTCCAAAAAGAATCAGGCGTGCGTTACGACCTCGCGCACCTCGATGTCCTTGATCGTGACCGCGTCAGTAACCAGCGACGGGACCCTCTCGCTCATGGTCTTGGCGGCGTCCTCCGACTCGAAGACGACCATGCTCAATCCCGAGTCGTCCCCTCGTGTCCAGTACCCAGTTACGAATCCCGGGGCCTGCGATACGCCGGGTACTACCTGCTCGCGCAGATGGCGCTCCGCGGCCTCTCGGTCGTTGATTGTGACCCTGGTGACGACTGCGTGCAGGACTGGGACCTCCTTTGTCGCTGGCTGGCCTGGAAGGGGACTCTATCCGGGAGTCAGCATGGCGAGTGCGAAGCTGGGTGCGGGGGGCAAGCGATGAGCGCCCTACTCCTTGAGCCCGGCGGCTTCGAGGGCTTCTTCCCTACTCGAAAAGATCTGACGCCTTGCGATCTTGCCGTCCGCGAACCAGCAGACCTGCCAGCCGCGGACCTCTGTCTCCACGCCGCTGCCCCCGCCGCGTGCGGTGACCAAGGCCCCAAGGAAGACTCGGCCGTCACTCGCCTCGGTGATCTCTTCGACCTCGACATGGAAGCTCTCCCAGACCTCCAAGAACGATTTCTCGAACCACTCTCGCACCTCCCCTCGCCCGCGGTAGATCCCTTGAAGGAAGGGCGACGCCTCGCTCACCTCCCATACGACGTCGGGGTGAACGCAGGCTATGAAGGCGTCCGGGTCGCGTCGGTTCACAGCATCTACCCCTTCAAGTACGACCTCCACGTTCTCCTGCGACATCGCCCGCGCAGTATCTCGCGTCAGGGGAGGGGGGCGATCCCGTGCCCGGCTTCTCTCACTAGGCCCGCCGAGGCGAGGAGGGCTAGGGCGTGAGGCAATTAACCCGCTGGTTGGGTGATCTCGCCCATGCTTCGTCCTTTGATGGCGCTAGCTTGACGGGCGCACATCCACGAGCCTGGCATCTCCCACCACAACAGGCTCAGGCGAAGCGCCCGGCAAGGCTGGGCGCTCGCCTTTTTGGAGGCCTACTCCCGCAGCCCGGCGGCTTCGAGGGCCTTCTTTCGCTCGGTGAAGGTCTGGAGCCGGACGAGCTTTCCCTTCCGGTACTGCGTCAGCCAGGCCGCTTGCGGGATATCGAGCAGCGCGTTTCCTCCCCGGCCCCGCGCACGCCAACTGCCCAGGACCAGAACCCGGTCATCGCCCAAGTCCAGGAAATGCTCCGGTCTGGGCTCGAAGTCCGCCCAATCCCGCTTCACGTCCTCAATCCATTGCCGCACCCCTTCGTGGCCCTTATAGGTGATTCCCTCGAGGATGGCCATGATCGGGATGAACTCGACATCCGGGTCGAGCAGTGCATAAAGGTCGTCGGTCCCCTCCGCGAACGTCCGGTTGAACGCCTCGAAGGCCCTGCGGGCAATCTCAACGTTCTCCTGCGACATCGCCTACTCCTTGAGTCCGGCGGCTTCGAGGGCCCTTGCCTTGGTTCCGCACTCTCGGTACTCGACAACCTCTCCGTCCCGGAAGCGGTAGAGCCACGCGTCGTCGTCGCTGACCGCAGCACCGCTCCCACGACCGCGAGCGGCAACCCGGCCGACGGCAACGACGCACTCAGGGAAGTCGATGAATTCGGTCACCTCGATCGTGTACTGGTCGAAAGCCTGGAGCCACCCCTCGACGTACTCTGCGAACGCTTCGCGTCCACGAAACCCCTCCGACTCCGGCTGGTCCGCCGCCGGAAAGCACTCGACGTCCGGGGACATCAGAGCGGTGATGCCCTCGACATCCCGCGCGTTCGCGAGCTCGATCATCCCCCGCACGATCTGCACGTTCTCCTGCGACATCGCCTACTCCGAAAGGCCGGCAGCCTCGAGGGCTTTCGCCGGGTCGCCGTAGATCTCGACCCGCACGATCTCACCATCGTGCAGGGTGTTGATGATTCCCTGTTCGAGCTCCGCCGCCGCCCCGCTGCTCGCCCCCAGACCACGCTGGTGGTGTACGGCGATCACCTGGTCTCCGTGGTCGACCAGACTGGTCGAGTTCGACCTCCCACTCCTCGAAGGGAAACGCCCGAACCAGTCCTCCTCGAAGAACGCCCTGACCTCGTCGTGCCCGCGATAGACGCCAAGCCCGGCGATCCCGCTCGGGGACAAATCCCACACGATCTCGGGCGACCAGATGCCAGCACTGATCACCGCCTCGGGTCCACCCTCGTTGAACAACTCGTAGGCGCAGCGGACGATCTCCACGTTCTCCTGCGACATCGCCCGCGCAGTATCCATCTGTTCAGGCAAAAGGGGGGCCACTGTGGCCCCCCTAGAGCCTGCGTCTGTTTACTTCGGAGGCGGTGGGACCAGGCAGAAGACCCCGTTGTTGGGCTCATCGACCGGGAAGACAAAGGCGTCCCCGGTGCCAGTTATGTGGACCAGGACCGCCCCGGCCTGGCCATTGGTGCTTCCGATCGGCTTCTGACTCGGGGTCGCGCCCGGAGCCTGGGTGTACTTGATCTTCGTCCCGCTGTCGAACGGCCCGAAGATAGTGCCGCTACCGGTGTCCTGGACGACGACGTCCTTGGTGGTGTCCGACCCGATCCGATAGAAGCCGTCGTCGTTCTGGCCACCTCTCGGACCCGGCGGCGTCGTGGACCCGGCCGGTGGCACGTTTTGCCCGTGGGGATTGGTGGTCTCGACGCAGAAGCCCTGGTGCGCCTGCGCTGTTCCACCCATCAGCATGACCCCCACCGCGGCCAGAGCAGCCACCACTGCAACTCGTCTCATCATGGGCACCTCCTTCTTGTTCGGGCCTCCGTGCCGTCCATTACGGGCCACGGCTCCCTTCCCAGCCCATCCTTTCAGCGCGAGCCTCGTGCATCAGCCACCGCCCAGTCAATCCGACTACCGCAAATTCCGGCCTTGTTCTACCTGAATTGCCAGGTTTCTACCGTAAATTGCAAGGTTTTGGGAGGTCGGGCTGCTCTTGGTGGTCAGTCGGAGCGCGGACGCGTTATGCATTTGAACTGCAAGCGGTGCGCGGCCAGCGGTGTAGAGTCGCAACGACAAAAGCGGGGCCGGCGTGCGCTAACACCCGGCCCCTGGCACCGGGCCAAGTCTCCAAGGTCCCGGTGCGGGGGGGAAGGGTATCCCGCCCTCGGCCTCCTCGACGGAGAGGAAAGCCCATGGCAATCACGATCAACCAGGGAGGTTTCTGATGGCCGCAAAGCTCGAGCGGACTAACACGCCAGGCATCTTCCGCCGCCACGCGAAGGGGTGTGATGGCGAAGGGCGCTGCGAGTGCCCGTACGTCGTCGTCTGGCGCCACCGGGGTCGCCAGCACACCGACACCTATCGCACGCTCGCTGAGGCCCGCGAGGCGAAGGGCAACCGCGACGCTGGCGATCGTCGTCCGGTCGCGCGGGTCGGCTTTGCCGACTACTTCGCCGAATGGATCGAGTCCTACGCCGGCCGCACCGCTCGCGGTTTCTCGGAGGCGACTCGGCCGGAATATCGGCGTCCGATCGAGGCGCACGCACTCGGGCGCTGGGGCACCTGGAAGCTCGCTGAGGTCGAGCCCGCAGACGTGCGCGATGCGTTTGGCGAGCTGCGCCGCGAGGGCGCGTCGACGTCGGCGATCAAGAAGCTGCGGGCCGCGCTCTCAGCGATGTTCGCTACCGCCGTCGAAGATGGGCTCATGCGGGCTAACCCGGTGCAGGGGGTCCGCGTACCGGCGGCACCATCTGGCTCGGAAGCTGACGATGGGCAGGCGAAGGCGCTCACGCGGGCCGAGCTGTCCGTGCTGTTGGCGGCGATCCCCGCCGACTGGCGGCTGTTCTTCGAGTTCCTGGCACACACCGGCCTGCGAATCTCCGAGGCGATCGGGTTGACCTGGGCGCACATCGACCTGGGCGAGCATCCGCGGGTGCGGGTGCGCGAGCAGTTCTACAAGGGCCAGCGAAAGCAGCTCAAGAGCGGCAGCGGACGCCGGGACATTCCCTTGTCGGAGGGAATGGCGGCGCGGCTTCTGACGCACCGCCGAGACCACTACCAAGGCGAGGATCGTCCGGTGTTCGCCTCTCGGGCCGGGACCGAGCTGCTGCCCTCGAATGTCTGGCGGCGCGTCCTCAAGCCGACGCGGGACAGCGTAGGGCTGTCCTGGGTGAGCTTTCACACCCTCCGGCACACCTGCGCGAGCATGCTGTTCGAGGCCGGTCGCAACGTGAAGCAGGTGCAGGAATGGCTCGGGCACGCCGACCCGGGCTTCACCCTGCGGACCTACGTTCACCTGATGGACGACGGAATCGGCGAGGCTGACTTCCTCGACGGGGCCGTCCGGGTCAACACCGGGTCAACAGCACGTACGGAAACAGCCGCAAATCGAGCGGTGCTAGTCGCAGCCGAAACCGGGGATTAGCGGGGGAAACGCCGAACAGCCGCAAAGGGCCGAAAGGCGCGGGCCGGAATCATAATCCGCTTGTCGCAGGTTCGAGTCCTGCCTCCGGCATAAGTCCCTGCAAATGGCTCGTTTTCGGCGGGCTGAGGTCACCTCGAGCACACGGATCGTGAGAATCCGCGTGTCAGGACAGGCCCCGGTATCGGCTTGAGCCATCGGCGATCCTGCCGATAGAACCCTCAAGTCCACCATCTCCCCCACCTTGCCCATATCCACCATACCCGCTATCCTGTTCGTGTCCCGACCAAGGAGCGTGCCATGGCCGAGCTGATGCAGGTCCGAGAGGCCGCACGAGCTCTCGGAGTAAGCGAGAACACGATCCGGCGCTGGGAAGAGCGCAGGCTGATTCCGGCTGTTCGCTTGCCCAGCGGAGTCCGGCGCTTTCGCCCCGAGGACATCGAGGCCGCACGGACGCGGATGTATGAGGGACTCCCCCCTCTTGCCGAAAGCGACGATGTCGTTTCGGTCAGCGAGGCCACACCGGTCGACTGAGTCGATCCGTCGCGCCCCGTCGCTACGTTCAGCGACGTGGCAAACCAGGTCCATCGACCGAGCGACGACGAGTACTGGATCGAGGCGTGGTCGCGCGTGCTCTTCTCCGGTGACGTGTTCGAGGCAATCCCGTTTGGAGATCAGCCAACGACGCTTCTAACCGACGAGGATGCCGAGCCAGCCAAGCATTACCTCGGGGAGGTCGCTTTCGACCCTCACTGGTCGCCGACGACTTCCTCGCCGGTCCGCCGAGGCGGATCGCGCAGATGAATCCCGAGGCCCGCCGGCAGCTGAAGATCAAGCTCGCGCGCTACTGGGCGCGCGTCGACGTGCCGCGCGATCAGTTCGAGCTATACGAGCGCAACGAGGAGGCGGCCCGAGGCGATGCGCTCCCTCCGAGCGTCTACGACCCCGATCCAGAAACGGCCTGGTAGAGCCAACGCCCAACACGCGTGATGGCACGCATGCGACACTTGGTCCAATGGGCAAGACGTTCGAGCAGGTGCGCGAAAAGGCGATGGCCGACCCGAAGCGACGGGCGGCCATCGAGCGTGAGGAAAGGGCATTGCGCAAGCGCGTCGACCGTTACGTCAAGGAAGCCGCCGAGGCAACGGACCGGTTGAGGAAGTCGTGAACAACAAGCGCGGCCGACCCAAGCATCGCCGCAGCGGCTGCCTGCTCTGCAAGCCTCACAAGCTCTCCGCAAACGTAAAGGCCGACCGCGCCAAGGGGCGCCGCGCCGCGATGAGGCACGAGGCTGCGGCTTGGTAGTTGGGAGCCAATCCGCTGCTTGGGTGTCAGCCCGGCGGCTTCGAGAGCCTAGTCCTCGTAGCGCCTACGCCAGCGGCTAGGACGCTTCAACAGCCTGCTTGATCCGCTCTGCGAATGCGTCGGCGTCCTTGCGCGCCGCGCGCAGCGCGAGTGGAGCGAGGAGCTTGCCCAGGCCGTGCCCTTCCAACTCGTTGTAAACGGTCAGCCGTGTGCCTCCGTCGTCCGGGGCGAGTTCATAGCCGCCCTTCGGGGCAGTCACCAAGTTCTTGGAACGCTCGGTCCAGCCAATCCGGGTAGGCGGATCGAACTGAGTGAGCTTGAACTCGCGCTTGGTCTTCATGCCGGCGTCCTTGACCGTGCTCGCGTAGGTGGTCCCGACGCCAGGTGGGCCCTCGCTGGTTTTCGCAATCTCGATCACCCTTGGGCTGAACTTCGGATCGTTCTGACCATCGGCGAGAAAGGCGAAGACCTCCTCGATCGGACGATCGATGCGCGCATTTCCTTCAAAGCGACCAGCCATGCTGCCTCCGTTCCGGGTTTGCCGAAGCTCGACGCGGCTGGATCATGCCACTCTGCTGCACGCCCGATCCAGACGGTCTCCGGCGAGATCGGCTACCACTCGCGGGCGACCTCCACGTTCTCCTGCGACATCGCTCGCGCGGTATCTCGCAACCGCTCGACCGCCGCCCGGGTCCTCGTTCAGCCGCGGCAAGCCGGACGACGGCCGGCCCGCAGCCGCTAGCAGCGGGTGACGCACATCATGTGCCAGCCGTCGACGAACACCGTGTTGTTCCCCGAGCGGTCTGCGTGGTAGGTGCCCGTGCGGAACTTGACCCGGGCGCCATTGCGGTCCCCGGATTCGGCATCAACCCCGGTGCGCCGCAGGGCCAGGCGGTAGCCCCCCGGGCCCGGGCCGTCGCGGTCGACCCACGCCCGCGCGAAGCCCACCCTCGGGTTGTTGGAAAACCTCAGCTGGACCTTGACCGCGAACCAGCGGAGGCGCGGCATCACCCCGAGGTCGAAGCGCCGCTGGCCCCGCCGCTGGGGGTCGGTGCAGCGCCCAACGGTGACCAGCTTGATCCGGCCTCCGGTGTTCTTGAGGCCGCCGTTGTAGCAATCCTCTGAATCCGGCTCGCTTTGCTTGTGCTGGGTGAAGTTGCCGATGCTCGAGGTCGAGCGAGGCACGAAATAGAGGCCCTCGTAGATAACGTGCGGGTCGGGGCCACCCTTGTTCTTGCCCAGCTCCGCGCGGCCGTCGGACCCGATGCTGGTCAGCCGGGCCGAGCACCTGCCCTCGGCGACCCTGGTGCGCTCCACTGCGCCCCTGCCGGGCCCGTCGGATCCGATCAAGTTGCGTTGCCAGCCGCCGTTACCACCCATCAATCGGCAGCCCGCGTCGAAGTCGCCATCGAAGTGAATTCGGCTCAATGACGGGTAGCCGGTCCTGGCTGCTGCGGTCGTGGTGGCGCCGCCGGAGCTCTGCTCAGTTTGGTCCTGTGCCCAGGCCACGCCGGCCATCGCGCAGAGGATCACCGTGATCGACGCAACGACGACCAGCGTCGTTGCGCGCCCGCCACCGGCTGCCCGCACTCGCGCGCCCAGCCGACGTACCTGCATCGCCCTTGCCTTCACCCTCGGCTCCTCTCTCTCGGGCCTACGGGGTTAGCTGTCGGGCTCGCGCTGAAAGAGCTGCGCTACGGACGACGGTCCGATTCGCCCCTGGGGGCAGTGCCCCCCTTGGGTCCCCCGCTCCCCGGCGCCTGGGGCACCGGGAACTCGGCGAGTTAATTAATGCTTGCTAAACAGGTGTTCGCAGCAAACTAACAGACTCCTCCCTGGAAAAAGGAGGGTCGGCGAGCGATTCGCCTTGGTCTACCTGGAACCTATTAGCCGATGCCCAGGGCGCTGGTTATGCCGGCGTGATCGGAGCTCCAGAACCCGTTCACAGGGAAGCGACCCGTCACCGCCGACCTGACCAGGTTCACCCGGCCTGGAGCGTCGGTCATCACGTGATCAACCTTGTGGTCGAAATCTGAGGGGCTTCCGCCGCCGCCCGCCGTGAGGAGGGACGAATTGAGGCAGCAGCTCAGCGGGTTGTACGTGTCCCGATTCACGAACCCGGCGTTGCGCACTGCCTGATGGGCGAGCTGGTCGCCCGGGTTGACCGTGGTGACGACGTCGGAGTTCAAGTCACCGAGCAGGATCACCGGCAGAGCGCCGGTCGCCGGGCCGCCCGGGGCAATCAGCTCCTTCGCCTGCGCCCAGCGCACCCTGCCAGGGCCGACGTCCGAGTCTTGGTTGGTGTGGTTGCTCGCCTGGCTGTCGAACGCCTCGAGGTGCGTGTTGACAAAACGCAGCCTCGGAGCGTTCCTGACCGTCGCATCGACGGCAGTCCATCCGCGAGTCACGTTGATGTCAACGCCCGCAGGCTGGACCTGGAGCAGCGTGTCGAAGTGAGCACTCCTCGCATTCGAGGTCTGGACACTGTTCAGGCGGGCGAGGATGGCGTCGCGCATGGTCAGCCGCCCCTCGATCTCGCAGCCGAAGGGCGACCCGGTCGACTCGTCCCCGTCGGTGTTGGCCCAGATCTGGAAGTCGAACTCGGGTTGGGAGATCACGACGCGGTAAAGCGGCCCGTCCTTGTTGAGCTCGTTCAATAGCAAGCCCAAGAAGTTGCCTCCGGGTCGCACATGGGTGGCGGTGAAGTTGGCCGGGTTGTCCGTGCACGGGGCGTCGCGCCAGACGGCTGCCTCTTGCAGCCCCACGAGATCCGGGTTCTGGTTGCGGATCTCCTGGGCAAGCCCCTTCGCCCGGACCTGGAACTTGTTCTGGTCGACTTCGTTGAGGATCTGGCCTGCGGCGTTGGACAGCTCCTGGAAGCTGGTGGCGTTCGTTCCGGGGGTCAGATCAGCTCCGAGGTAGACGTTGCGGGTCATCACCCTGACGCGCTCCGCCGCCTGCGACGTCGCTGGCGCCAGCAGCGCGATCGCGACCAGTGTGGCCGCGGCGAGTGCTGCCATGGCAATGATCGGCATGGCCCACAAACGGCGACCAGGCTCACAATTCGATGTCCGCATCACAAGACCCCCCTTTATCGCTGACTGCTAGTTCGGGACCACCCGAAAGCTACCACGCATGAAGGGATGGACCCGGCAGAAGTAGGTGTAGGTGCCCGGGCTGAGGTTTTTCGGGGTGTCCCACGTGTCGCGGCCGACGGCCGGTCCGCCGTAGCCCGCGTAGTTGAAGCCGAGCTGGCCAGAGTCGAGGCTTCTTGGCCCGTTGGCGATCGGGTAGGCGATTCCCGGTGAACGGTTGCACGGCGCTTTGCACCCCGTGATCGTGTGGAAGACGTTCTGGGACTGCTCCGCGTCCTGGTTGAGGAACGTCAAGCTCAGCCCGGCGGGCACCCGGGGCGGGTACCTGCCGCTCCCCGGCGCGTACATGTCTCCCTGCTCGTACGCATACTCGTCGATTCCGATCGGGTCGACAGGCGCCACACCTGGCAGCGTCCGCGGGTCCGGCAGGCCCATGGGGTCGCCCCCGTGAACCCTGTTCTCGGCGAGGTGCCCGTGCGTCAGCACATTCTGCTGCGGAATCTCGTTGCTCAACGCGTCTTTGCCGCCGACGTCGGTCCCGTTGTAAACGGCCACGGGCATGATCCCCATCACCTCGTACCAGTCCGCCCGCCCTGTGTCGTAGGTCGCGGCCACGCTCAACCTGTCGCCCGCCCGGAGCTTCACGCGCCAATCCGGGGGCGTGGCCCCCATCGCCACATCCCACGACACCGCGCCGGCCGGCTCGTAGTAGCGGGCGTCGGAGCGGAACAGCCTCTTGGACGTGGTTCCGCGGCGGACTCGAAGGCTGGTGCTGAGGCCGCCCGGATGGAGGTGGCCCGCGGTGTTGATCAGGGTCACCGGCTGGTTGGGCGTCCAGGTCTGCGAGCCGCCGATGAAGTTGCGCTGGGCGCCGGTGGCCTGGTCGGGGAACGTGTAGCGATCGTTCTCGCCCATCCTTCGCAAGGCGTCGAACACCGGGTAGATCGGGCTCGAAACTCCGACCCGCGGACTGGGCCCGGACACGTCCATCCACCTGGTGCGCACCCGCTTGATGGATGCGGCTGCCGGAGACGTGTCGGGCACGAAATCGATCCTCCACACGATGTCCACAGTCGCCTGCCTTCCGACGAGGTCGTGGAGCATGTCGTTGAGCAGCCAGTTGTCCGAGGGCACCGACCGCCAGCCGAATCCCCTCGGCGCCTGGATGATCGTCTTCTCCTCGCCGGCCGCGAACTGCGGACTGTTGTTCACGACCCAGACCGCATGGTGGAGGTGCACCACGTCCACGCGAGGGACCGCGCCGTTGACGTAGACGAGCTCGGGGTCGAATCTGGTGATGTACCCGGGCTGCTGCGGGAAGAGGTTCGAGCCGTTGAGCCGGATGATGTTCTGCCCCGGCTTCACGGTCACGCGCTGGCAGTAGGTCCGATGCTGGACGCCGTTGTACTCCACGTGCGGAATCGCGCCGGGCTTGTTCTGGATCGGCGGACAAGCTGCGGCAGCCGTCCCCGGCGACGCGACCCAGAGCGCCCCCAGCGCACATAGCAGTCCCGCCACCAGGCTGCGGACTACGGGAACCGGCGACGCTCCGCGTAGAGAAGGCGTGGGATTAGCGGAAACGAGACCCCCCTAACCGCGCGTCCGTGCCGCATCGACCATCGGGCCACCGTACCACGCTCGGCCCGCCCTCCCCGAGACTGTCCCCGCGATTTGGACCATGCGCCGCCCTCCATTTGGCCATTGCGTCACCCACTGGGCAGGTCCAGCTCGCCGATGGCCGGACGGTGGTGCTCGGCGGATACAACCACCAGGCGCCCGGCGGCGTCTTCAACCGCGATCTCGAGGTCCTCACGCCGGCCCAGCAGCCCGGCGGGGTCGGCTCACTGACCCTCAAGCCGTCCGCCCACCGCAAGACCGCTCTGTACCCCCACCTGTTCACCCTTCCCGACTCGAGCGTCCTGCTCGCCGGCCCCGGGCGGTCCGACGCAGCCGTGCTCCGGACCGCCGATTTCAACTGGACGGAATACCCTCGCCTTGCCCGGAGCCGGACCGGCGGCAACGCCGTCCTCGACCCCGGCCCCCCATGGGGCTCCTGGCAGGTCACCGAGATCGGCGGTTGGGACCCGAACGTCACGGACGCCGAGGGCAACCACCCGGCCATGGCCTCGACGGCGACGCTCCACGTGCAGCACCCGTGGACAGACGGAGGATGGAGGAGCGGCCCGTCGCTGAAGCTCCCCCGCTCCTACCAGAACACCGTCCTGCTGCCGGACCGCTCCATGGTCGCCGTGGGCGGGGGCATCGGCCACACCGTCGCCGACCAAACTTACGCCGTCGACCCCAACGGCCGGCAACGGCAGGTCGAGCTGTACAGCGCCGTGACCAAGACGTGGCGCCTGGGCCCGGCCCAGATCGAGGATCGCGGCTATCACTCGACGGCGCTCCTTCTGCCGGATGGGCGTGTGTGGTCGGCCGGCGACCAGAAGCATCCACCCGGGCCGGAAGGCGGCCCGGCGCTCACGGACACCGCGGAGATCTACTCGCCGCCCTACCTGTTCAACGGCCCCCGACCGACGATCGTGTCGGCGCCCAGCAAACTGCGGTGGGGCGACGTGTTCCGGGTGCGCGCTGGAACTAGCGTTCCAGCGAAGTCGGCCGTCCTGGTCGCCCCCGGCGCGACCACGCACGGCAGCGACTCGACCCAACGTCTGGTCACGCTCAAGACGCAACGCACCTACGCGGGCGGCATCGAGGTCGCCGCGCCGCCAAAGCGAGGCGTCGCGCCGCCTGGCTACTACATGCTCTTCCTGCTCAACAACGGCGTGCCATCGGTCGCCTCGTGGGTGCAGCTCACCGCGAACGCGCCGGACGCCCCCCCCGTAGCGGGTCGGACCCGGTAGCGGATCTCCTTGGAGCTCAGTCCGTGAGGACGTAGGGACCGCAGGGAGTGCTGCCGTTGGAGTCGAGGAGGATGTTGCCGTCCTCGTCCTTGTAGTCGATCTTGAGCGTGTTCTGGGTCACGGTCACCACGGCGTAGCTGTTCTCGCCGCCCTGGGCGCAATCCATGCCGACGCCCTGCGGTGGATCCGGCTTGAAGAAGGCGTTGGAGACGATCTGGCCGTTGCCCTCGTTCCCCGTCGTGTCGTCGATCTGCTGCCAGAGCGGCCTCGTCGCCACCGGGCCGATCGAGAAGTCCCGATAGGCGGTGTTGACCGGCGCGGTGGCGGGCGCGTTCGAGGGCGCCACGTCGCCGGGCAGCGTTCGCTTGCGCACCACATTGGCAAGTGCAGCGTGAACGTCCGTGCTGAGGAAGACGAGGTTGTCGACGTTCCTGCTCTGCAACCCGTTCAGCAGCTGAAGCCGCTCGTACGCGTAGCCCTCCCAGCGATCGAAGGGAAGCGCGTAGAACTGCTGAATTGGAAGCTCGTTCATGACCACCTTCCACGTCGCCGCCGAGTTGTCGACGGCGTTGAGGAAGCGGCCCAACTGTGGCTTGCCGAGGTACGTCTGTTGGGGACTGTTGATCTTGTTCTTGCAGGCCTGCGAGACGGGCTGGGCGAGGGAGGGAACGAGCGCCGAAAACGCGTTGCGGGTGCTCTGGGGCGCGGTCGGCGCCAGGTCCGGCTCGCCCGTCTCCGGGTTGTCACAGGTGCCGTTCGCCGATGCCTTGCCGCTCCGGAACGAGCGCTCGTCCAGGAAGAACACCTCCAAGTTCTTGCCCCAGCGGAAGCTGCGGTAGATGCCGCGCTCGTTGCTGAACGTGACCGGCATGTAGTTGCGGAAGGCCCGCACGCCGCGGTTGTAGAGGGTGCGGCTGGTCTCGGGAATCGAGAAGTCGTTGATGAACTCGTGGTCGTCCCAGTGGTTGTACATCCCGGTCGCCTTGCGAATCCTCTGCATGTTCTGGACCGCGAGCTTCTGCCGGTACATGGCCCACTTCTGCCCCACCAGGAGAGCGTCCGGAACGCTGAACGGGACCTCCGGGTCGGAGTAGATCGTGTCGCCGAGGTCGACGTTGAAGTGGTTGTTCTCGGCCAGCATCGATCCCCAGGCCTTGAAGTTCCCCCAGTACGGAGTGGAAGACCCCGGCGCCCTGATCCCAGTCTCGTCGGCCGTGAACCCGAAGCGGATCGGCGTGCGGTAGTTGGGCGGCGGAGCGGTCTGGAACCTGCCCACGGAGCTGCAACCGCTCCCGCCCGAAATGCAGAAGCGATAGAAGTAGGTGCGGCTGGGCTGGAGCCCGGCGAACCTGGTCTGGACCGTGTTGTTGTTGCCGGTCACTGCACGCAGGATCCGCTGCTTGACGATGCTCTGGAAGGAGCTGCTGCGGGAGACCTGGGCCTGTACGTAGCCCTGGTTGGCGGCGCGACCCCAGACGATTGCCGCGTCGTCGGTGACCTCGCCGGCGGTCACCCCACTGGTGAACTTCTGAGCCATCGCCGAAGCCGGCAACAGGAGGGCCACCACTGTCGCAACCGCGGCGGCTGCTGCCAGATGACCCCGACTCCTCCCCACGAGCACGCAGTCTAGTCGAAATCGGAGTTCGAAGATTGACGATTGCTCGCCGCTGGAACGCGATACATTGGAGTGCGCAGGGCTGTGCTCGGGGCACAGGGCCGAGCCGTAATCATGGAGGAGCGTGGCAGTCTCAGAACCCCCAGCGGTTGACGTGGCTCAGGCGGCGGAGCTGACTGGCCTGTCGGCGGATGCGATTCAGGCACGGATTCGGCGCGGCGAGTTGGCAGCGGACGTTCGCGATGGCGATCACAGGATCCCCCTCGCGGAGCTGCGGCGACACGACCTCCTCGTCGAGGGCGATCGTTACCGGTCTGCTCACGAGCGAGCCGAGTCCCTGGAGACCCAGCTGCGCACCGCGCTCGAGTCCAGCGCGCAAATGCAGCAGGAGCTCGAGGACGCCCAGGAGAAGGTCCGGATGATGTGGGGCATGGCGCAGCAGCGAGATTGGAAGCTGCGTCGCGCGCGGCAGCGGTCGCGTGTGCCGTGGCCGTTTCGGCGGGGCTCTGGCACAGGGGCACACGGGTCCGGCGGCAGCCCAGAGTCAGAGTCGTAGGGCGCCAAGTCGAAGCAACGCGGCTCTGCGCTAGCGCCGGAGCGCGCTAGCGCTTTGAGCGGTGTTCTGGCGACTCGTGGCCACGGCAATTGCTCACCGGCAGGCGCGGGTAGCGGGGATAGGCCGGGTCGGTGCGCGAGCGCTCACAGAGCGAGAAGCTCGACCCGCGGGTCGTGCGGACGATTCGCTGGTGGACGCATGAATCGCAGAGGCCGGCGGTTGGGTGCGGCATGCCTGAAGTATCGCGGCGCCCCACGCTGCCCAAAAAGCTGAGGGCGCCGAATCAGCAGTAGTCGTCCGGGTGGGTACCAACCTCGGTGGGCATCGCGCCCCCCGTGCACTCGACGTACCGGTCCCGTTGGTAGACGATGCTGATCGGAAGCTGCGACTGGCCCGCGCGATCGTCGTTGAGGAACGTTGCGTTCCCTCCGAGAGTGAGCGTCTTACCCGCCACCGCCCCGGAATACGTGGTGCTCCCCCACAGCTCGACGTCGGTTTGGGGGGCGTAGATCGTCATCTCGCTGCCGGAGTTGCCGGTGAAGTGGGCCTTCGTGGGTATGGACTCCGAGCCCGCCATGGCGATGCGGAGGTCGTCGGGGTTACCGCTCGTGGTGACGAACTGGGTGTTGCCGGTCATGTTCAGCTGGACAACCGGATCGCCGGTCTGCCCGCAGGTCTCGGGCGAGTGGAAGATGATCGTGACCACGGCTCCCTGGGCCACGATCAGCTGGCTGCTGCCCGACATGTTGAGCTTGCAAAAGCTGTAGGGCCTGTCGCTGGCGCCCAGCGTCACTCTCCCCCCGCCCGTCATGGTCATCGTTCGCGTTGTCGCATCCCAGGTCACGTTGCCCTTCTTCGGATCCTGGACAAAGAAGCGGCTGTTCCAGTTGAGCGTCCACGCTGTCCCCGGGTCGACAGGGGGCATCGACAGGGCCTCCTCGAAGACCTCGTAACCCGAGCACTGGGTGCCGCTGAACCCTTGGCCCAGACCGTGCTTGGCATCGCCACAGAGGTAACCGCTGCCCAGCGTCGTGATGTCCCCATTTGTGGCTGCGTTGGTCGTGTTCGTCGCGTTGCCGATGTTGCTGCTGCCGTTGATCGTCACGCCATCGATCCCCACCGCGCTGAAGCTACCGAAGACGCCGCTGCCGTCCCTTGCCCTGGCGACGACGTCGGCCCTGCGGCTTACGTTGTCGGCGGTGCCCGAGGAGACGACCGAGAGCTCGCGCTTGACGCCCGTCAGCGTGGTCCCGACGAGAGTCCACGGCTTGACTCGGTAGGTGTAGGACCGGCCGCCCACCGTGCCCGTCCACGCGGGGCACCAGCCATCGGCAAGCGCCGTTCCCGGAACCAGGTCGCTGCCCGAGCCGAGCACGACGCAGGGCAGAGCGCTGGATGTCGCGATCTTGTTCTGGCGGTAGAGGGCGAGCTGGAGGCCGGCCTCGGCGGCCGCGAGCGCGTCCTTTGAATCCTCGTCGCGGACGCTGCCGCTCTGCGTTTGGATCGAGGCAACCACCGTCGCGCCCGACAGGCCGAGGGAAGCGATGATGATCATCAGCACCGTGGGCAGGGCGAAGCCGCGTTCGGAACGCCACAAGCGGCTTAGCGCCGCGCGCATGGTCGATTGCCGGCGCATCGCGTCTGCACTCCCAATCGGCCTGCTGTCAGGCCCCCTTGAGGGGCGCTCCGCTGGGATCGGCTCTTCGTTGACCCGCACGGCTCCGCTTGCGGCGTGTCGCCAACGCGTGGTTCAGGGCGTGGCCAAGACGTACTTCACTTTGTATAGTCAGGGGCCGTGACCACCTTCTGGCGGCTGCTCGGTTTCCTGCGCCCCTACCGCCGCGCGGTGGCCGGGTCTCTCGTCTTCGCCTGGCTGGCGATGGGAATGACGGTGCTGATCCCGTGGCTGGTCGGCGATGCCGTCGACGCGATCAACGACCAGCGGCGCCCGGACGTGCTGCCGCTGGCCGTGGCGATCGTCGGGGCCGGAGCTCTGCGAGTGGGGTTGACCGTGATCCGGCGGCTGATCGCGGGCAGGGTCTCGGTGGCGGTGGAGTTCGACCTGCGGGAGCGCATCTATTCCCACCTGCAGGCACTCGAGCTGGGCTTCTTCGACTCGCAGCAGACCGGGCAGCTGATGTCGAGGGCGACCGTCGACCTCCAGTCGATCCGCTTCTTCCTCGGCTACGGGCTGATCTTCCTGACCCAGAATGCGCTGACGCTGTTGCTGGCGGGGGCCGTCATGTTCGCGATCAAGCCCTGGCTGGCGGCGCTGGCCCTGCTGCCTGTGCCCTTCGTCGTCCTCGCGGCAGCCCGGTTCAGCCGCCTCTCCCGCCCGGCTGTGCAGGAGGTGCAGCAGCGGATCGCCGAGCTCACAGCCGAGGCGGAGGAGAGCGTCTCGGGGATCCGGATCGTGAAGGCGTTCGCCCGGGAGCAGCACATGCTGGGGCGGTTCCGCCGCTCGGTGGCCCGCGTGTTCGACCAGAACGTCTACTCGACGCGCTTGCGCGCCTTCTACTCGCCGATGCTCGGGTTCATCCCCAGCCTCGGGCTGGCGGTGGTGCTGCTGATCGGCGGCCGCCAGGTGATCGCCGGCGGGATGACGCTGGGCGAGTTCACCGCCTTCTACACCTACCTGGTGATGCTGGTGGGGCCGATGCGGATGCTGGGCATGGCGCTCGGGATGGCACAGCGGGCGGTCGCCTCCGGAAACCGGATGTTCGAGATCCTCGACCGCGAGCCAAGGATCGCCAGCCCCCCGGATGCCGTCCCCCTTCCGGCCGGACCGGGGCGAGTGGAGCTCCACGGCGTCACCCTGCGCTACAACGGCGCCGAGCCGGCGCTCACAGACGTGAGCCTCGAGATCGAGGCGGGCCGAACCGTCGCCCTGGTCGGCCCGACGGGGTCGGGGAAGACGAGCCTCGTGGCGCTGATCGCGCGCCTGTACGACCCAAGCGCGGGCGACGTCGTGGTGGACGGCGCCGACGTGCGCTCGGTGGACGTGGGCTCGCTGCGGCGGGCGATTGCCTTCGTCGCCGACGACAGCTTCCTGTTCTCGGCGTCGGTGAGCGAGAACATCGCGTACGCCCGTCCCGACGCGAGTCGGGGAGAGATCGAGCAGGCGGCTCGGCGCGCCCAGGCGCACGGGTTCATTGAGCGGCTGCCTGAGGGCTACGAGACGCGGGTCGGCGAGCGCGGGCTGACGCTTTCAGGCGGACAGCGACAGCGGATCGCGATCGCCCGCGCCCTGCTCGCGGACCCGCGGATCCTGATCCTCGACGACGCGACCTCGTCGGTCGATGCGACCACCGAGGCCGAGATCAAGCGCGGCCTCGCGGAGGCGATGAAGGGCAGGACGACACTGGTCGTCGCCCACCGGCTGTCCACGATCTCGCTGGCGGACGAGATCGTGGTCATGGACGGCGGCCGGATCGTCGACCGCGGCACGCACGAGGAGTTGCTCGGGCGCTCCACGCTGTACGGCGAGATCGCCGAGTTCGGCTACGAGGACGTGCTCTTCCTGCAGCGCGACTTGGAGGAGCGCGAGGAGGTGGCACGGCTGTGAGCCCGGCTAGCGACTTCCGCGGCGATCGCCGGGGGCGTCCCGATCACGAGGATGACCGGGCGGCAGCTCCCGAGGCGCAGGAATCGGACCTCGCCGAGGACACCGAGGACCAGGCGAACCAACCCGGGCGGTTCGCGGGCACGCTTCTTCTGTTGCGGGACCTGTGG
Source organism: Actinomycetota bacterium (assembly GCA_038040415.1). Lineage (GTDB taxonomy): Bacteria > Actinomycetota > Thermoleophilia > Solirubrobacterales > 70-9 > AC-56. The sequence continues at coordinate 24,866 of JBBPIK010000029.1, forward strand.
CGCCTGATCAAGGGCGAGGACCAGCGCGGGCGCAAGCTTCGCTGGTTGCTGGGTCTGCTGCGCCCCTACCGGATTCAGGTGGCGCTGATGATGGTGGCGCTGGTGATCGCCACCGCGGCCGCGCTGGCGCCGCCGTATTTGGCTGGGAAGGCGATCGACGGCGGCATCCGTGCCGACGACCCCGGAGCGCTGACCGTGATCGTCGTCGTCTTCCTCGCCTCGGTCCTGGTCCTGTGGGCGGCGACCTACGCGCAGACCTATCTGGTCGGCTGGGTCGGGCAGCGAGCGTTGCAGGACCTGCGCGAACGGATCTACACCCACCTCCAGGGGATGTCGATCGGGTTCTTTACGCGCAACAGACCCGGGGTGCTGATCTCGCGGCTGACCAACGACGTGCAGGCGCTCGACAGCCTGGTGACCGACGGCGTGGTGACGCTGTTCTCGAGCACGCTGACGCTGCTGGGCGTGGTCGTGATCCTGCTCGCGCTCGACGTGCCGCTGGCGCTGGTCACCTTCCTCACCTTCCCTCTGCTGGCGATCGCCAGCGTGATCTTCAGAATCGTCTCCGCCGGCGCCTACCGGCTGACGCGGGAGAAGATCGCCAACATCACCGCGTACCTCCAGGAGACGCTGTCCGGGGTACGGGTGGTGCGGAGCTTCGGTCGCGAGGACCGGCATCTGGAGCGGATGTCGGAGCTGAACGAGGAGAACCGGGTCGCGAACATGCGCACGGTTTACCTCAACGCCTCCTATTTCCCGGCGGTCGAGCTGCTGTCGGCGATCGGGAGCGCGGCGATCATCCTCTACGGCGGCTATCAGGCGATCAACGGCAAGGTCGAGATCGGGGTCGTGGTCGCCTTCATCGGCTACCTCCAGCTGTTCTTCGACCCGATTCAGCAGATCTCGCAGCTCTATACGACCTACCAGCAGGGGATGGCGGCGCTGGACAAGATCTTCGACCTGCTCGACACCCGGCCCGACATGGTCGACAAGCCCCACGCGGTAGACCCGGCAAGGCTGCGGGGCGAGGTGCAGCTCGACGACGTCTGGTTCTCCTACGCGGGCGGTGGCGACGCGCCGGACGCCGACGGGGATTGGGCACTGGCGGGGATCGACCTGCGCATCACCGCGGGACAGACGGTGGCGCTGGTCGGCGAGACGGGAGCGGGAAAGTCGACCTTGGCGAAGCTCGTGGCGCGGTTCTACGACCCTCAGCGCGGGCGCGTGCTGGTGGACGGCCGTGACCTACGGGATCTGCGCGCCGGAGCGCTCCGCAGCCAGCTCGGGATCGTGCCCCAGGAGGGCTTCCTGTTCTCGGGCACGATTCGCGACAACATCGCCTTCGGTCGCCCCGACGCCTCCGAGGAGGAGATCCGCTTGGCGGCGGCGGCGGTTGGCGCCGACGTGTTCGTGGATCGGCTCGCGGACGGATTCGAGACCGAGGTCGGCGAGCGCGGGGTCCACCTCTCGGCCGGCCAGCGGCAGCTGGTCGCCTTCGCTCGGGCCCTGCTGGCAGAGCCGCGAATCCTGATCCTCGACGAGGCGACCTCGAACGTGGACGTGCGGACCGAGCGGACGATCGAGCGCGGGCTGGAACGGCTGCTGCTGGGACGGACGGCGATCGTGATCGCCCACCGGCTGTCAACGATCAGGCGGGCGGGGCTGATCGTGGTGTTGGAGCAGGGACAGATCGTCGAGACCGGGACGCACGAGGAGCTGATCGAGGCGGGCGGCGCGTACTCGCGCCTCTACGGGGACTGGGCCGAGCAGGCCGCGTAAGGGCCACGCGCCACCATTGACGACGCGGCGCTAGGGAGAGACGCCGCCGCCCGTGCCGCCGGTCCCACTGCCAGTGCCCCCACCTCCGGTGCCCCCGCCGCCAGTGCCACCCCCGATGCCCCCATCAGCGCCGCCGGTGCCGCCGGTCGGCGGCGAAGATGGTGTGGTCGGAGCGACTGTGGTTGGGGTGGTCGGTGTGGTCACCGTCGGAACGGTCGTTGTTGCTGACGTCGGCGGAACCTCGCTGGCGTTCGCACAATCCGTGAAGCCGTAGTCCGCTGCGGCGGCCTGGGCGCTGGCTGCGGCGGTGCTTGCCTCCGCGTCGGCGGTGGCGGGGTCGTCGCCCTGCTCGAGCGCCGTCTGCTTGAGGCTCAGCGCGTCAACCTGGTCCTGAAGCGCGGACAGGAAGCTCTCCAGCACGGAGCGCTCCTGGTCGGGCGGGCTCAGCGACTGCAGGGAATCGAGCTCGCTCTGCGTGATCTGCTGCTCCTGCGCGGCCTGGAACTGGGGATCGCCTGCGTCGAGGGCCGCCAGCGCCGCGTTGGCCTCGCCGCAGATCGCGTCGGCCTGCTCGATGAAGGCGGCCTTGTCGAGCGGGGCTGGGCCCTGGTTGTCGCCGGCGCCCGGCACGGGCTCCGGCGGCGCCGAGTCGTCGCCGCCGCAACCGGCGGCGAGCAGCACGGCCGCCGCCAAGACTCCCGCGAGCGAGGCATATGCAGGCATGGTCCTCACGAGCGGGTCAAGGTAGCAAGGGGCTCCCGGCGGCCGTCCCTGGCCGCATGCGCGACAGCCGTCAGGCTGCCTTTGCCTCAGGCGGCTTCGCGCCAGGCTCGCCCTTCCTTCGCCGATGCCCGTTCCGCCCGCCGTAGTTGGGCGTCTGGGCGTGGCAGTTCGGGCACAGGAACCTGAGGTTCTCGAGCCGGTTATCGCGGCCATCCCCGTTGACATGGTGGAGGGCCATGCTGAGTGGCTTACCCCTCCACTCTGTGAGCCCACAGTCCTCGCAGCGGTTCTCCTTCAACCCCGCCCGGAGGAGTCGCCACTTCAGATGATTTCGGCTCCGGTGGCGCCCGGCCACGAATAGCTCCTCGACCGGAGTTGCGCTCGGGCGCGTGACGATCTCACCACGCTTCATCGCCGCGTGCCAGCTCGCCAGATTGAAGCCGAAGCGTGCCGCGCACTGGCGAACCGACAGACCGCTGTCGTATGCGCGCTGAATCTCCGTCCAGTTGTACCGTCGAGCGAAGCGATCGTCGGCTGGGATCCCCAATCGCCGGGCGTGATAGGCGACGGTTGCCTTTGACAAGCCGAGCTTCCTCCCGATGTCCGTGTAGCTCAGGCCCAGCTCGCGCAGCCGGCCGATTTCCGCACGCTTCCTGGACGCCCTCGCTCCGCTCCACTTTGGGCGAGGGACGATGTCACCCCTGTCAACCGCCCTTTGCCAAGCACCGTTGGAGAACCCAAACCGCTCCTGGCACTCTTGCACGGTACGGCCCGACTCGTAGTGGGCGCGGATCGCCAGCCAATCGGTTCTAGGCGTTCTGCCCATCGAACACATGTTCCCATGTGCGTCGGACGAAAACCGCTTGGGAGACCCTAAAACGGGGTCTTGATTCGAACTGCCGGGGAAGGATTCGAACCTTCGTTTCCGGAACCAGAATCCGGCGTCCTGCCAGCTAGACGACCCGGCATGGCACGGCCAGCCAGCGGCTCCGAGGAGCCGCTGAGAGCCCAGAGGAAACCCTAGCGAAGGCTCACGAGCCGAGCACCGCGAGATCGCTGCCTGCGTCCCCCAGCGCACCCTTCTGGCCCGACACGTCGGCGCCCGACTCCAGCAGCCGCCGCGCGTGCGCGAGGTCCTCGGAGCGCCGGACGCTGAGCGCCGCCGCCACCTTGCCGCCGTCGAGATACCAGACGCTGAACTCGCCAGCATCCCGGTCGCCCCGCCAGACGATCTCGTCCCAGCTCTCCGCCGGTCCCACGTACTCGAGGCTCGTCCAGTCCGCCAGGTCGCTGAAGAAGTACGGCACCACCCTGTACGGCTCGGCCTCGCCCAGCAACCCGCTCGCCACGTGCTGGCCCTGCTGGAGCGCCACGTCCCAGTGCTCGATCCGCAGCCGCCGGCCATGCACCGCGCTGTCGTACGAGCACACATCGCCGGCCGCGTAGATCCCGCTGACCGACGTCTCGAGCCTCGAGTCGCAGACGATCCCGTTCTCCACCGCCAGCCCGGCGCGCTCCGCCAGCATCGTGTCGGGGTGCACCCCCGCCCCCACCACCACCACGTCGCCCTCGATCTCGCGCCCACTCTTGGTGCGGATCGCCCGCACCCGCCCTTCCCCCAGAAACGCCTCCAGCTGATCGCCCGGCACCAGCTCGACCCCATGCGACTCCAGGATCTCGTGGAAGTAGCGCCCCACCTCCTCGCCGAAGGCCCGCGACATCGCCACCTCCTCCAGCATCACCATCGTGCACTTGGTCCCCGTCGCAGTCAGCGACGCCGCCACCTCGCTGGCGATGTAGCTGCCGCCGATCAGCACCACGTGCTCCGCGCCCTCCGCCTCCTGCCGGATCGCCTCCGAGTTTCCGAGTACGCGCAGGTAGTGGATCCCCTCCAGCCGCGCCCCCTCCAGGTGGTGCAGGATGTTGACCCGCGCCCCCGTGGCGATCACCGCTTTGCTGAACCCCACCTGCTCCTTCGTCTGAAGCGTCGCCGTCCGCGCCCCCGGGTCCAGCGACATGACGCTCGCTCCCGTGAGCAGCTCGACGTCGTTGGCCTCGTACCAATCCATCCCGTTCACGTAGGCGTCCTCCCGACCGCTCTCCCCCCGCAGGTACTCCTTCGACAGCGGTGGACGCTCGTACGGGGGATCCGCCTCCCGACCCACCAGCAGGATCGACCCCTCGGACTCCCGCCGGCGCAGCTCGGCAGCGCAATGGGCCGACGCCATGCCGCCGCCGATCAGCAGGTAGTCGACCCTCCGGTCCGTCATCGGCCCGCCGCGATCACTCCGCCTAGTGGGTCGTCCGGAAACGTTGTGCCTGAAACGGCGAGGTCCAGGCGTTGCCAGGCGAGGACGCAGGGAGCCTCAATAGCAGCGCTATTGGGGCGACCGAGGACGCGGCATGGCAGCGCCTGGGGCCGACGTTTCGGTTGCATCGTTGCCGGACGGCCCACTACCCGCCGTCCGGTCCGAAGTACGTCTTCAGCTCCTCTTCCACGCCCGGATCGAGCACCGCGAGCACCTCGTCTCCGGGCTCGAGCACCGTCTCGGGGCCGGGTACGAAGCCGGTCCCCCCGCGCAGCACCGAGATCAGCAGGCTCCCCTCCGGCAGCTCCAGGTCCCCCACCCGCTGGCCGGCCACCGGCGACTCCTCGCCGAGCAGCAACTCGATGATCTCCAGGCGCTCCTTCTCGAGATCGAGCAGGTGAACCAGGCCGTACTTCGGCACCTCGTGCTCGATCAGGCGCAGGATCAGGTCCGTCGCCGAGACCACGGGCCTGATCCCGAGCAGGTCGAACCACTGCTTGTTCCTGGGGTTGTTGACCCGGGCGATGATCTGCTCGACCATGTACTTCTCCTTGGCCACCTGGCAGATCAGCACGTTGTCCTCGTCGTCCCCCGTGACCGCGATCACCATGTCCGCCCGCGAGATCCCGGCCCGCTCCAGCACCCACAGCTCGGTCCCATCCCCGTACTGAATCGAGTGCTCCAGCTCCTGCTCCACCGTCTCGTAGCGCCTGCGGTCCTTTTCGAGCAGGGTCACCTCATGGCCCTTCTCGAGCAGCTCACGCCCGAGGTTCCATCCCACCTTCCCTGCCCCGACGATGATCACGTACATCCGTCGCCCCTCCCAGTGACCACTACGTGCCGCCCGCGGTCTTCGTGGCGGCTTCCTTGACCTCGGTCTCCAGCATCTCGATCGCCACCCGAGTCGGGCAGATGGTGTGCAGCCCCTGCTGCTCGTACCACTCAGCCCGGTAGGGATCGAGGATCCGCGCGATCACCGTCGGCACGTTGAAGCGCCGTTTGGCTATCTGGGCGATGACGATGTTCGTGTTGTCGCCATCGGTGGCGGCCACGAACGCATCGGCGTTCTCGATCCCCGCCTCCTCGAGCGCTTCGAGCTCGAGACCGGTGCCGACCGTGAACTGGCCGCCCATGTCCTCCCACGACTTGTCCAGCCCGATTTCGAGCCGCGCGTGCGACTCCGAATCCTCATCCAGGCAGGAGACCTGGTGCCCATCTCGGAGCATCGCCCGGGCCAGCGACGAGCCGACGCGGCCTGCACCAACGATCAGGATGAACATCGCGTGGATGCTACCCCTCGCCCGCGGACGGCCCGGGCGCGGCCCGCGCCATTAGCATGGCCCCCCTGAGCAGCTACGAGATCAAGAACCTGCGTGAGGTCGAGGACATGGCCGTGAGGCACGGCTTCTCCGAAATACAGGAGGCGCGTTTTCCGCGCGAGGAGCTCGGCGCCGAGACCACCGGCCTCGCCTATCACGTCGTTCGCCCGGGCAAGCGGCAGGCGTTCGCCCACCGCCATGAGGAGGCGGAGGAGGTCAACGTCGTCCTTTCGGGCAACGGGCGGGTGAAGCTCGACGACGAAGTTGTCGAGATCGGCCCCCTGGACGCAATCCGGATCGCGCCGCAGGTGACACGGGCGTTCGAGGCAGGGCCGGAGGGCCTCGAACTGCTCGTCTTCGGACCCCACCACGCTCGCGATTCCGAGATGGTGCAGGACTTCTGGGCCGATTGACGCCGTCTGCGGCTAATCCGGCCTAACCCGCCGGCGGAGCGGTCAACAGGACCCTGCAGGGTGCCTTCTTGAGCACGTACTCGGTCACCTCGCCCACCTCCGGCGGGCGGGTGCCGCCGATGCCGCCGAGTCTCGCCCCGCCGCGCACGCGGGTCGGTGGCTCGCCGCCCATCACGATCACCTCCACGTTCTCCCGTCGGGCCTCGTCGACGATCCCGGCGCCCACGCTGCGCGCCCGAACGAGGTCCGTCTCGACCTCGACCGTCTCGTACTCCTCGCCCACCTCCCGGGCACGCTGCAAGGCGGCCTGCGCCGCATCCAGCCGCTCCCTCGGCGGCGGAGCGTCCAGCGGCACCGTCAGCGGCAGGTCCATCACGTAGATCACCCTGAGCCTGGGGCTTCGCTCGCCCGGCCGGTCCGCGGCGTCGGCCAGGCGGCCGGCGGTGCTCACGATGTCGTCG
>JBBPIK010000161.1:0-1810 GCA_038040415.1 Actinomycetota bacterium
CTGTGACCTTCGGTTTCGTAGACCGACGCTCTATCCAACTGAGCTACGGGCGCGGAAAAGGGGGCGGACTCGTCGGTTTGGTCTGGAAGCCGGTCGGGGCGCTTGCTCAACCTAAACGGCTCCAGGTCGCTGAATCGTGATCCGCGATGCCGCCGAGGGCACCGATGCCGTCCTCTTCTTCCGCCTGGTCAAGAACGCGCCCAGCACCGATTCGCATCCTGATGCGCAGCGGAGGGGCCTAGGAGGCTCGGGCGAAACGACTAGCGAAACTCGGCCGGCGACCGCTGCCAAGCCTCGCGCATCGGCTCGCGGTAGAAGACGAACAGAATCGGTGCGATGAGGAAGAGGATGACCTCATCGACCGGCCCTGGGATCGGCAGGAGCGCAGGTCCGGCGATCCATCGCAGGGGCTTTGGAATCCGACTGTCGCGGGCCAGGAGCTTCATTGCCCGGATCGTTCTGGTGGCGAATGCGCGTGCGCGCCGCACGCCACCCAGTCTAGGCGGGCGCGGCTCGCGCTCGCGCGAGGGCGCAAGCGAGCGTGGCAAGAATCGTCAAGTCAGCGTGAAGCGCGACGCGATCCAGTCCGCGTACGCGAAACAGTAGTAGCGCCCACTCGTTCTTGAGCCGCCCGAACTGACGCTCAACGGCGGCGCGGCCCTTGCAGAGCTTCCACCAGCGCGGCGACTCGCGCGGGATCAGCGGATGCAGGCGATCAGCCTTGACCCATCGGCTCGCGGGGCGGCATTCGCCAGTCGGGCAACGGTCGCCCACCCGCTCGAAAATAGGACCCTATTAGGACCCTGGCGGCCAACTAGATGGTTGATTCCTAATTCCCGCCGCCGCGGCTCCGCGGAGCCGCCTGGGGCTGGGTAGGGGCAAGGGGAGCTGCACGAAGGGCGCCGAAGGAAGGCGTTGCTGAAAGCAACGTCGACCCAGGAGGCCCACGTGCCTGGTCTTCGGCGAAGCACGCGTCCACGGGGCAGGCCTCGACGCAGGCGTCGCAGTCCGGGGTGCAAGCTGTGCGTGACCGGTTTTGGGTCGGTCTAGCGCCAGTACCGCGAGCCGGGACACCTGTAAAGACCGCCCGCACGGCGGGGATGGCGCTTGTATCCGGAGTGGCTGCGAGCTCCGGGAAGCTCCTAGCCGTCGTAACTCACTGCAGATTCCGCAACTCTCGGATAGGGCGCCCGCTTAGGGTGTTGTCCCTAAGTGAAGGACTCCCGGAGCTCGCAGACCTACCGCCCGAGGAGCTCCTGCTTGAGCTCGAGCGGGCCGGCCTCTGCCGCGGGCGATTCGTCCTGCGTTTGCAATCCGTTTGCAACCGGGCCATCTCGCCCCGTGCCAGGGGACGCGAAAACAGGTGAGTTGCAGGCCTCAGAACCCCAGCGCGAACTTCGCGTCCTCGGACATCATCTCTGGGGACCAGGGCGGGTCGAAGATCATCTTCGGGTGGACCTTCTCGACACCGTCGAGCTCGCCGACGAACTCCCGCATCTGCTCGGTGACCTGGGGGCCGATCGGGCACGCCGGCGTGGTCAGCGTGAAGGTGATGTACACCTCGCCGTTCTCGATCTCGACGTCGTAGACGAGGCCCAGGGAGACGAAGTCGAGCCCCAGCTCTGGGTCGATCACCTCCTCGAGCGCCTCGTTCACCTCTTCCTCGGTGGCCATGCCCCAATCGTAGAGGGATGCGCCCGCGAGGAGTGGCAGCTCCTGCGCGAGAGAGGCGCCCTTGCGGCGCCTCTGGACGAGCCACTCGGGCTCCGCTTGCGCGGTCGCGGAGCTACCCAATCGACCCTTCCATCTG
>JBBPIK010000111.1:0-5649 GCA_038040415.1 Actinomycetota bacterium
GCGATGCGCGCCAAGGGCCACGGGGCCCACGTGATCGTCTGCGAGGTCGATCCGCTGCGGGCGCTCGAGGCGCTGATGGACGGCTACGAGGTGATGCCCGGAGTCGACGCGGCCAGGGTAGGCGACGTGTTCATCTCTGTGACCGGCAACCGCGACGCGATCGCCGGCGAGATGTTCGAGGCCATGAAGTCCGGCGCGATCGTCTGCAACTCGGGCCACTTCGACGTCGAGGTCAACAAGGAGGAGCTCGACGCGATCACGGTCGAGAAGTTCCGGTCGCGCCCGTTCGTCGAAGGCCATCGAACCAAGGATGGGCGGGAGATCTTCCTGCTCGCGGACGGGCGGCTCGTCAACCTGGCCGCCGCCGAGGGCCACCCCGCCGCGGTGATGGACATGAGCTTCGCCAACCAGGCGCTCGCCGCCGAGCACGTGGTGCGAGACCACTCCTACCTCGAGAAGCGGGTCTATCCCGTGCCCGAGGAGATCGACCGCGAGATCGCCCGCCTGAAGCTGGCCTCGCGGGGGGTGGAGATCGATCAGCTCACGGACGCGCAGCAGAAGTACCTCGCCTCCTGGGATCAGGGCACGTAGCGATCACGCCACCGGCCTGATCTGATGCGAGCGATGGTGATGGCGGCGGGCCTGGGGACCCGCCTGCGCCCGCTCACCTACGAGATCCCCAAGCCGCTGGTGCCGGTGGCGAACCGCCCGGTCATGGAGCACATCCTGCGGCTCTTGCGCAGGCACGGCTTCGGCCCGGTGATCGCCAACCTGCACTGGTTCCCGGAGACGATCCGCGATCGCTTCGGCGACGGCTCGGGACTCGGGATCGACCTCACCTACAGCTACGAGGACGAGCTGCTGGGCACCGCGGGGGGGGTCCGCAACGTCGCCGAGTTCTTCGGCGAGGAGCCCTTCCTGGTCATGGCCGCCGACGCCCTCACCGACATCGACCTCGCCGCCCTGCGCGCCGCCCACGCGGCCAACGGCGGGATCGCCACGCTGGCCGTCAAGCGGGTCTCCGAGGTGAGCGAGTTCGGGGTCGTGATCACGGACTCCGCCGGGCGGATCCAGGGCTTTCAGGAGAAGCCCGATCCGGCTGAGGCCCTCTCCGACCTGGCGAGCTGCATGATCTATGTCCTGGAGCGGGAGATCTTCGACTACTTTCCGTCCAAGCCGGTGGTCGACTTCGCCCGCGAGGTGTTCCCGGCCCTGCTCGAACACGATGTCCCGTTCCACGTTCACCGGATAGACGCCTACTGGAACGACGTCGGCTCGCTGCCGGAGTACCTGCGAGGAAACTTGGACGCCGTCGAGGCCGAGGTTGAGCTCGAGCCGGCCGGCGAGCTGCTCCAGGCTCGGGGCACGGATGAGGCTGTGGAGCGAGGCGATCCGGGCGTCGGTGGCCGGGTGCTGGCGGCGGAGGGCTTCGAGATCGGCGCCGAGGTGCGTTTGGACGGTCCGCTCGTGATCGGCGCCGGGTGCACGATCGGCGCCGGGGCGCAGGTGAGGGAGTCGGTGCTCCTGCCGGGGGCCGAGGTGCCGCCCGGCGCTCTCGTGGCCAGCGCCATCTACGGTCGCGGGCCCACCTGACCCAACTAACCTGGGGGAATGACCGACGAGGCGCCCAAGGTGGAGCTCCTGTGGTGGGAGGGATGCCCCTCGTGGGAGCGGGCGCTTGCGGTCCTGAGCGAGGAGATGAGCGCCGTCGGGCTGGACCCGGCGTCGGTCGAGGTGCGTGAGGTCCGCACCGACCAGGACGCCGGGCGGGAGGGCTTCGTGGGATCGCCGACGATCCGGGTCTCGGGGCGCGACGTGCAGCCGCCCGATGGCGAGCCCGCCGGGCTGACCTGCCGCGTCTACAGGCTTCGCGACGGGAGGATCTCGCCGCTGCCCGACCGCGCGGACCTGCGAGACACGCTTGCAAACGCGATCGAAGGAGGTGGTCAGTGATGGCTCAAGCAACCGCGACCAAGGTCGGAGACTCCGCGCCTCCGCTCGAGCTGCCCGACACGGAGGGTCAGACCCACACCCTGCCGGCGCCCGGCGAGGCGCCGGCGACGGTGGTGGTGTGGACCTGCAACCACTGTCCTTACGCCCTCGCCTGGCATGACAGGCTGGCTCAGGTCGCGCGAGATTACGCTCCCCGCGAGGTCCGCTTCCTCGCGGTCAACTCGAACGACGCCGAGCGCTACCCCCGTGACTCGCTCGAAGCGATGCGCGAGCGGGTACGCGAGGAGGAGTGGCCGCTCCCGTACCTGCACGACGAGAGCCAGCAGGCGGCGCGCGACTGGGCGGCTCAGGTCACCCCGCACGTGTACGTCCTCGACGGCGACCTGCGGGTGCGGTACGAGGGCGCCCCCGACGGCGACCACATGGACCCCGCCCAGAACGCTTCTTGGGTCCGCGAGGCGCTCGACGACCTGTTGGGCGGTCGCGAGGTGAGCCGGGCCGAGTCACAGCCCGTCGGGTGCTCGATCAAGTGGAGGTGATCCGGGGCCCGCGCCAAGGCGAGGCCTCCCACGGCAGCCGATGACCGTCCGCCGCCGCCTTGTCCGCGCGCCGGCCTCCTCCGCGAACCTGGGGCCGGGCTACGACGTCCTGGCCGCCGCCCTCTCGCTGTACCTGGAGCTCGAGGTCACCGAGGCGGGGGAGTTCTCAGTTGACCCTGGCGACCAGCCGGTCCCGGACGACCGCGGCAACCTGTGCGTGAGGGCCTTCGAGGCGCTTCATCCCGCCGATGGCCTGCGGTTCGAGATTCGCAGCGAGATCCCGCTCGCCCGCGGCCTCGGCTCGTCGGCGGCAGCGATCGTCGCCGGGCTGATGGCCGCCGACCACCTGTTCGAGCTGGGGCTCGACCGCGAGCAGATCTACTCCCGCGCCGTGGAGCTCGAAGGCCACCCCGACAACGTCGGGGCGACGCTCTACGGCGGTTTCGTCGTCTGCCCGTCCGCCGACGGGGAGCAGAGGCCCCGCCCCGTTCGCCTGGATCCCCCCGAAGGCGTTGAGGGTGTGCTGGTGATCCCGACAGACGAGGTGCCGACCGAGCAGGCGCGGGCCGCGATGCCCGCGGACGTCCCCGTGACCGACGCCGTCGCGAACGTGGCCGCCGCCTCGCAGCTCGTCCTCGGCATCGAGCGCTCCGACCTGGCCCTGATCTCTCGCGGCCTCGCCGATCGCCTCCACCAGCCGCACCGCGCCCATCTCTACCCGCGCTCGATGGAGCTGCTCGCCGAAGCGCGGGACCTGGGGGCGATTGGGGCGACGATCTCGGGCGCCGGGCCGACCTTGCTCTATTGGTGCTTTTGGCAGGACACCGGGAAGGTCACCGCCGCCCTGCGCGAGCGCGTCGGCGAGGAGGCCGAGATCCGGCGCGCCCCGTTCACCCCGCTCGGCGCCGACGTGCCGGAGCTGTAAGCGCGCCCCTACTCGAGCAGCCCGACTTGGCGCAGGATCGAGACCGAGTCCGAATAGACGTCCTTACGCTTCACCAAGCCGTCCTCGAACGGGATCACGTCGAGGCCGTCCCAGGCGACCTTCTTCCCCGACGGCTCGGCGACCAGGTCACCGCGGCGCATCTGGTTGGCGTGCGTGGCCGTCGCGGTCCACTCCTGGACCACCAGCCCGTCGCGCACGTAGAGGCGGCGGGTCGCAAAGGCGATGTCGGGCCAGGTCTCGAAGATCGAGCCGATGTGCTCGCGCACCGCGTCACCCTCAGCCCGCTCGCCCGCGGTGTGGCTCTCGAACACCATGTCGGGCGCGTGCATGGCCATGATCGCGTCCAGGTCGTGGTCGTTCCAGGCCTCGTTGTAGCGCGCGATCGTCTCCTCGAGCGGCGCGGATGGGTCCTGCTCGGTCACCCCGGAAAAGTGTGCTCCAGCGGGGTCGGCCCCGCGGCGGAGTCGTGCTCCAGCGGGGTCGGCTCCGCGGCGGAGTCGTGCTCCAGCGAGGTCGGTCCCGCGGCGGAGTCGCTCGCTCGCGGGCCGTTCGGAACCACCTCGGCGCTGAGCCGGTCGAGCTGCTCGAGCATTTCCTGCTTGCCGAGGCGGCGCAGGATCTCGCCGGCGAGCGACAGGTAGTCGGCCCCCTTCTCGGGGCGATAGTCGAGGATCGGGATCGCTCGTTCGGCCGACTCGGCATACACGATCGACTGCCGGATCACCGTCCGGAAGAGCTTGTCGCCGAACCTCTCGCGGAGCGCCTCCTGGGTCTGGCGCGCGTGGCGGGTGCGCATGTTGGCGATGTTCAGGCAAACGCCCAAGAGCTCCAGCTCCGGGTTCAGGGAGTCGCGCGCCAGGTCCAGGACCTGCACCGCCTGCTCCATCCCCTGGAGCGAGAAGTACTGCGCCTCGGTGGAGAGGATCGCGTGCGTGGAGGCGACCAGCGCGTTCACCGTCATCAGGCCGAGGGTCGGCGGGCAGTCGATCAGGATCAGGTCCTTTTGGCGCCGCAGGTCCCGCAGCGCGTTGCGAAGCGTCACCTCGCGGCCGATCTTCCCCGCCAGGACCAGCTCGGCCTCGGCGAGCCGGAGGTTCGCCGGCACCACCCGGCCGTGCACGGCGTCGGCGGCGCGCGCCTGCCCCTGGAGCACCTCCCCGAGCGTCGGGTGCGAGTTCGGGTCGGCGTCGAAGTAGTCGGAGAGGTTGCCCTGCGGGTCGGCGTCGACCGCTACCACGTCCATCCCGAGGCGCTCGAAGACGTCCGCGAGCGAGCGGACCATGGTCGTCTTTCCGGTGCCCCCCTTCTGGGACAGGACGGCGATCGCTTCGGACATCGGCCGGACTATATGGCCGCCGCGGAGTCTGCGGCGGTGGCTGACGTTCCGCGCCGTCGCCACGTCTATACTGCGCGTCCGATTTGTCCCCGTCGCGCGTCCGCTCGAAGAAGGCGCGGAAACCGGGAGGTCCGAGTGCTCAGCTCTTCCAGTCGTCAAAAGCCGCTGGCCGGCGAGCAGGGACGTTTTTCGCCTGAGCGGGCCTACAGGCCTCGCGTTTCGCCGCCGAGCGTGGAGGACCGGGACGCCTGCGCGATCTACGCGTCGGTGCGCAAGGACGCGACGCCGAGCCGCGCCCCGGTGGAGCTGGCGCTGGCCAACCTCCAGAAGATGCTCCACCGCGCCGGGAACGTGGACGGCGAGGGCGACGGCTGCGGCATCCTGGTCGACATCCCCCGCCGGATCTGGGCCGAGGAGGTCCGCAGCGGCGGCCACAACCCCGCGCTGGCACTCGACCCCGCGTTTGCGGTGGCCCACGTGTTCATCGATCGCTCCACCGACGTGGAGCGCGCTCGCCACGATGCCCGCGAGATCCTCGGTCGCGGCGGTTTCCGCATCCTCGCCGAGCGCCTCGGCGTGGTCGACCCCAAAGCGCTTGGAGCCACCGCTCGCGAGGAAGAGCCCCACTTCTGGCAGGTCGCCGGGCTGCTGCCCGACGTGAAGCGGCGCGAGCGGCTCACCTTCGACCTGATGGGCGCGCTGGAGGCCGAGCTCGGCTTCCACGTGGCGTCGTTCTCGGCCTCGACCTGCGTCTACAAGGTGATGGGCGCGCCCGGGGTGCTCGGTGACTACTACCCAGATCTCCGCGACGAGCGGTTCGAGACGGTCGGCTGCTTCGGCCACAACCGCTACTCCACCAACACCTGGCCGTCGTT
>JBBPIK010000030.1:0-31047 GCA_038040415.1 Actinomycetota bacterium
GCGCCGTAACCGATACCTGCGGCGTCGCCCCGTTCAGGTCGATGACGCGGGCATCGTTGCTCGAGGAGGCTCCGCCCGCGACCAGGATCTTGCCCGCGTCATAGAGCGCATGGCTCCCGTAGGCGCGGTTCAGGGAGTCGCGCTGGCCGAAGCTCTGCCACGAGCCTCCCCCGGCTGTGTCGAGGCTCCGCATCGTTTGGTCCGGGCCCGCGTAGAAGGCGCGGCCATCGGGCGCTACATGGATCCACGGGTAAAGCGGCAGGTTGAGCGAGGCCGTGTTGAGCGCGCGCAGGCCACCGTCGGTCGTGCGCACCTCCGGCATGTCCGGCCCGCCCTCCGTGATCAGCAACTCCCCGTTGCTCAGGGGGGTGACGCTTGGGTACCAGCGACCAGCCGCCATGTTCGGCCCGAGGCTCCACGTATTGGTGTCCGAGTCGAAGACGTGCGTCTGGACAAGGCCGTCGAACTGGGCGTTCAGGTTTCCGCCGGCGAGGAAAAGGGACCCGTCCATGAGGTGGGCGAGGCCGCTGCAAAAGACGTTGTAGCCCGTCACCCACACCGGGGTCTGCGCGCCGGTGGCGGGGTTCCAGACCGTGGCGCGGGTATGGTCGTGGACCTCGTAGGTCTCGGTTGCGTTGTCGCCCACCGAGTCGTAGGCGAGCACCTTCCCGTTCTCGAGCAGCGCCACGTGCACGCCCACCACCGGCCAGTCGACGACAGGGCCCCACTGGCCCACCAGGCCCTCGTTGCCGACGACCGTCGCTGCCGCCGCCTCGGCGTCCGCCGCGGTGGCCGCCCTGGTGCGCCGCTCGAGCCGCCGCTCCTCGGCCTGGCCGTGGGCGACGGAGTCCTCCTCGATGTGGCCTCGAACGGTGCTCGCGTCCCCGTGGTGAGCAAGCGCGGCCGTAGGAGCTCCGGTGGCGAAGATCGAGGCCACCAGGGCGACGGAGAAGGCGAGTGCGGTGCGGCGTAGGGCCATGTCGCCGAAACAAGACGAGGCTGGCGCCTTGCGGCGGGCGAACGGATGGAGCTTCCGGCACATCTGGCGACCTCACGGCTGTGAAAGCGAGCTAGGCGGAGGGCAGCAGTATTGGCTAAGGGCAGAACTAGCTGTCGAGAGTCAGGCCACTCAGCGCCCGTCTAACTATCTAGTCAGAACGACCCTATTCCTTTGGGGCTGGCCGGTGCAAGTCGTTACCCATTTTCAGGTATGTGGGGTCCGGGGCTGGAATCCGAGGAGGCGGCCACTGCCTTTAGGGTGGACATTCGGTTCGTCAGCGAAACGCCGTCGCGTTTCCAGTCACGATCCCTTGTTATGCGTCTGCTGGATCGGAACGACGTTTCTTAACTGCCTGACTGGCTCTGAGTTGTTGTTCTATGACTTGGCCGTTGGGCTGCAGCGCCGTGGTCACGAGGTCACCGCCTGGGTGAAGGAACTCAACTGCGACGCGCCGCTGCCCAGACTCTTGGACGCCTGTGGCATTCCGATCTCCGAGGGAACTACCGGATGAGAGCCAGACCGACGCAGTCGTCTTTCAGCTCAAGGAGACCTTCCCGGTTTGGAGGGAGCGCTTCTTGGACATCCCTCGCTTTGCCATCTGCCACGGTCCCAAGCTGCCCGAGGAGATAGCACCGCCCGACCTGCCCAACACGACTCATCTCGCGCTGACCCGCGAGGGCCTCGCGTATCTGAGGGGGCACGGGTACTCGGGCGCGGTGTATACCGGCTATGGCGTGGATCTTTGTCGCTTCGTCCCGCCCGCTGAGCTTGCCGACCGGCCCCGCCGAGCCGTGGTGCATACGAAGTACGGTGATCGTGATCTCATTAGCCAGGCGTGTGAGCGTCTTGGTATCGAGGTCACCGAGTTGGGGGTGCGGTCGTGGCAACCCGGGTACTCCGTCGACCACTACTCGGACATCGTGGAAGTCCGCCCCGATGGCATTGTCATCGACCATGATCCTCGAACCGCTGCCTGGCACGTCGAAGACATCCTCGCGCCAGCCGACATCGTGTTCGGGATGGGCCGTTCAGCTGTTGAGGCGCTTGCTATGGGCAAGGCGTGTTTCGTGTACGGCTATGGAGCTGTTGGGGACGGTATGGTCACAGCCGATCGGCTCGACGCTTTCGCGAAGGTGAACTTCAGCGGACGGGTGTGGGAGAGAGCTTTCGACATCGACGCGATGGTCGAGGAGCTTCGCCTTTACTCCGTGGACCAGGGCGCGCGCCATCGGCACTACGCGCTTCGGCATTACGACCTGGTTGCGTTTCTCGACCGCGTCGAGGAACAGCTTCGCGGTCGCCGCTCACCGTGGCGGCGCCGACTGGTGCGAAGCACGGCCGCCGCTATCCGGCCACTTGGCGGACGGCGCTCTCCAGCTCGGAGGCGCTGAAGGCGCCCTGGAGGCGGCTGCGGACGATGCCCTCGCGGTCGATCACGAACAGCCACGGCTCGGTCTGCAGGCCGAACTCGAGCATCTGTGGGCGGTAGCCCTCGCTGGCGTTGTTGTCGTTGAAGACCTCCATGTGGATGAAGCTGACGCCTCCGCCGGCCTCGTGGTCGACCTGCTCGGCAACGTCGACCACTGGACCGCAAACGCGGCTTTCGCACAGGGCCGGCGTCGCGAACAGGAGCACGACCGGCTCCTTGCCCAGCACGTCGGCGAAGTCCACCTTGTGCATGTCGTCGGGTGGGGAGCGCGTATCGATCTGGGCCACGTCACCGCCAACGTCGGCGGCGGTCGGGGTGTGAATCCGGGGCGGGCGCTCACCGACTGTCGGGATGGCCTTGGAGCCGCCCACCTGGATCGTGGGGACGAAGGTGGCCGTGTAGCCGCTGCCCTCGCGGAACATCGCCACGAGGTCCCAGTTGCCCTCGCGGTCGAGCTCCATGCTGGTGATGTAGACGAGCTTCGCCGAGTCCGGGTCCAGGTCGGTGGTCTGCGACTCGAACTGAGGCTTGACCGCGAGGCTCTCGATCCGAGCGGGAAACGGACCGACGGCCCTGCCGCCGCCGCTGGGCGCCGCGTAGATCGCGACCTGGGCGTCGCCCACCTGTTCGCGCGAGACCGTGAAGACGCCGAAGCCGAACCGGTTCTCGCCCCGCTCGTAGACCGCAGCGGTCGGGCTCACCACCAGGTTGGATTGCTGGGCGCCGGAGCTCCGGAGCATCTGCGTCAGGGTGTTGCCGTTCGCCGCGGGGAAGTCCGCGGCCGCGGGAGCGGGACTGACCCCCGTCTCGCCGGCGTCGCCGTCCCCGCCGCCGCACCCGGCGCCCATCGAGACTGCCGCGACGGCGGTAGCCACGACGCCCGGCCGCGCCATCCTTCTGAGGCGGGACGGGCGCGGTCCAGCGATGGCGCACGCTGCGCCCCGGTCCCGACTCTCGGCCACCCGCGAATCCTAGGGGTGTGGCCTAATCGCCAGGTAAGCGACCGGGCGGTAGGGTCTCGCTCCCGAAGGCAAGGAGAGGAGATGGCTTTGGCGGAGCGAGCGGCGCTGGTGACCGGCGGATCGAGCGGGATCGGGCTGGCGATCGCCCGCATGCTGGGTGAGGACGGCTACGGGGTGACGGTGTCGGCGCGGCGCCCGGAGAAGCTCGACGCGGCCGCCGAGGAGCTTCGCAGCGCCGGGATCGACGTGCATGCAGCGCCCGCCAACATGACGGGTGAGGCGGAGGTGGCGGGGGTGGTGCAGGCCCACCGGGAGAGGTTCGGCCGGCTCGACGTCCTGGTCAACAACGCGGGGGTGGGGATCGGCGAGCCGATGGCCGAGATCACCACCAAGTACCTCGACATGCAGCTCGGCGTGAACCTGCGGGCGGTGGTCGTCGCCACCCGCGAGGCGCTGCCGATGCTGCGCGAGGCTGGGGCCGAGCACGGCAAGGCGTTGATCGTCAACACGGCGTCGATCGCGGGCAAGATCGGCCAGGCGTGGCTGTCCGTCTACTCGGCGACGAAGGCCGGGGTGGTCGGCTTCAGCCAGGCGACGCAGAAGGAGGTCGCCGGCGAGGGGATTCAGGTGACGGCGCTCTGTCCCGGATTCGTCGACACGCCGATGACCGAGTTCGCGAAGGAGCGGGTGCAGCCCGAGGAGATGATCCGGCCGAAGGACATCGCGGAGTCGGTGCGATTCCTGCTCAATACCTCCCCGGCGTGCCTGGTGCCGGAGATCGTCTTCACCCGGCCGGACGAGCAGCTGGGCGGCTGAGCGCCTCGGAGCGTTGCTCGGCGAGCTGCTCCTCGGCCGCGGCGAGCAGGTCGCGGTACTCCTCATACCGTCGCGCCGGCCGCATCCAGGACCAGCGCAGGCGGTCGCGGAGCTCGTGCCCACGATGCCGTTCGCCGGTGTCGACGCGACGATGCACGCGGATTGGAGCGTCGGCGAGGTCCGGCGCGGTTACGGGCTCGGCCGCGTCAGCAGCGAGCGCCTCGCGCTCGGCGATCGCGGCCCGCTCGGAGCGAATCTGGGCAGCCACCGCGGCGATCGAGCCGGGCGAAGCAAGATTGTCGGCCGAGAGGCTCGCCTCCAGCAGGGAGCGGAGCGTGCGCAGCTCGCGGCGAGTCGCCAGGCGAGGGCGCTTGGCGTCGGTGTAGCGGTCCCAGCAACGGGCGAAGCTGGCCAGGTCCGTGCGCCCACCGTTGCGATGGGCGGCGAGCATCGGGCAGACGCCGCCGTCGCGATCCACGTAGGCGCCGACGATGATCGGATTGGAGTCGATGCCCTTGAGCATCGCCTCCTTGGTACGGGTGGGCAGGGCCTCGACGGCGAACCGGAGGCGCTCGGCGGGGTTTCGATCACGGCGCCGCATCGGCTAAGAGATAGCGCGCGGGGGAGCCGGGCGCGAGCGAGGCGGGGTGGCGCGCAACGGGGGTTGCAGTGAGGTCGCCGAGGCGGAGGTTCCTGGTGGCAGCGTTCGGAGACGCCGGGCACGCCTTCCCGGCGATCGCCCTGGCGCGGGCGCTCCGGGGGCGCGGGCACGAGGTGCTGGTGGAGACATGGGAGCACTGGCGGGAGGCGGTCGAGGCGGCGGGCCTGGGGTTCACGGCGGCGCAGGAGCACAAGACCTTCCCCCCGCCGGCACCCGGATCGGCGGATGGCGCCTCGGCGGCGGACGCGGCGCGGGCGCTCGTGCCGCTGATGGAGGAGTTTCGCCCGGATGTCGTGGTCAGCGACGTGCTCACGGTGGCGCCGGCGCTGGCGGCGGAGAAGGCGGGGCGGCGGCGGGCGACGCTGATTCCCCACGTCTATCCCGTGCACCAGCCGGGGATGCCGTTCTTCTCCTTCGGGATGCAGCCGCCGCGAACGCCCATTGGGAGGGCGGCGTGGCGGGCGGGGCTGCCGCTGCTGACGGCGGGGTTGAGGCGCGGCAGGCAGGAGATGAACGCGATGCGGGCGGCGGTGGGCCTGGGGCCGGTGGATCGGCTCCACGGGGGGATCAGCGCGGAGCTGGCGCTGGTGGCGACCTTCCCGCAGCTCGAGTATCCGCGGCGCTGGCCGGCGGGGGTGCGGGTGACGGGGCCGATGGAGTTCGAGCTCCCCTACCCCGAGGTCGAGCTGCCGGGCGGGGATGAGCCGCTGGTGCTGGTGGCGTCGAGCACGGCGCAGGACCCGGAGCTGCGATTGCTGAGGGTATCGCTGGAGGCGCTGGCGGAGGAGCCGGTGCGGGTGGTGGCGACGGCGAACCGGCGCGAGCCCGACGGGCCGCTGCCGGAGGCGCCGGCGAATGCGGTGGTGGTCGATTGGCTGTCGTACTCGCAGGTGATGCCGGCGGCGGCGCTGGTGGTGTGCCACGGGGGCCATGGGACGGTGGCGCGCGCGCTGGGTGCAGGCGCGCCGGTGCTCTGCTGCCCGGCAGTCGGGGACATGGCGGAGAACTCGGCGCGGGCGGCGTGGGCGGGCACGGGGCTGATGCTGCCGTGGCGGCTGACGAGCCCCGCCCCGCTGCGGTGGGCGGTGCGGCGGATCCTGGGCGATTCGCGATTCGCGACTGGAGCTAGCGACATCGCCGCGTGGGCGCGGGAAAACGACGGGGCGGAGCGGGGCGGCGCGCTGGTGGAGTCGCTTGCCGCCTAGTCACACAGGAGCCGGCCCGGAAGGCGGCTTCAAGCTCCGGGGGCGGGACTCGAACCCGCAACCTTCGCGTTAACAGCGCGCGGCTCTGCCAATTGAGCTACCCCGGATTACACGATCGCGTAATCCGTGTCTGCTTACCCGGGAGCGATCGCCCGTGAGAACTCTATCGGCACGCTTGTGATCCCGGCTTCGATTTCGGCATGGCAGTTGGAGCAGACCAGGATGCATTTTTTGGCCTCGCGGCGGACCTCGTCAATCGCCCGAGTAATCCCCCCCTTGGCGAGACCAAACGACTTGGTGCTCGGGTCGACATGATGGAAGTGAAGGGCACCCTGGCATTTGTCATAACCGCACAGCAAGCACCGTCCGCCCGCTTCGTTGACGAGCAGCTTTGACCCTGCGGCGCCGGCGTGCGACGGCTTCCGCTGCGCAGCGCTTGCATCGGTACCCGCCATGCTCGCGAAGGACGTACTGCGTTTCGCCATGGCGTCGACACGTGCCTGCGGTCACCGGCAGCTTTCGCCCGTCAACGTGCGGCCGCCGTCCCACCCCGTTCTTGGTGCGCAGCCCGAGCTTCTTCAGCCAATACTGGACCGTGTATGGGCTGACCTCAAGCGCATCAGCCATCTCGCGCATCGTCGCACCTGTCTCGATCAGTGCCTCCAGGGACGCCCTATCCATGAATGAGATTTTCCGGTGCGGGTCGGACGGAACAGCGAACGTATGTTCCCTGTGAATATGGCTTTACAAAGCCGTTACTGGTGTCTCAACCCGCCCCCGCCGCCTCCCAGTGCGCGATTCGCTCTGCGAGCTCCGCGCGGCGGCGCTGGAGGTCGACCGGCGGGTCACCTCCCCCCTGCTGCGCGACCCGAATCCGTCCCTCGATCATCGCCTGCTCGAGCTGGAGGAGGTTGAGCTCCATCGCCTCCCGCCCTCCCGGCTCGCGCTCCGCCCTCATCACGAGCTGGGTGATCAGCGAGACCAGCTCCCCGTCCTCGCGCGGCAGGCCGCGCATCGGCTCATCCAGGTGCTCCGCCAGCCAGTCCCTCGCCCGCGCCACCGCCGGCGACGACAGATGCTCCGCCGTCAGCCGCCCCAGAAGCTCCCGGCCCTCCGCCGGCGTGGCGATGCACATCGCCAAGAGCGCCTGCTCGCGGTGCTCGCGCGAGCTCAGCGGCCGCGGCGGCGCCGCGGGCGCCGGCCCATCCCCATCCCCATCCGCCTTCGGTGCGGTCCCCGCATCCGGCGCCGTGCCGCGCCCGGGCTCGCCTGTGACTCGCCTCATCACCAGCCCCGGGTCCGCGTCCAGCCGATCGCCCACCAGCCGCGCCAGCTCGTTGCGGCTGATCGACTCCCCCATCGCCGCCAGCACCGGCACCACCTCATCCAGCGCCCGGTCCCTCCCAGCAGGCGACGACAGATCGGCCTCGTCGAGCGCCATCCGCACGTGAAACTCCGGCAGCTCCACCGCCTGTTCGATCGCCTCCCGAATCCGCCCCGCCTCCCCCGCCTCGAGCATGTCCGCGGGATCCTCGCCGGCGGGCATCGCGGCGACCCGTAGCCGCAACCTTCGACTCCCGGCAACCCGCTGCGCCCGCAGCATCGCCGCCCGCCCCGCCCGGTCGGCGTCCAGCGCCAGCACCGCCTCCTCCGCGTGGCCCGAGAGCTGCTGGAGCTGCTCCGGCGTAATCGCCGTCCCCATCACCGCCACCACCTCCTCGATCTCCGCCTGATGAGCGGCGAGCGCATCCATGTACCCCTCCACCACCACCGCCCGCCCCGCCTTGGCGATCGCCGCTCGCGCCCGATCGATCCCGTACAGCGTGCGGCTCTTCCGATATAGCTCGCCCTCCGGCGAGTTCAGGTACTTCGGCTTCGAATCGGGGCGAAGCGCCCGCGCCCCGAAGCCCTGCACGCGGCCGCGCCCGTCGCGAACCGGGAACATGATTCGCGCCCGAAAGCGGTCGTAGTGGCCGCCCTGCTTCCCCTTCTGAACCAGGCCCGCCGCCGCCAGCTCCGCGACGCTGAAGCTGCCCCGCTGCCCCCGCGTCAGCACCTGGTCCCAGGCGCTCGGCGCATAGCCCACCCCGAACGCCCGCAGCACCTCCTCGCCCAGGCCCCGCGACGCCAGGTACTCGCGCGCCTTGGCGGCCTCGCCCGAGTCCCACAGGTAATGCGCATAGAACTGAGCCGTCCGCTCGAGCACCTCCCCCAGCCTCGTGCGGCGCTTTCGCGCCTCCTCTGCCCGCGGGTCCTCCTGCTCCCGCTCCATCTCCACCCCATAGCGGTCCGCCAGCGACTCCAACGCCTCGCCGAAGCCAAGCCCCTCCTTCTCCTGCACGAAGCGGAATACGTCGCCCCCCGCCTCGCAACCGAAGCAGTAGTAGAGCTTCTCCCGCGAATCGACCGAGAACGACGGCGTGCGCTCCTCGTGGAAGGGGCACAGCCCCGTGTAGCGCTCGCCGGCCCGGCGCAGGTCGGTGTAGGCCGAGACGATCTCGACGATGTCGGCGGCGCCCTTTACCCGCTCGATCGTCTCGGTCGTGAACCGACCGCCCGTCAGAGTCGCGACTCCTCCGGCAGTGCCAGTCGCTTGAAGGTCGCGATGCAGAAGCGATCCGTCATCCCGGCGATGTAATCCGTTGTCCGCTGGATCTGGTCAGCCCCCGCCGCACCCTCGGGGACGTCCTCGGGATGCTCGCTGTAGTGGTCGAACAGCCCCCGCAGCGTGCGGTGCACCCGCTCGTGCTCGCTCCGCGCCTCGGCGCCGAGATACACCCGCTCGAACATGAATTTCCGCAGCCTCAGCATCGCTTCCCCGACCTCCTCGCCCTGGGCGATGTCCCCGGCCTGGCGCGAGCGCTCGACGATGTCGGTCGCCAGCCTGTCGATCCGCCGCGCGCCGGTGGGCCCGAGGAGCTCGATCTCCGCCGCCGGCAGATCGTCCGAAACGATGATCCCCGCTCGCAGCGCGTCGTCGATGTCGTGGTTTATGTAGGCCACCCGGTCCACCAGCCGCACCAAGCGCCCCTCTAGCGTCGCCGGCTGCTCGGACCCGGTGTGGTTGAGGATCCCGTCGCGGACCGCCTCCGTCAGGTTGAGCCCCCGCCCGTCCCGCTCCAGCACGTCCACCACGCGAAGCGACTGGCGGTTGTGACGGAAGCTCCGCCCGGCGCGCTCACGCAGCGCCTGGTCGAGCGCCTCCTCGCCGATGTGGCCGAAGGGCGGGTGGCCCAGGTCGTGTCCCAAGCCGATCGCCTCGGTGAGGTCCTCGTTCAAGCCCAGGGCCCGCGCCACGGTGCGCGCGATGCCGCAGGTCTCGATTGTGTGCGTGAGCCGGGTGCGGTAATGGTCGCCCTCGGGGGCGACGAACACCTGGGTCTTGTGCTTGAGCCGCCTGAAGGCCTTCGAGTGGACGACCCGGTCACGGTCGCGCTGGAACGGGGTCCGGATGGCGCTGTCCGGCTCCGGCTCGCGCCGGATCGCCGGGTAGGACGGCGTCGCCCTGTCCCACAGGTACTCGCCTTCCCAGGCGCACACCCGGTCCTCGAGAGGCCGCGCGGAGACTGCCGGCAACTGGCTCGCTGTGTTGGGCATCGCGAAGAGAGAATAGGGTCAGGCGATGCGCGAAACAGCCCTAGTGACAGGCGCCTCTTCGGGAATTGGCGAACAGTTCGCTCACCAGCTCGCCGCCCGCGGCCACTCCTTGGTGCTGGTCGCCCGCCGGGCCGACCGCCTGGAGCGCCTTGCCGCCGAGCTTCCGACCGACGCGCACGTCGTCCCCTGTGATCTCGCCACTGACGCGCCGGGGCTGGCGGAGCGCGTCGCGGAGCTTGGAGTCGAGGTCGAGCTGCTCGTGAACAACGCCGGCTTCGGCACCTCGGGCCCGTTGCTGGACCACGATCCCGGGCGCGACGCCGAGCAGGTGCGAGTCAACTGCGAGGCCGTCGTCACCCTGACCCACGCCTTCCTCCCCGGCATGGTCGAGCGAGGGCGCGGCGGGGTCATCAACGTCGCCTCCACCGCGGGCATGCAGCCGATCCCGTACGAGGCCGTGTACGCGGCCACGAAGGCGTTCGTGATCAGCTTCACCGACGCCCTGCACACGGAGCTGCGGGGAACCGGTGTCCGCGCCCTGGCCGTCAACCCGGGCCCGGTCCCGACCGAGTGGCAGCAGGTCGCCGGCTACGACCGCGGCCGCGTCGGCGTCGTCCCCGGGCGGATCCCGGCCGAGCAGGTCGTGCGAGAGTCGCTTGCCGCCTACGACCGCGGCCGCCGCTCCGTGATCCCGGGCCGCACAATGCGCTGGGTCATCCGCGCCACCCGCGCCCCACGGGCGATCCAGCTCCGAGTCACGGAACGCCTCTACCGGCCGCGCTGACGCCGGCCATCGGCGCAGCTACGCGGCCGCGCGAAGGCGCACGTGGGCGTGGTGCTCGAGCGTCTCCGAGACCGCGCGCTCGGCTTGGCGCAGGGCACGCTGCGAGGCGCTCGGGGCGGAGGCCAGCGGGCTGCCCAGCGCCTCGACCATGAACCGGTGCGCCTCGCCACAGAGCTCGAACGCCCCGCGCTCGCAGGCGGCGCAGACCATCCCCCCGGCGGCGCCCGAGAAGCCCACCAGCCCGTCCGGCTCGCCGCAGCGCGCGCAAGAGGCGAGCTCCGGGGAGAAACCGGCGGCCAGGGCGAGCTTGAGGCGAAAGGCGAGCGCCACAGAGAGCCCGGCGGCGCCGTCGCCGGCTCCGTCGTTGCCGGGGGACTCCTCCCCGTCGAGCAGCGCCAGATAGCGGCAGAGCAGGTTGTAAGCAGGCGCATTGGCCTCGGCGGAGTCGAGCAATCGCAGCACCGCGTCGCAGCCGCGCGCCGCCGCCATCAGCGCCGGCCCGCTCGAGCGCAGGCCGGGGTGGGCGGCCACGGTCGACGCCGAGGTCACCGTGGCCAGCTCGCCCCGTCCCTCGTGGAGGATGAGGTCGAGGCGGAAGAAGGGCTCCAGCCGACCGCCGAAACGCGACCGCGGCCGTCGCGATCCCTTGGCTATCGCCCCCACCCGCCCGCGAGTGGCGCTGTACAGGTGCAGCACGCGATCCGCCTCCCCGTAGCGAATCGACCGCAGGACGATCGCCTCGGTCTTGTAGGTGCCCGGCATGGGAAGAGCTTGCCCGTCAGCCCGGACGGGCCACGGCATCGCGGATCGCCGCGGCGGTGACGGTGGCCGCGATGGTGCCGATCGCGATCGGCGCGAATCGGTCGGTGGCGCCGCTGCCGGACGAAAGGCAGAAGGCGACGTCGCCATCCACGTCCGAGTGGACGGGGTCCACCGCGCGGGCGACGCCGCTACTCACCATTCTCGCCACGCGCGCGCAGGCCGACTTGTCGAGCGCCGCGTCGGTCATCACGCAGACGAGCGTCGTGTTGCGCTCCTCCAGCTTCGTCCAGTCGGGCGGCCCCTCCATCGCCGCGATCAGGCCGGCGGTCGAAAGAGCCTCCCCCTCATCGCCCCTCGGCCCCGCCAGCACTTGTCCGTCCTCGCCGATCACGTCGCCAAAGGCATTGACCACCGCGAGCGCAGCCACGGTCTCGCCGCGGCCGCTCCGCGCCGCGGCGTAGCCGATCCCCGCCGCCACCGAGCGCTCCCGCCCGTGGATCTTCCCCACTGCGGCCCCGGTCCCCGCGCCCACCCTGCCTCGCTCCGGGACGCCGGCGGCCGCGGAACCACAGGCCGCATAGCCGGCATCCGGTCCCGGGCGCGCGCGGGGATCGCCCTCCGCGAGGTCATAGATGACAGCCGCCGGGACGATCGGCACCAGCCCCGCCGGGGTCTCATATCCCCGCCCGCTCTCCTCCAGCCAGCGAGTCACCCCGTCGGCCGCCGCCAACCCGAACGCGCTGCCCCCGGTGAGCAGCACCGCCGTCACCTCGCTGGTTCCGGCGAGGGGGCCGATCACGTCGGTCTCGCGGGTGCCGGGCCCGCCGCCGCGGACGTCGACTCCGCCCCGGCTCCCGGAGGGCGGGATCACCACGCTGCAGCCCGTCGCGCCCTCGCGATCAGTCCAGTGACCGACCGCGAAGCCCTCGGGTGGGGCAATCGCCTCGCTCACGCCCTCTCCTTGCGACCCTCGCTTGGGCGTTGCGTCGCCCGCCGGCGCGGCCGGCGGCGAAGACGGCGCTGGCACGCAGGACAGAAGTACGTCGAGCGCCCCGCGACCACGATCCTCGTGATCTGGGCGCCACACCGAGGGCAGGGCTCGCCCTCGCGCGTGTGGACGAGGAACTCGTCCTGCATCGTGCCGCGCTCGCCCCGGGCGTCCAGGTAGTCGTCGACCGTGGCGCCCCCGCCCCTCAATCCCGCCTCGAGCGTCTCGACGATCCCCTCCCGCAAGCGCTCGCAGTCATCGGGCTTCATCGACCCCGCCGGCGAGAGCGGGTGCAGCTCGGCTCGGTGAAGCGCCTCATCGGCGTAGATGTTCCCGATTCCGGCGATTCCGAGCTGGTTCAAGAGAAACGACTTCAGCGAGGCTCGCCGGCCGGAGGCCAGGCGACAGAGCTCCTCGGCCGTGAGCGCCTCCGACAGCGGCTCGATCCCGAGCCTGGCCGCGAAGTACTGCCCGAGCGCGTCATCGTCGAGCACCACCGCCTGCCCGAACCGCCGCAGGTCGGTGAACAGCAGCCGCCCCCCGCCCTCGAGCTGGATCACCGCCCGCAGGTGGCGAGGCTCCGACCGCGCCTCCCCCGGGTCGAGTAGGAGGTTGCCGGTCATCCGCAGGTGCATGGCCAGCGTCTTGCCGGCGTCCAGCCGCAGGAGCAGGTACTTCCCGCGCCGCTCCACCGCCTCGATCGTGCGCCCGGCCAGCGCCCGCTCGACCTCGGCCGGGGGCTCGGGGCGCGTCCAGCGCTCGTCGAGCACCTCGACCGACTCGATCCGCCGCCCGCGAAGCGCCGGCTCGAGCTGGCGCCGAATCGTCTCCACCTCGGGCAGCTCGGGCACACCCCGGTTCTACTAGATGCGCCGGGGCCGCCGAAATGCGGGCAGTGGCTCGCTTTTTGAGATTCCGGTCTAGGCGGCTTCTGAAGCGAGATACTGAGCGACCTGGTGTCACAGGAGAACGTGGAGATCGTGCGGCGCGTCTTAGACGCCTGGAACCGCCAGGACTTGGACGAGCTCCTGGGGCTCAGCGACCCCGAGGTCGAGTACGTCAACTCCCCGACGGCGGTCGAGCCGGGAACGAGGCGCGGTCTCGACGAGATCGCGGTTGTCTGGCGGACGCAGTGGGAGATCCTGCTCGATGGCCGCCTCGAGATCGACCAGATCTACGATCGCGGGGAGGAGATCATCGTCTTGGGGCGTCTTTCTCGTCGGATGCCGGAAGGCGACGCTCGGATCGAGGATCAATACCTCATTTCGTGGACGATCCGCGATGGGAAAGTCGTACGGAGCGCGGTGCTCGGCTTTGGCAGGACCGAAGTTGCGAAAGGCCTCGAAGCCGCCGGGCTGCGCGAGCCTACTTGACCACCGCCCGCGGGTGGGCCTTGAAATAGACCTCCTTGATCCGCTCGCCGGACAGATGGGTGTAGAGCTGGGTGGTGGCGACGTCCGAGTGGCCGAGCATCTCCTGCACCGAGCGCAGGTCGCAGCCGCCGGACAGCAGATGGGTGGCGAACGAGTGGCGCAGCGTGTGGGGGCTCATCTTGCCCTCCAGGCCCACCTCCTTCGCGTGACGGCGGATGATCTTGTAGAGGCCCTGGCGGGTCAGCGGGCCGCCGCGGAAGTTGACGAACAGCTTCGAGCGCGGGCGTGAGCCGATCAGCTCCGGGCGACCGGCCCGCAGGTACCGGTTGACCGCCGCGGCCGCCTGGCGTCCCAGCGGGACAGTGCGCTCCTTGTTGCCCTTGCCGTGCGGGCGCACGAAGCCGCGCCGCAGGTCGACGTCGTTCACCTCCAGCCCGACCACCTCCGAGGCCCGCAGGCCGCACCCGTACATGACCTCGAGCAGGGCGCGATCGCGCTGCGCGATCGCATCGCCGCCCTCGACGCTCTCCAGCAGCCGCTTCACCTCGGCATAGGCGAGCACCCGGGGGAGCTTCCGGCTCTTGCTCGGCGGCGTCAGCGCCGCCGTGGGGTCATCGTCGACCAGCTCCTCGCGCCGCAGGTGCCGATAGAAGGAACGCAGGCAGGCAGCCTTGCGGTTGATCGTCGCCGGCGAGCACGCCGGGTGACCGTTGCCGGTCGCCAGGTCGGCGAGGAACTCCGCCACGTCCGTTCGCTCCGCCTCCGTGGCGCCGCGGTGACGCTTGGCCAGGAAAGTGCCGAACTGGAGCAGATCGGTCCTATAAGCGGCGAGCGTGTTGCGGGCCAGGCCACGCTCGAACTCCAGGTGCGCGAGGAAGTCCAGCACCAGGGCCTCGAAGCGCGCCTCGACCGCGCTGCCGCGCTCCTCGCCGCTTTTGACCGCGACCGCCATGCCCGACTGTTCTCCCCGCCACGAGCGATCCCCTGCCGGTGCAACCGCGCGTGCGAGCCGCGAAGGCTCTTCAGGCGCCGCCCGGGCGGCGCAGCTCGCGGAAGAGCAACAAGCCGATCAGCGACTTCGCGTCCGCGCAGCCCTCGATCGCCCCATCGAGCTCCTCCAGCGGCCAGGCCACGGCCTCGAGGCGCTCCTCGGCGTCGGGCTCGGCGGCGTCCTCGAGCCCGGTCGCCAGATAGACGATCACCTCCTCCTCTGCGAATCCAGGGCTGGTGTAGAAGCGCTTCAGCTCGCGCCACTCCGAGGCGGCCTTGCCGACCTCTTCGGCAAGCTCGCGCTTGGCGCACTCGACAGGGGTCTCGCCGGGCACGTCGAGCTTGCCCGCCGGCAGCTCCAGCAGGGCGTCCTCCCCGACCGCCTCGCGCGGTTGGCGAACCAAGTAGAGAAAACGCTCGTCGTGCGACACCACCGCCACCGCACCCGGATGGCCGACGACCTCGCGCCTCGAAGTCGAGCCATCGGGATAGCGAAACTCGTCGACGCGAACGCTGGCGACGACGCCCTCCCAGATGGTCTCCGAGCCGACCCGCTCCATCTCGGTCAGCCTTTCACACGAACGGCGCCGGCCAGGCCCGCTCCGGCGGCGAGCGGAGCGGCGAAGAACAGAGGGTCCTGGGCGATCGTCCGCCCCATCGTCCGCGCCGAAAGCCCGCTGGCCGCATAGGCCTCCAGGTCCACCGGCTCGACGGCCACGTCGTGACGGTCGTCGCAGGCCTCGTGCAGCGCATCGAGCACGCTCGGCAGGTCGATCTCGTCGAGCCCATCCCCGCCGGTCGGCCACCCCTCGAGGTCGATCTCAGGGACCGGGATTCGAACCGAGGCCAGCAGCAGCTCGAGAACCGAGGCCGTGTGATGGCTGAGCCCGCGGTGGCGGGCGCGCGGGTCGGCCCCGGACAGGCGCGGCGAGAGCAGCGTCGGCAGCCCCAGGGCGAGCGCCGCGTGGGCGCCATCGAGCGCTGCCAGCCCCCCATGCCCGTAGGACGTGGCCGAGCCGAGCATCCCCGGCCCGGGGCCGCAGACGATCGCCTCCCACCCCAGCCGTCGAGCGGCGGCGTCGAGCGCCCCGACCAGGCTGATCGCCTCGTGCTCCCCCCCGTAGGCGGGCCCGGCGGTGACATGCCCGGCCAGCAACCCGCGCTCACGAAGCTCGACCAGGTCGCGCGACAGCGCGCCCGGAAGCGCGCCGCCGGCGCTCTGCACGTAGCCGACGCGGAGCCCCGGGCTCGCCTGCGAAGCGGCCCAGCAGGCGGGCGCCAGGTGGCCGTGGAGCGGCAGGACTAGGACGGGCAGCGCGGGCGCATCGTCGCCCCTCTCCTCCAGCCGCACCTCGACCGGCTCGACCGCGTGCTGGAGCGAGGTGTAGTTGAGCTTCATCACCCGCTCGCCCGCGGTGCCGCCGCCACCAAGCCCTCGCGTCAGGTTGACGTGCACGACGTCGAACCCACCCGACCCCAGTCCGAGGTCGAGCGCCTCGGTGTTGACGATCACCTCATCGCCCGTGGCGGCCTCGCCGACCAGCGAGCGGTCGGCCCAGGCGGGGCGCTTCTCGCCGTCCACGTCGACGGTGAGCGGATCGGAGCTGATCACCACCCCCCGGCGAAGCTTCAGCATCGGGCCGCAGCTTCCTCGACGATCGCCTCAC
Organism: Actinomycetota bacterium; assembly: GCA_038040415.1. Classification (GTDB taxonomy): domain Bacteria; phylum Actinomycetota; class Thermoleophilia; order Solirubrobacterales; family 70-9; genus AC-56. The sequence goes on from JBBPIK010000030.1 coordinate 16,235, forward strand.
ACACCGCGAGCATCTGCACGATCCGCTCCGCTGCCACGCTCTCCTCCGGGGTGTGGTTCGCCTCCGTCCCGTTGGCGAGCAGCAGGCACTCGAATCCGGCGGCGTTGAGAGCGTTGGCGTCGCTGCCGCCGCCCGTCGCCACCTCGCGCGCATTCACGCCACGGCGCTCCAGCGCTGCCCGCGCAACTCCCATCGACGCAGCGCCCGCCGGCAAGCGGTAACCACGGAACATCTCGTTCAACTCGATGTCGACGTCGCACTCGTGTTCGCTCGCCGCCCAGGTGCAGGCGTCCACCATCGCGCCGATCGTCTTGCTCGCCTGCTCGTCGTCGAGGCTTCGCGCCTCGCCATCAACGCGGCAGTGGCCCGGAACGACGTTCGACGCCGTGCCACCCGAGATCACGCCGACGTTCGCGGTCGTCTCCGGATCCAGGCGTCCCAGCCTCATGGACGTGATCGCGCCCGCCGCCGCCGCGATGGCGCTGCGCCCGTCCTCGGGACGGATGCCCGAGTGGGCCTCCGTGCCCTGGAAGTCCGCCACCAGGCGCTTGTAGGTGGGGGCCGCCGTGATCACCTCGCCGATCGGGCTGGCGTGGTCGAGCACGAAGCCGAACGGCGAGCGCAGCGATCCGGAGTCGAGCTCCTTCGCCCCCCGCAATCCATCCTCCTCGGCCACCGTGAACAGGATCTCCAGGCCGATCGGCGGTGGGCTCTGCGCGTACCGCGCGGCCAGCTCGACCAGCACCGTGGCCGCCGCCTTGTTGTCGGCGCCCAGGATCGTCTGCCCTCGGCTTCGATAGACGCCCTCGTCGAGGACGGCTTCGATGGGTCCGTCGTGCGGGACCGTGTCCATGTGACAGCCGAACATCACCCATGCGTCCCGCTCCCCCGCGATCCGGGCGATCAGGTTGCCGGCCGTGGCCCGCGCCGCCGCGGCCGCCGAGTCCTCGGCCACCTCCACGCCAAGACCGCGCAACTCGGTGAGCACCGCGTCGGCGACCGCGCGCTCCTCCCCGGTCGGGCTCGGAATCTCACACAGCCGCACGAATCGATCGAGCAGTCGCTGGTCGTTGGGCACGGCCCAAGGCTATGCGCTTCAACGGGCTCAAAGCCATTCGTTGAAGGATTGACCCCCCTTTAGGGGGTGGAACCCTTCAGCGAAGCGTCTACCGGACCGCGTCCTCGGCGGGCCGGGGCTCTTCCGCCGACTCGGCCGGCTCCGCGGGGCCGCGCTCGGCCGCTCGCCGCGCCGCCGCGCCCACGAACTCGCGGAACAGCGGCTCGGGCCGGGTGGGGCGGGACTTGAACTCGGGGTGAAACTGGGAGGCGACGAAGAAGGGGTGATCGGGCAGCTCGACCACCTCGACCAATCGCTCGTCGGGCGAGGTCCCGCTCGACACCAGGCCCTCGTCCTCCAGCCGCCGCCGCAGCATGTTGTTGACCTCGTAGCGGTGGCGATGGCGCTGGTAGATCACCGCCTCGCCGTAGATCTCGCGCGCCCGGGTGCCCTCGTGCAGCTTGATCGGGTCGGCCCCCAGTCGCATCGTCCCGCCCATGTCCGTGACCTCCTTCTGCTCGGGAAGCAGGTCGATGACCGGATAGGGCGTCTCGGGGTCGAACTCGGCGGAATTGGCTCCGTCCATACCGGTGACGTGGCGCGCGAACTCCACCACGGCCATCTGCATCCCCAGGCAGATGCCGAGAAACGGGATCTCCTGCTCGCGCGCCGCCTGCGCGGCCCGGATCTTGCCCTCGATCCCCCGCTCGCCGAAGCCGCCCGGGATCAGGATCCCGTCGGTTGCCTCGAGCGCCGCCTGATCGAGGTCCTCCGAGTTCACCAGCTCCACCTCGACGTCGACCCCGTGGTGGTAGCCACCGTGGCTGAGCGCCTCGACCACGGACTTGTAGGCGTCGGCGAGCTTCACGTACTTGCCGACCAGGGCGATCCTGACCGTCCGCTCGCAGGCGTCAGCGCGCCGCACCAGCTCCTCCCACTCCCCCAGCTCCGGCGGCCCCGCGTCGAGGCCGAAATGGTCGAGCACCAGGTCGTCCATCCCTTCGGCGCGCAGCACCAGCGGCACCTTGTAGATGTTGTCCACGTCGCGAGCCGAGATCACCGCCTCCTCCGGCACGCTGCCGAAGAGCGCGATCTTGCGCCGAATCTCGCGCTCCAGCCCGCGCTCCGACCGGCAGACGATCGCCTGCGGCTGAACCCCGATCCGCCGCAGCTCGTTGACGGAGTGCTGCGTCGGCTTGGTCTTCAGCTCGCCGGCGTGGCCCACGTAGGGCACCAGGGTCAGGTGCACGAACATGCAGCGCTTCGGCCCGAGGTCGGTGTAGAGCTGGCGGATCGCCTCGAGGAAGGGCAGCGACTCGATGTCTCCTACTGTGCCGCCGATCTCCGAGATCACGAAGTCGACCGCCTGGGACTCGGCCAGGATCAGGATTCGTTGCTTGATCTCGTCGGTGATGTGGGGAATCACCTGGACGGTCGCGCCGAGGTAGTCGCCGCGCCGCTCGCGCCTGATCACCGAGTTGTAGACCGCACCCGCGGTGACGTTCGAGGCCCGCGAGGTGTTTTCGTCGGTGAACCGCTCGTAGTGGCCCAGGTCGAGGTCCGTCTCGGCCCCGTCCTCGGTGACGAAGACCTCGCCGTGCTGAAAGGGGCTCATGGTCCCCGGGTCGACGTTGATGTAAGGGTCGAACTTCTGCAGCTGGACCCGGAAGCCACGGCTGACCAGCAACCGCCCGATCGAGGCCGCGGCGATCCCCTTGCCGAGCGAGGAGACAACGCCGCCGGTGACGAAGATGAACCTGGTCTCGCCGGGCCTCATCTTCCGGGGTCTGCCTTCTGAGCCTCGGTCAACTTGCCGAGCGAGTCTAGAGAGCGAAGCAGCGGAACCCCCTCGATCGTGCGCGAAATCGAGCGAAACTCGCCGTACAGGTTGAGCCCGGCGACGATCGCCAAGGCCACCAAACGGGCGTCGTCCGAGAGCACGACCAGCAGCGAGATTCCCGCCAGCGCGCCCACCAGGTTCGAGCCGGTGTCTCCCAGCATGGCGCGCTCGCGCAAGGTGAACACGGAGCCGACCAGGACGGGGCCGATGAAGATCCCCAAGAGCTCGAGCGGGGCAACCGTCCACGCTCCGAGGCAGAGGCCGGCGAGCAATGCCGCAAACGCCTTCTCCACCCGCCCGGGTCGCAGGTCGAGGAGGTTGAACAGGTTGGTCGTCAAGAGCAGCAGCGCCAGGTCGGCGAGATAGTCGAGGCTCTCGCGCCCGCGCCCGGAGACGGCGTAGGCGGCCAGGGCAAGGGCCCCCACACCCTTGATCGCTCCGGTCGAGAACCGCCCCGTGAGCGCCGCCTCGGCGTGGCCCCGCCAGCCACGTGGGGCTCCCGCCACCCCGCCCTGGCCGAGTGCGTCGTCGAGCAGCCCGAGCAGCGCCACGCCGAGCACGTAGATCGCCCAGCGCCGCAACTCGGGGTCGAGCAGGTCGAGATCGACGCGATCGTCAAGCAGCGCGAGCGGCGCCAGGGCCACGAGCGAGCAGGCGAGCAGAACAGCTCCGGCCGGGAAGGCGAGCGATCGGCCCCGGTAATTCTCGCGGGTGAGACCGGTGCGCTTCATGTTCCGCAGCCAGGGGCCGGCGAAGGCCAGGGCGACTGCGGCAGATAGCGCCAGCCCGCCGAGCCTCACCGGAAGCCGGGGCGCGCGACCGGGGCCCCTGGCGGGCGCCTCAGGGCGGGGAGCAGGCGGTCGGCCGAGGCCTTGATCCCGTAGGCGCCATCGACCCCGCTCAGCGCGTAGGCCAACGCCACCCGCCCCGACATCAAGTCGACGCTGTCGACGGTCGTGGAGAGCCCCTGGGAGGTGTAGAAGTCGATCTGAGACCCGTCCGAGTCGGAGCGTTCGACGCCGACCACCGGGATCTCTCCGGCGCTCTGGATCCCGTCCACAAGTCCCTCCTCCAGGCTGTCCGTCGCGTCGGATTTGGCAGAGCCGAGATCACTGGGGCGATCGCGGACGATGATCACGGCATCGATCCCTCCCGGCCGTCCGCTGACGTCCGCCAGCAGCGCGTCCTGTAGGCGATCGAATGGAGGTCCGCCGCTGACCAGCGATAGTCCGGCGCGCCGGGCGAGGGCGGACAGCGCGTCCGAGTCGCGGCGCACGCTGCTGGCTGGGCTTGCCGGGGGGGTCGCGTCGGCGAGGGCCCGCAGGTCGGGAGGCTCTCGCACGACTGCGACCTCCCCCAGCCTCGCCCCGGTCGGGCTGTCGCCACCGACCACGAACTCGATGTCGCCCTCCAGCTCCTGGGGCAGCGAGCCGAGCGCGACCACCGCGACCCGGTCGCCGAGCAGCAGGTCGTCGACCAGCGCCGGAAAGATCTCGGTCGAGAACTCACGCTCCCGGTTCAGCTCGGCCTGGAGATCCTCAGCGCTGGAGCGGGCGTCGGCGAGGTCTGAGGTGAGGCTCTTCTCCAGCTGCTTCGTCGTGTCCTCGACCACGTTGTCGCCCAGGCCGACCCCGAGCAGGATCCCGATCGCCAGCGCCAGGAATACGGCGGCCAGCGAGGCGGCGTGGTAGCGCGCCGAGTACCCCATCAGGCCACCTCTAGCTGATGCCCAGGATGATCTTGAGCTTCAGCCAGATCAGGTCCACCAGGTCGCTGAGGGCCGGCGTCGTCGCCACTACGATCGCCAGCAGGATCAGCAGGGCGGAGAGCAACAGCGCCATCTGGCGACCGGTGACGCCCGGGTTGTAGAGGCGGCTCACGCCCTTCGCGTCCACCAACAGCTCGCCCACCCGCAGCCGCGTCAGGAAGGTCGAGGACATCCCGCCGCGCGCCTTGTCAAGGAACTCGACCAGGTTGAAGTGGGCGCCAACGCTGACGATCAGCCCGGCGCCCTTCTCCGAGGCGAGCAGCATGGCGGCGTCCTCGCTGGTGCCCACGGCTCGGATCGTCTGGTGCTCCAACCCAAGGCGCTCCAATCGCGCGCGACCCGGCGCGTGCCCGTTCGAATAGGCGTGGACGACCAGCTCGGCGCCGCAGCGCAGCGCTTCGTCGCTCGCCGAGTCCATGTCGCCCAGCACCAGATCCGGCTTCAACCCTTCCTCAAGGATCGCGTCGGCGCCGCCGTCGACCCCGACGAGCAACGGGCGGACGTCGCGGACATAGGCGCGAAGCGCGCGCAGGTCCTTGCGATAGGTGGTCCCCCTGACCACGATCATCACGTGACGGTCGCGGAACACCGTGCGGGTGCGGGGAAGCTCGATCCGCCCCGCCAAGAGCTCCCCCTCCTCGCGGAGGTGGGTGATCGTGTTCTCGGCGAACGCGGCGAGCGCCTCATCGATCCGCTGGCGATGCTCGGAGAGCAGCTCGGCGAGCTCGGGAGCAGCGAGCACGCGGCCCGCCGCCAGCACGCTTCCGTTGCGACGAACCTCGCCACCGACGATCGCCACCGGATCGCCATCCTTCAGCTCCTCGAACAGCGGCGCCGCGGGCGCGTCGATCAGGTGCACCCCGGCACGCGCCAAGAGCAGCGGCCCGGCGTTCGGATAGCGGCCGGTCGAGAAGGGCGAAACGTTGACAACCGCCCGCACTCCCGTCGCCACCAGGTCCTCGGCGGAGATCCGATCGAGGTCGGCGTGATCGATGATCGCCACGTCCCCGGCATCGAGGCGCTTGACGAGCTGCTTGGTCTTGCGGCCCAGCCTGGCGCTGCCGTGGATGGAGGCAGGGGGGCCAGGGACGGCGGGATCGTTGCCCCCGAGCCAGCGCCGCGCACGAGTTCGGACGGGCGTCGCCATCAGACGGCCTGATTATCCGGAAAATTGAACCTCCACGGTCTCGGGCTCGCCCAGCTGCCCCGGCAGGGGCTCACCGGGGTCGTCCTCCAGCGGCAGCTCTTCGGGCAGCTCCTCCGGCTGGGGCGCCTCGGTATCCGGGTCGCCAGGCAGCTCCTCGATCTGGGGTGCCTCGGGGGTCTCGGTCTCCATCTCCCTCCTTTCACTTCGGTCGTGGTCTGGGCCCCTGCGTACCCGATGCGGGAACAAGGAAACCCAGCGGTGATCTCGCCCCGTGATCTATGCGGTACTTGCGGCGGTAGCAACCTGTTCAGGCGGCCGCCAGCAGCTCGCGCGCGTGGCGGCTGGCGGCTTCGTCGTCTCGTTTGGCGCCGAGCATGCGGACGATCTCGGCGACCAGCTCGTCGCCATCCACCCGATCGACGGTCGCCCGCGCCTGGCCGGCGTGAGCTCGCTTCTCGATCCGAAAGTGCGCCCCCGCAAACGAGGCGACCTGAGGCAGGTGGGTGATGCAGATCACCTGGCGCTCGGCGCCCAGCCGCCGCAGCCTCTCGCCCGCCGCGCGCGCCGCGGCGCCGCCGATTCCGGCGTCGATCTCATCGAAGACCAGGGTCCCGGCACCGGCCCCGTGGCCGAGGCCGGTGAGCGCGAGCATGACTCGCGACAGCTCGCCGCCCGAGGCGGCGTCGCGGAGCGGTGAGGCCGGGATTCCAGGGTTGGTGGCCACGCTCAGCTCGACCGTCTCCGAGCCTTTCGGTCCGAAGCCGTCTGGGTGGGGATGGAGCGATGCCTCCAGCGATGCCCCCTTCATGCCCAGCTCGGCGAGCTCGGCGGCGACCCGCTTGGTGAGCCCGCGGGAGGCTCTTGCCCTCGCCTCGCCGAGCTCTCCGGCAAGTCGCGCGCGGCGCCTGCTTGTCTCGTCCAGTCGGCGCTCGAGCTCGCCGGTGAGCTGCGCGGCGTTCTCGAGCCGGTCGATCTCGGCCCGGCATCGCTCCCCGTGGGAGAGCACCGCCTCGATCGAGCCTCCATGCTTTCGCTTCAGGCGATCGACCGCGTGCAGACGCTCTTCGACCAGCTCGAGGCGACCGGGCTCGGCCTCGATTCCCTCCGCGTAGGAGCGAAGGGCACTGGCCGCGTCGTCGAGCTCGACGGAGACCGCCCGGACCCGCTCGGCGATCGCGTCGAGCGAGGCGTCGACACCGTCCACCGCCGCCAGCTCGCGCTCGGACCCTCCAAGAAGGCCGCGCGCGCCGCCCAGGTCGTCGTCGGCCCCGGCGATCGCCGCCAGCGCACCCGATGCGGCCGCCCGCAAGCCCTCGGCGTGGCGCAGGCGATCGCGCTCCACTTCCAGCTCGCGCTCCTCGTTCGGGTCGGGGGCCGCCGCCTCGATCTCCGCCAGCTCGAAGCGCAGGAGGTCGAGGTCCCGTTCCCTCGCCCCCTCGCGCTCGGCCAGCTCGGCCAGCTCACGCGACAACGCCACGACCTCGGCGTGGGCGTCGCGGTAACGGCCGCGGCGCTCGAGCTGCTTGGGGCCCGCGAAGCCGTCGAGGATGTCGAGCTGGGCCGATGACAGCACCAGCCGGCGGTGCTCGTGCTGTCCGTAGAAAGCGAGCAAGCGAGAGCCGAGCGCCCGCAGATCGCCCGCCGACGCGGAGCGCCCCTGGACGAAGGCACTGGTTCGCCCCGAGGCCGCGATCCGGCGTCCGAGGACGATCTCGCCGGTGTCGGCGGGAAGGCGCTCGCGGAGCTCGGCCAGCTCGGGATCGGCGAGCAGCTCCTCGGGACATGCGAAGGCACCCTCCACGTAGGCCTCATCGGCTCCGGGACGGACGATCTGGGAACGCGCCTTTCCGCCCATCAGCAGGTCGAGCGAGTGGGCGAGGATCGTCTTCCCGGCCCCGGTCTCGCCGGTGATCGCGTTCAGCCCGCCCGCGAAGCGAAGCTCGGCCCGCTCGATCAGCAGCAGGTTCTCAATCCGCAGCTCGTGCAGCACCGAACCCTTACTAGCAGCGGCCAGGGACGGATTCGCGGCTGCTCAGTGAGCGATGCGGCCGAACTTGTCGCCGATGCGGCGGTAGAAGTTGGACCCGGGGAGCTGCGCCAGCCGCCCGACCCCGCGGCGGAAGCCGACCTCGATCTCCTCCCCGCTCCGGAGCTCGCCGACGTACTCCCCGTCCAGGACCACGTCCACCGCCTCCCGACCTGCGGCGTTGCCCACCTGGAGGACATCGTCCGGCGCCACCACGAGGGCCCTGGCCGTCAACGTGTGCGGGGCGATGAAGCTGACCACGTAGCCCTCGACGCCCCAGGCGAGGATCGGGCCCTGATTGGCGAGGTTGTAGCCCGTGGAGCCCGCGGGAGTGGCAGCGACCAAGCCGTCGCAGCGCACGTGGCCGACCTCCTGTCCCCCGAGTCGGTAGGACAGCTCGGCGACCCGGCCCTGAGGGCGTCGGATGAACGAGACGTCGTTGAGGGCGATCGGCCTCGGGACGTCGATCTGCGCTCTCAATCCAGGGAGGTCCAGGACGTCGAAGTCGCCGCCGAATGCGCGCGACAGGCCATCGGCGAGCTGATCGCGCTCGACCGCGGCCAGGAAGCCGACGGTGCCGAAGTTGATCCCGAACACCGGCACGCCGCTGTTCGCATAGCGGCGGAGCGCGCTGAGTATGGTGCCGTCCCCGCCGAGCACCAGGCACAGGTCGGGGCGCTCGGGAAGGTCCTCGCGGACCTCGATCCCGCCCACGGCCTCGCCGTGCTTGGAGAGCTCGTCCGCGGTCACCGCGAGGGCACAGGAGGCGCGCTCGGCGGCAGCGACCGCCTCGCGCAGGGCGGCCGAGGTCTGCTCAGGATGAGTGTGGGTGAGGACGACCGCCGTACGCACCGCGGCGGCGGGCTCCGCGCGTGCGCTCATGGCTCGACCTCCCGAGCCGCGGCTTCCAGATCCTCGACGCCGGAGCCCTCGAGACCACACCAGATGAAGCTCTCGCGGTTGCCCTTCGGCCCCGCGAGCCCGGACGAGGCAAAGCCCCTGACCGCGAGGCCCATCGCCTGGGCGGCCTCGGCGACGGACAGAAGCGCCTCGCGCCGGTCGTCCGCCGAGCGCACCACGCCCCCTTTCACCCGACCCCGCCCGAGCTCGAACTGGGGCTTGACCAGGGCGAGGACCTCCCCGCCGGGCGCCACGCAGCCGGCGACCGCGGGAAGCACCTTGGCCAGCGAGATGAAGGAAACGTCGATCGTCGCCAAGTCGGGCTCGTACGGAAGGTCGGCGGGCGACAACTCCCGCGCGTTCTTTCGATCGCTCGCTTGGACCCGGGGGTCGTTGCGAAGGCCCCAGTCAAGCTGGCCGTAGCCGACGTCGAGGGCGATCACCCGCGCGGCACCGTGCTGAAGCAGGCAGTCGGTGAAGCCGCCCGTCGAAGCGCCGACGTCGAGGCAAGAGCGGCCCTCCACCTCGATCCCGAGGGCGTCGAGGGCGTGTTGAAGCTTGAGGCCGCCGCGGGAGACGAAGCGAGGATGCGTCTCGACCTCGAGCTCCGTGTCGGCCGGCACGAGCTGGCCGGGCTTGGCGGCCCGCCTGCCGCCATTCCCGATCCGCACCCTTCCGGCGCGCACCGAGGCCGCCGCGCTGGTGCGCGATCCGGCCAGTCCGCGCTCGGCCAGCAGGGTGTCGATCCTGCGCCGCTCCATGGCGCAACGGTACATGGCGGCACCCCGATCGGGCGGGATTTCGATTGTGTGACCGCGATCACACACGGATCGCACGTATGTTCGTATCTTGAAATGCGCAATGGCAGTCTCACGAGCAATACCCCTGTCGGCGCATGCCGCGACCGAGATGGCGGCCGCGCCCGCCGTGATCGCCGCTCCGTTGCTGCTCGGATTCGGCGAGGCGGCCACAGTAGTTGCCTTCGTGATCGGAGCGCTTCTCCTCGGCCTCGCCGTTCAGACGGCGGGTCCAGGGCGAACGGTCCCGCTCTCGGCCCACGCGGGATTCGACTACGTGCTGGCGGCGGTTGCCGCGCTCTCCGGGCTGGCGATCGGGATCGCCACCGGCGAGTGGGCCCAAGGAATCTTTTTGGTCGGCGTTGGCGTCGCATTGGTGGCGCTGACCGCATCAACGCGGTTCAGCGTCCCCGCAGGCGCCTAGGCGACCGGCCTACCCCCCAAAAACAGAACACATATCTCTCCTCCCTGTACCCCAGAACACCCCGCCCCGGCGGGGTGTTCTGCTTTGTGGCTACAGGGAGCACGTTTGAGCTAGGCTCGCGTCTGTGCCGGGATCACGCACGGACGGACTGCGTCGCATCATCCAGCGCGCGCTTCCCGACCGTCCCTTCACGATCAAGCTCTGGGACGGGTCCAGCGTGCCGTCGACCCGCCGCGGCCCGACCCTGACCGTCCGCTCGCCGCGGGCCATCGGCCACCTTCTGCGCGCGCCGGGGGAGCTGGGGCTCGGTCGGGCCTACGTGGGCGGGGAGATCGACGTCGACGACCTGGATGGGGCGATCGCCCTGCTCGGCCGCTGGCACAGGCCTCCGCTCAGCTTGCCGCAGCGGCTGCGGTTCGGAGCCGCGGCGCTGCGGGCCGCGGGCCTCAATCGCCGCCCCCAACCCCCCGCCGCCGAGCTGCGCCCGCGCGGGCGCCGGCACACGAAGCGGCGCGACGCGCAGGCCGTCCGCCATCACTACGACGTCTCGAACGAGTTCTTCGCGCTGTTCCTGGACGAGACGATGACCTACAGCTGCGCGCTGTTCGAGCCCGGAACCCAGACCCTGGAAGACGCCCAGCGCGCCAAGCTCGAGCTGATCTGCCGCAAGCTCGAGCTGAAGCCCGGCCAGCGCATGCTCGACATCGGCTGCGGCTGGGGAAGCCTGGCAATCCACGCCGCGCGCGAGCACGGCGCCTCGGTCTGGGGGATCACGCTCTCGGAGCCGCAGGCGGAGCTGGCGATGCGGCTGGCGCGCGAGGCGGGCGTCGACGGCCAGGTCGAGTTCAGGGTGATGGACTACCGCGACCTGCGTGAGGAGCGTTTCGACGCGATCGCCAGCATCGGCATGGTCGAGCACGTGGGCGAGGCGCAGATCGACGAGTACGCGCGCCAAATCGCCCAGGTGCTGGAGCCCGGCGGCCGAGTGCTCAACCACGGCATCGTCGCGGTCCCCCCACAGGAGGGCGGCGCCCAGATCGGCGGCGAGGTCTCCAACCGCTACGTGTTCCCCGACGGCGAGCTGCTCAACCTGTCGCGCATGATGCTGGCCTTCGAGCGTGCCGGCTTCGAGGCGCTCAACGTCGAGAACCTCCACACCGACTACGCCGAGACGCTGCGCCACTGGGCGACCCGCTTCGAGCAGCACCTCGATCAAGCCGAGCGACTGGCGGGCTCAGAACGCCTGCGCGTCTGGCGCCTCTATCTGCGGGCCGCCCGCAACTCGTTCGAGACCGGGCAGAACGCCGTCTACCAGCTCCTCTGCAGCCGGCCGCTCACCGAGGGCTCCAGCTCCGCCCCCACCGGCGCCCGTCACGAGCCGGCGCGCCGGCGAGTTCCCCCGGAGCACGTCCCGGCCTGAGCAAGCCGGTCCACATCGGCTGCTCGGGCTGGAACTACCGCGACTGGCGCGGGGTCATCTACCCGGAGGGCCTGCCGGCCCGGCGCTGGCTGGAGCGCTACTCGGAGCTCTTCGACACAGTCGAGGTCAACGCGACCTTCTACCGGCTGCCCTCCGAGAACGCGGTCAAGGCGTGGGCCGAGCAAACGCCGCGGCGCTTCGTCTTCTCCGTCAAGGCAAGCCGGTATCTGACCCACGTCAAGCGCCTGAAGGCGGTCGGCGCCGGTGCGAAGCGATTCCTGGACCCGCTCGAGCCGCTGGATGAGGCACGCAAGCTCGGCCCGGTGCTATGGCAGCTTCCGGAGAACTTCCAGCGCGACGACGATCGCCTCGCGGAGACGCTCGAGGGGCTGCCGAAGGGTCGCCACTGCTTCGAGTTCCGCCACCCGAGCTGGTTCACCGAGGAGGTCTATGCCCTGCTCCGCCGCCATCGCGCCGCGCTGGTGATCGGCGATCATCCCGAGCGCCCGTTCCAGACCCATGAGATCACCGCGAGCTGGACCTACGTTCGCTTCCACTACGGGCAGCGCGGCCGGCGCGGCAACTACTCCGAGCGCGAGCTGGAGAGGTGGAGGCGCCGGATCGCCTCCTGGCGCTCCGAGCTCGAAGTCTTCCTCTACTTCAACAACGACTGGGAGGCCTTCGCCCCGCGCGACGCGCGCTGGCTCGCCGAACGGCTCGGCTAGCCGGACACGGCGTGCGGAGCGCGAAGCGCAGCCAGCACCCGCTCGGCGACCGCTTCACCGGTGAAGCCGACCTCCTCGCGCAGCAGCGCCGGCTTGCCGTGGGTGACGTAGCGATCCGGCAGGCCGATGCGCATCACCCGCGCTCGGGACTGCGGCGAAACGTACGCGTCCTCGAGGTGCTCCAGCACCGCGGCCCCGAAGCCGCCGGGAAGCACGTTCTCCTCGATCGTCACCACCAGCTCGTGCTCGCGGGCCAGGCGCTGGACCAGCTCGGCGTCGAGCGGCTTCGCAAAGCGGCCGTCCGCCACCGTGACCCGGTGATCGTGCTCGCCGAGGATGCCGGCGGCGCGCAGCGCCACCTGGACGCCGTAGCCGTAGCCGAGCAGCGCCACCCGCTCGCCCTCGGCAAGCAGCTCGCCCGTGCCGATCGGGACCTCCTGCGGCCGTTCGGGCAGGGACGCGCCCTCGGCGGCGCCACGGGGATAGCGGAAGGCGATCGGGCCGTTTTCGTGGACAAGCGCGGTGCGCAGCATGTGGACCAGCATCGCCTCGTCCCGGGGGGCCATCAGGACCACGTTGGGAAGCGGGCGGAAGTAGGAAATGTCGAAGGCGCCGTGATGAGTGGGGCCGTCATCGCCTACAAGGCCCGCGCGGTCCATGGCGAAGACGACGTTGAGCTCCTGGAGGCAGACGTCGTGGACGATCTGGTCGAAGCCGCGCTGGAGGAAGGTCGAGTAGATCGCGCACACCGGCTTCGCCCCTTGGAGCGAGAGGCCGGCGGCGAACAGCACAGCACCCTGCTCGGCAATCCCGACGTCGTAGTACTGCTCCGGCAGCTCCTTGCAGAGCTTGTCGAGCCCGGTCCCCCCCGCCATCGCCGCCGTGATCCCGATCACCCGGCGATCACGCCTCGCCTCGGACACCAGGGCGTCCGCGAACACGGCCGTGTACTGCGGTGGCGAGGAGGGCGCCGGCTTCTCGAGCTTCTCGAACGCCTCCGGCGAATCCGTCTCCTTGACGGGGGCAGGCTTCGACGCGGCCGGCACTCTGTTGACGATCGATTTCGGCTTCGCCGCGTGCCATTTCTCCATTCCCTCGAGGCCGCCTTCCTCCGCTGCGGCGAAGCCCTTGCCCTTGACCGTGTGAATGTGGACGACGACCGGCCGCTGGGCGCCCAGGGCGTCGCCGATCGCCCGGCGCAGCGCTCCCACGTCGTGGCCGTCGATCACCCCGACGTAGGCGAGGTCGAGCTCCTCGAACAGGAGCCCGGGCGCCGCGTAGGCCTTGATTGCCGCCTTGATCTCCGGGCCCAGCCGCTCGATCGTCTCCCCCAGGCCGAGCGGCAGCCGGGTGAGGCGCTCCTCGACCCCCTCGCGAGCGTGGTAGAGCGTCGGGTTGAGCCGGAAGCGCTGGAAGTAGCGGGCGAGGGCGCCCACGTTCGGCGAGATCGACATCCCGTTGTCGTTCAGGACGATCACGATCGGGGTCTCGAGCCCGCCGGCGTTGTGGAGCGCCTCGTAGGCGACGCCGCCGGTCAATGCACCGTCCCCGATCACGGCGATCACCTGGCCCTCGGTGCCGATCCCCTTGCGCATCGCCTCCTTGAGCCCAACGGCATAGCCGATCGAGGTCGATGCGTGTCCCGCGCCCATGATGTCGTGCTCGGACTCGAACACCGAGCAGAACGGCGCCAGCCCGCCGTAGGCGCGGATCGTGTCGAGCCGATCGCGCCGGCCCGTCAGCACCTTGTGCGGATAGGCCTGGTGGCCGACGTCCCAGATGATCTTGTCGCGGGGGGAGTCGAGCAGGCTGTGGAGCGCGACGGCTAGCTCACAGGCGCCCAGGTTGGCGCCGAAGTGGCCGCCGATCTCGCCGATCACGTCGATGATCAGCTCGCGCACCTCCTGGGCAAGGGCCTGGAGCTCGCCGTCGTTGAGGCCCTTGAGGTCCCCTGGGCCGTTGACCCGGTCCAGCAGCCTTGGTTGCGCTTCGTTGCCGGCTGGTTGCTCGTCGCTCATCCGTGTCGGGTGTAGATGAAGTCCGTGATCCGGCTCAGGTCCCGGGGGTCGTCGCCCACCGCCGAGAGGGCCTCGTGCGCCTTTCGATGCGACTCGGCCGCCAGCTCGCGGGCGTGCTCGAGCCCAAACAGGCTGACGTAGGTGAGCTTGCCATGTCGCTCGTCGCTGCCATGCGGCTTTCCGAGCTCCTCGTCGCTTCCGGTCACGTCGAGGATGTCGTCGACTATCTGGAACAGGACGCCCAGCTCCTCGGCGAAGCGGCGATACGGAATTGTGTCAGGTTCCCTCGGGCCGGCCAGGACCAGCACGACGCCGACGCTGGCGGCAATCAGACGGCCGGTCTTCAGCGCATGCAGGCCCCGTAGCTCGGTGGCCGCCTCGGAGCCCGCCGCCTGCCGCGCAGACGGCGATGAGGCTGGTATCGACGTGGTCACGTCCACGTACTGCCCGCCGACCATTCCGTCGACGCCGATCGCCCCAAGGAGCTCGCGAAGCGCCGCCAGCACCAAGGCCGGCTCGCCGCCCTGGTGCTCGGCGAGCAGGCGCAGCGCCTCCGCGAACAGCCCGTCGCCGGCGAGGATGGCGACGTTCTCGCCGAAGACGACGTGCGAGGTTGGTCGGCCGCGCCGCAGCTCATCGTCGTCCATCGCCGGCAGGTCGTCGTGGATCAGCGAGTAGGTGTGGATCAGCT
>JBBPIK010000031.1:0-30154 GCA_038040415.1 Actinomycetota bacterium
CGAGCTCGTAGAGCAGCAGCAGGATCGCCGCCGGCGCGTTGATCGTCATCGAGGTGGAGACCTCGTCTAGGGGGATCTGGTCGAAGCAGATACGCATGTCCTCGATCGTGTCGATCGCAACCCCGGTGCGGCCCACCTCGCCCAGGCAGAGGGGCTCGTCGGAGTCGCGGCCGAGCTGGGTCGGCAGGTCGAAGGCCATCGACAGCCCGGTCGAGCCGTGCTCGATCAGGTAGCGGTAGCGGCGATTGGTCTCCTCGGCGGTCGCGTAGCCGGCGTACTGGCGCATCGTCCACAGCCGGTCGCGGTACATCCCGGGGTGGATGCCGCGCGTGAACGGGTACTCGCCGGGCGCCCCCAGCCGCTCCTCGAGCCCCGGGCCGACGTCGTCCGCGTCGTAGACGCGCTTCACCTCGATCCCCGAGTCGGTGAACCGGCGCTCGTCCTCGGGGCCGACGAGGGGCGCGATATAGCGGTCCAGGTCCTCGCGGGCCTCCTCGGCCTGCTGGCCGAGCGGCCCCTCCACGGTGGGCTTGCCATCCGGCTTGCCGGCCGCAGGCTTCTGCGTCGGGCGAGTCGCCATCGCACTCAAGGATAGGTCCCAGGTCCGGCGCCGGGCGAATTGCGCCGCATAGACAAACGCAACTCGACGATCGGCGCGGCTTATGGGCGGCGGGCGAGGGCGGACGCCACGGCCCCCTCCGCGACCGCCGCCATGCGCTCGGCGACGGCCGGGTAGGAGTAGGCGGCGCTCGCGCCCGGCTTGGGCGCCGGGAGCTGGCCCGCGGCGAGGCGCCGCAGCGCCCCCCCGATCGCCGCCACGTCGTCGGCGGGGACCGCGGCGGCGCCGGCCTCCTCGACCACTCTGCCCGCCTCGGTTCCCGCGGCCAGGGCAAGGATCGGCCGCCCGCTCGCCAGGTACTCGAACAGCTTGAAGTTGAGTAGCTGGCTGCGCTGGGGCGAGGCGAGCAGCAGGAGCGCGTCCGCGGCACGCTGCAGGGCAAGGGCCTGCTCGCGGGGCAGGCTACCGGCGACCAGGATGCGTGCCGGCGAAACGTCGGTTCGCATCAGGTCGGCCTCTGCCTCGGTCAAGGGCCCCGCCACAACCAGCTCGAGCCGGGAGGCCAGCTCTGGGTCGGCGCGGGCGAGCTCGCCCAGGGCTCGGACCAGGGGCCCGGGGTCGCGCCCGTAGCTGCCGAAGCGGCCCGTGTACACGAGCGAGACGCGCTCCGGGTCCAGGATGCCCCCGGCATCGCCGCCCGGTTCCTTGTCGACCAGGTCCGGGTCCCAGCCGTTGGGGACCAGTGACGGCTCGATCCCGAGGCGCCGGCGCAGGTCCTCGGCAACCGGACGGCTGACGCAGACCACCGCGTCGGCCGAGCCCAGCCAGCGCCTCTCCAGGCGCTCGTCGAGGTGACGCTGGACGGCGGTGGGGAAGGGCGGCCGGATGGGCTCGAAGGTCCAGGCGTCACGCAGGTCGGCGATCCAGGCGACGCCTCGTCGCGCAAGCGCCCGGCCGACGGCGTGCGCCGACTCCGGCGGCGAGCTCGTGATCACGCAGTCGAACCGCTCGTGGCGGTTGAGCCGCAGCGCGCGCGAGCGCGCGAACGGTGCCCAGGCGGCGACCAGCGGCTCGGGAACGAGCAGCTTGCCGAGCGGATGCGGTCTCCCCGAGTAGGTGTCGGAGTCGAACAGGGCGTCGACGCGATCGTGGCCGTGCAGGCGCGCGCGCAGGCGCTGGAGGTCGGGTGTGCGCACCACCTCCTCCTCGGCGGCGGCACCGCCGGTGCCGTAAGCCGAGGTGGTCAGGACGGTGACGCGGTGTCCCAGCCGTCGCAGCCACTTCGCCATCGCCGCGGGGCGGTGCGCGCCGGTGTCGCGGCACGGGGGGTAGAAGTAGGCCACCAGGAGCAGGTTCATCCGAGCTTCAGCCGGCGCGCGGCGATCGCCTCCGCATAGACATCGTCCATCCGGTCCAGAAGGCGCGGCCACCCCCACAGCCGCTCGGCCTTGTGGCGGCCGGCAGCGCCCATCCGCTCGCGCCCGGCCGGGCCCGCTTCGATCAACCGCCGGACCGCGGCCGCCACGGCCTCAGGATCTCCGGGCTCGACCACCAGCCCGGTCTCCCCGTCGTCGATCACCGCCCGCACGCCCGGATACTCGGTGGCGATCGTCGGCAGCCCGCAGGCCATCGCCTCGATCAGGACGATCCCGAACGACTCGGGCGGCTCGGTGGTGAGCAGGAGAAGGTCGGCGCCCCGGAGCGTGCCGGGAAGCTCCGCGTGCGCCACCGGGCCGAGGAAGTGGACGCGGTCGCCCACCCCGGCAGCCCGCGCCCGGTCGCGGTGCGTGTCCAGCAGCTCGCCTCCCCCTGCGACGATCAGGTGAAGGGGGGTAGGGCCGTCGCCGGCCGAGGGCCCGCTTGCCCCCGCGACTCGCGCGAGCGCCTCGATCGCCAGGTCGAGCCGCTTGAAGCGGTGGGCTCGGTCGAGCGTGGCGACGAAAACCGCCACAGGCGCGTCCTCCGGGATGCCGAGGGAGCGACGCAGCTCCGCTCCATCCCCGCCCGGCGCGAAGAGCTCCGTGTCGACGCCGTTCGGCATCTCCACCAGCTTCCCGGGATGGCGCTCGCCGGTTCGGCGCAGGTACGGGACCGAGCCCGCGTGGTCGGGCGAGAGCACGCAGACCCGGTCCGCGGCGCGGACTAGCAGGGGCGCCACGGTGCGCTCGTAGCCCTCGAACAGCATCCCCCGCGGGCCCCTTCCGATCAGGCGGTTCTTGTAGTGGACCAGCAGGGCCTGGCGCCGGCGACGCCGGGCGAGGCGCCCGAGCAGGGTCAGCTCGGAGCCGAAGATGAACGGATAGTGGAGGTGGAGGAGGTCGAAGCCCTCGATCCGCGCCAGGCTGGGGATCAGCGGCGCGTTGCCGAACGCGAGCAGAGGCTCGATTCGGTGCACGACCGCTCCTCCCGGGTCCGGCGGCTCGCCGGCCGCCGGCGCGGTGAACACCTCGACCTCGTGGCCGCGCTCGGCCTGGCCCCGGGCGAACCGGTGGCAGGTGTTGCCGGCGCCGCCGGGGTAGGGAGGGAAGGTCGCCGTCAGATGGGCGATTCGCAAGCGGCCGGTTCGTGACGCCCGGCCGGCGCTCAATCGGTGGCGCCGACGAGCCGCTCGACGCCCGCCTGCTCGATCGTGCGCCGCAGCCCGTCGCGGAGCTCGACCTCCGGCGCCCAGTCGAGGAGCTGCTTTGCGCGCGTGATGTCGGGCTGCCGGACCTGGGGGTCGTCCACCGGAAGCGCCTCGAAGACGATCTCCGAGCGTGACTCGGCAACCTCGATCACGGCCTCGGCGAGCTTGAGGAGGCTCATCTCGTTGGGATTGCCCAGGTTCACCGGCAGGTGCACCTCCGACTCGGCGAGCAGCACGAAACCGCGGATCATGTCGTCCACGTAGCAGAAGCTCCGGGTCTGGCTGCCGTCGCCGAACACGGTGACCGGCTTGTCCTGGAGCGCCTGGCGCAGGAAGGTCGGAATCGCCCTTCCGTCGTGAGGTCTCATTTTCGCGCCGAAGGTATTGAAAAGCCGGGCGATGCAGCTATCGACGCCCTGCTGGCGGTGGTAGGCCATGGTCAGCGCCTCGGCGTAGCGCTTCGCCTCGTCGTAGACGCCGCGCGGGCCGATCGGGTTGACGTTGCCCCAATAGTCCTCGGGCTGGGGATGCACCTCGGGGTCGCCGTAGACCTCGGAAGTCGAGGCGAGCAGGAATCGCGCCCGCTTGAACTTCGCCAGCCCCAGCATGTGGTGGGTCCCGTAGGAGCCGACCTTGAGCGTGTGCAGCGGTAGGCGCGCGTAGTCGATCGGGCTCGCGGGCGACGCCAGGTGATAGACGAAGTCCACGTCGTCGTCGATGAAGAACGGCTCGGTCAGGTCCTGGTTCAGGAAGGTGAACTTCGGATTGTCGATGTGCTCGATGTTCTGGAGCGAACCGGTGTCCAGGTTGTCGAGGCAGATCACCCGGTGGTCCTTGGCCAGCAGGTGGTCGCACAAATGCGAGCCGAGAAAACCGGCTCCGCCGGTGACGATGCAGGTGCTCATGGGCGCGGCTGAGCATAGCGCCGCGTGGGCTGCATCTGGACGGTTGGGCGGGACCTGCACGACCGCTCGCGGGTCAGGGCTCCGCTGACCGGGGGCATGGGGAGGTGGCGCCGAGCTTTATGTGGAGATGCGGGCCGATCCAGCGGAGCCCTCGAGCACCTCTCGGCGCGATGCGCTGGCCCAACTCGCCTCCTCGGAGGCGGCCCTGCGGCGCACCGCCCGCCGCTACTCGCTCTGCGCCCACGACGCCGAGGACGCCTACCAGCGCGCGGTCGAGATCCTGCTCACCAAGTCCCCGCCGGCCGAACTTGGGCATCTGGCCGCCTGGATGCAGGTGGTCACCCGCCGCGAGGCGCTGGCACTGCGGCGGGCGCGCGAACGGCTGCTAGGCCCGCGTGACGACGGTCACGGTGACCCGCTCGACCGGCTCGTCTGCGACGAACCGGGCCCACAGGAGCTGCTCGAGCGCCGCGAGCAGGCCGCCGATGACATTCGCCTCCTCTTGGAGCTGAAGCCGCAGGAGCGCCTGGCGCTTCTCCTCCAGGCTCAGGGCTACTCCTACGCCGAGATCCGCCAGCTCTGCGGCTGGACGTACACCAAGGTGAACCGATGCCTCGCCGAAGGACGGGCGCGGCTGCGAGAGCTTGGCGCGATCGCTTGAGCAGCCGTGGCGCGGACCCTCGCGGCTCGCGAATCTCGTCGCCGCTCTGAGCAGTGCCTGTGACGGCCAGAGCGAGATACTTGCAACCGATGTCGCGGGAGAACGTCGACGGATACGCCGCCTTCGCCCGCCGCGACTACAACGTGGTTCTGATCCCTTTTGATTCTGAGATCGCCATGCATACCGCCGACGCGTTCCCTGAGACGACCGTCTATCGCGGCCGCGATGGGGTGCGACGCTTTCTCTCGATGATCGATGAGGTCTGGCTCGACTACCGGATCGATCCGGAGCTGTTGGTCGACCTTGGCGATCGTCACGTCGTGCTCGCGGCCGCGCCAGCGGACTCGTGATCGACCAAAACGTCACACAACTCGTGACCTTCCGCGACGGCATGATCGTTCGCCTGCAGTATTTCGATCGCCCTATCGAACAGGCCCTCGAAGCGGCCGGGCTCACGGAGTAGGCGATGTCGCAGGAGAACGTCGAGATCGTGCGGGCAGGACACGACACCTTCAACCAGCGCGACCTCGACGGGTATCTCGCGCTCCACCACCCCGAGGAGGAGTTCACGCCGTACGAGCGGGCGATCGAGGGCCTCGGGCCTTACCGCGGCCATGAGGATGTCCGTCGTTGGTGGGACGAGGCATTTGAGACGCTGCCCGACTTCAAGGTTGAGCTGTATGAGATTCGGGATCTGGGGGATCTGATCTTCGTGCGCGGGTGCCTTCGCGGACATGGCGCTGCGAGCGAAGCGGCGTTTGAGCGCACCTACTGGGGGCTCTTTCGCGTCCGCGACAAGCGGATCGTTTGGTGGCACGCCTTTCAGAGCAAGGCCGAAGCCCTCGCCGCCGCCGGGCTGCGGGAGTAGGCGATGTCGCAGGAGAACGTCGTCTTGCACGGGGTACGGAACAAGCTCCCTCCTCTCAGTGAAGCGAGCCATCGCCGGATCCTGGAGGAGCGCCTTTTCGTCCGCTATCCCGCCCTTTACCGGCGGTTCGCCAACGCATGGATGAGGTTGCCGTTGCGGTCTCGGCTTCGGCGGGTGATGCTCGCACGACTCGTGAGTCGGGCAGCCGCGGCCGCCAATCGTCGTGACTTCGCCCTCCTCGTAGTCGGAGTCGATTCCGCCGTCGAACACCGGCCCGCCAAGGACCTGATGCCCCTCGACTGGGACCCCGTGGCTTATGGCCGGGACGGCTACCAACAGGTCTGGCGAAAGATGCTCGATGCGTTCGATGACTTCCACGCTGAGCCTGCTGAGGTCCTCGACTTGGGCGACAGGATTCTTGTCACTGCTCGCTACAACGGACATGGGTCGGCGAGCGGCGTTCCCATAGAGGAGACGCTGTTTCAGGTTTTGAGATTCCGGCGAGGCCTCGTGATTTGGCAGCAGGATTTCACCGATAGCTCGGAGGCACTCGAAGCGGCGGCGCGGCGGGAGTAGGCGATGTCGCAGGAGAACGTGGAGATCGTCAGGCGGATGCACGATCAGGCTCACGACGATCCTGAGGCTTTCTTCGATCTCCTCGACGATGAGGTCGAGTGGCGTGAGTCCGGGGCGACTCGTCCGGAAGGCGGCACTTACCACGGCCCCGATGGGGTCCGCGAGTTCTTCCGTACCTGGGTGGGGGCATTCGAGGGCTGGGGCTAGGAGGTGGACGAATATCTTGATGCCGGTGAGTCGGTTGTCACGCGCATCCACCAGTGGGGGCGCGGGAAGGGAAGTAGAGCCACCGTGGAGCAGCGTTTTTGGCAGGTCTTGACCCTCCGCAATGGGAGGATCGTCCGCCGGTCCGACCATCTCGAGAAGGCCGAAGCCCTCGAAGCCGCCGGGCTCAAGGAGTAGGCAATGTCGCAGGAGAACGTGGAGATGGTGCGGCGCATCCTCGATCTCTGGAACGAAGGCCGAGTGGAACCGGAGACGAGACCGGAGCTTTTCGACCCCGATGTTCAAATGGATCTGCGCGGCCGAAAGTTCAACCCGGCCGTCTACGACGGCTATGACGGCATAGATCGCTTTGTGTCTGACGTCGCCGAGGTTTGGGATCAGTTCTCCATCGAGTTGGTGGAGGTCATCGATGCCGATCCGCATGTGGTGTCGGTAATGCAGGCGACAGGACGAGGACAAGGGAGCGGAATCGAGGTGGAAGGTCAGATGGCCTGGGTCTGGACACTGCGCGAGGGGCGGGTCGTGCGGGTCGAGGGCGACTTCGACCGAGCCTCCGCCATCCGAGCCGCCGGGCTGCGGGAGTAGGCGGTGTCGCAGGAGAACGTGGAGGTTGTGCGGGGCGTGTCGTCCAGGCCGACAGCGGATGCTCAAGCGCTACGCGAGCTTGAGCGCGTCCCGCTCGACCTGCCCCGGGGACTTGAGGTCGCGTGGCTAGGCGTCTCGGGCTATCGGCTCACGTATCAGGGCGTATCGGTGTTCATCGATCCGTACGTGTCGCGGGTGCCGCTTCGGGCGCTGCTCTTGCGGCGAAGGGCACTGCCTGACGAATCGTTGATCGACCGCTACCTCGGGGCGCCGGGGGAGGTGGCCGGGGTGCTCGTCGGCCACACGCACTTCGACCACGCGATCGACGCACCGGCTCTCGCTCGCCGCGTCGGGGCGAAGGCCTTCGGATCCGCGTCGCTGGCGCATCTCATGCGCCTACACGGGCTCGCCGAGCTCGCCGTTGAGGTCGTCCCACACCGGGCCTACGAGCTCGGTCCATTCTTGGTCCGCTTCGTCCCGAGTCGCCACTCCAAGCTGCTCTTCGGGCGCAAGGTCCCGATGGACGGCGAACTCACCTGCGAGCACCTGCACGGACTGGTGCCGACCGCCTACAAGTGCGGGACCGTGTGGGGCATCCGCATCGAGGTCGCCGGGGTCAGCCTCTACCACCAGGGCAGCGCCGACCTCGACGACGAACAGCTGCGCGACGAGCCCGTGGACGTCTTTCTCGCCGGGGTTGCGGGCCGGAGCGTCACGCCCCGCTACTGGGAGCGGATACTGCCGCGTCTCGATCCGAGGCTCGTCGTCCCGACCCACTACGACAACTTCTTTGTTCCTCTTGGAGGGGATGAGAGATTCCTGCGCGGGGTCAAGATCACCGACCTGCCGGGCGAGGTGGCCGGGGTCTCGCGGGACGCGCGGGTCGCCGCGCTACCACGGATCGATCAGCCGCTTCCCAAGTCGGGAGCATGAGACTGCGCCGCGCACCCTTATGGATGTTTCGTCGCCGCCCTAGACAGCGCCGGTGACGGCCAGAGCGAGATACTGAGCAACGCGATGTCGCGGATGGCTGATGATCAGGTGAAAAGCCGGCGCACGATCGTGGAGCGCGCCGGGATTCGCTGGCCAAGCGTCCCGCGGCGAACGATGCGGTCGGTGCTGCGCCTGCCCCCGGGGTCGCGGGTGCGGAGGGCGATGCTTGAGCGAGCGGCGCGGATCGCCTTCCTGACATGGAATCGCGGCGATTTCGAACTCGTCCCAAACGTCGACCACCCCGAGGTGGAGACGCACATCACGCAGGGAGACCGCGTGGCGGTCGGCCTTGACGAGGTCTACTACGGCCCTGAGGGGCACTGCCGGGCGATGGAGGTCTGGAACGAGGCCTGGCGGGAGTGGGACGCCGAGATCGACGAGATCATCGAAGAAGGGCGGGATCAGGTCCTGATCGTCGCCCGGGTCCACGGCGAGGGGGCGGCAAGCGGCATCAGGCTGGACGCGTGGAGCGTAGTCCGGTACACCTTCCGCGAGGGACTCATCCTGCGCGTGGACGGCGCGATGGATCCCGACAGGGACCGTGCGCTCGATGCGCTCCGCTCATGACGTCATTCGAGAGCGTGAAAGTCGCGGCTGTGCAAGCGACCCCCGCGATTCTGGACGCGGAGGCCTCGATTCAAAAGGCGGCTGGCCTTCTGCGCGAATGCGCCGGGCAAGGGGTCCAGCTCGCGGTATTGCCCGAGGCGTTCGTGTCGGTGTACCCCTCCAACAGCTGGGCGCGGGGAGCATCTGACTTCTCCGGTTGGGACGAGCTTTGGGAACGGCTCTGGGCAAGCTCGGTCGACGTTCCGGGCCCGCTGGTTGATGGCCTGGTAGACGTCTGCCGCGAAGCCGACGTTCACTGTGCGATCGGCGTGAACGAGCGCGAGTCTGGGCGGCCCGGGACTATCTACAACGCGCTGCTCCTGCTCGGTCCCGAGGGGCTGCTTCACAAGCACCGCAAGCTGATGCCCACCCACCAGGAGAAGCTGTTCTACGGGATCGGCCCCGGCGACGATCTTGACGTGACCGAGACGCCGTTCGGGCGAGTGGGCGGACTGATTTGTTGGGAGAACCGCATGCCCTTGGCTCGCTACGCCGTCTACAAGGGCGGGCCGCAGCTTTGGATCGCTCCCACGGGGGACGACTCCGACGGCTGGCTGGCTTCGATGCGTCATATCGCGATCGAGTCCGGCGCCTTCGTTGTCTCGGTCCCGCAGTACATACCCCGTTCCGCCTTCCCGGACGACTTTCCCGCACCCCTACCCGAGGGCAAGGATCTGTTCGGCAACGGTGGCGCGGCGATCGTCGAGCCCGAACGGGGTGAGGTGATCGCCGGGCCGCTTTACGGTGAGGAGGGCATTGTCACGGCCGAGTGCGATCTTCGGGTCGGTCTGCACGCGAAGCGCTGGTTCGACGTCGTCGGTCATTACAGCCGCGAAGATGTTCTGGCGTCGGCCCGACCCCGCTTCGACGCCTAACGCGCCACTACCGCCTGCTCGTCCGCGAGCAGCTGGTGAAGCTGGGCGACCAGCACCGAGCCTTCACCGACGGCTGAGGCAACCCGCTTGATCGAGTTGGCGCGAACGTCGCCGACAGCGAAAACCCGCGGCATGCTTGTCTCGAATCCGAGCGGCTCTCGCTGGAGCTGCCGGCGGCCGTCACCTTTCCCGGCCTCAACCAGATCCCGTCCGGTGAGCAGATAGCCCCCTTCGTCGCGCTCGATCTCTGGTGGCAGCCAGTCGGTGTGGGGGTGCGCGCCGATCATGATGAAAAGGCCTGCCGCTTCGACCTCCTCGGTTGCGCCCGTCGCGCACTCCCGCAAGGTGAGCTGGGTGAGGCGGTTCGTGCCTCCTCCGTCCACCACCTCAGTTCCCAGGCGGACGTCGATGTTCGTGGTCGCCGCGATCGCCTCCCACAGATAACTCGACATGGTCTGCGAGAGGTCAGGCCCGCGTACAAGCAGGGTCACCTGGCGGGCGTAGCGGCAGAGGTGCATCGCCGTTTGGCCCGCCGAGTTGCCGCCGCCGACCACGTACACGTCCTTCTCCGTCAACCCGCGTCCCTCCGAGGTGGATGCCCCGTAAAAGACGCCGGAGCCGACCAGGTCTTCGAGTGAAGGGATTCCGAGCCTTCGATAGGACATACCGGTGGCGAGGACCACCGTGCGGGCGGCGATCGGACCGACGTCGGGGACATCCAAGGTCAGACAGCCGGCGGGACAGGCGAGTTCGGTGCCCTCGCGCATGAGCAGGAACTTCGTCCCGAATACCCACGCTTGCTGATAAGCACGCTGGGCCAGTTCGGCGCCACTGACGCCCCGTGAAAAGCCCAGGTAGTTTCGAATCAGCGCGCTGGAGCCCGCTTGGCCGCCGATCGCCTCGCGCTCGACGACGAGGGTGCGAAGGCCCTCAGACGATGCATAGACGGCCGTCGTAAGCCCCGCCGGGCCGGCTCCGATGATGACGGCGTCGAATTCGCGATCTCCGTCCAGCTCGGTATCGACGCCGAAGGCTCGGGCGAGCTCGGCCTTCGAAGGATCCACCAGGACGCCCTCCCGCCCCGGGATCGGATTGCGCACGATCGCAACCGGCGCACCTCGGCAGTCGGGCGCATGCTCGCTGACCAGCTCCTGGCCCGCCGGCGATGCAGCGTCGTGAAAAACGTAGGGAACGCCGTTTCGTGCCAGCAGGTTGCGCAAGTCGTGAGCTCGTTGCGACCAACGCTCGGCTACGACCGTGATCTCGCGAGCGTCCCCGGAATGGGTGCGAGACCATTCACAGAGAAACTCGGTGCGTGCGGTGAAACTGTTCGTCCGGCTCGCTGGTCGGCTTCATGACGTAATAGTCGAAGTCGTCCCGGGCCATGTCCGTGTGGATTGCGGCGGCGATGTCCGGATCGCCCCAGTCGCCCCAGCGAATCAGCAGCGCCCGCTTGGCGAGGGGCTGGATTTCGCCGACCTCGTAAAGCAGGTTGCGGCCGTCCATTTGCGGCAGGGTCTGATCGGCGAGCACCAATGCCACGTCAATCCCCAGCTTGGTGAATCCCCGCACCGCCTCCAACGCGCGCGACGCCGAGTTAAAAGGGGTGATCGCGTAGTGGCTGCCGTAGCGGTCGGTCAGCGTCGCCGTGATTCGCTCCAGCGCGGGCGGGTCGTCGTCAACCACCACGAGCACCGGCAGTTGACGTGCCCGCCGCGCGTCCTGCTTTTGGTCAGATTTGCTCACGCTCCGATCGGTGCGGCTTGCGGCGATGGTACTGCGGGCTGCGCCTGCGTTAGCGTGAAGGAATGACCGCGGACGAGGCACGCTTGGCCGGCCGGCGTGATGCAGAGCGAGCCGTTGCTCTGGCTAGAGAGGAGCCGGACGAAACCGAAGCAGCCGCCCCCGAGGAGCCGCCCACCGACCTCTTCGTCGACCTGGATCCGGGGAGACCGGGCTCGGCGGCGCGGCGCCTGGTTTCCGGCTGGCGGGCTGCGGGACACATCGCCGCACGCGTCTCGGAGGAGGCGCAGCGGGCCGCGGAAGCCGGCGGCGAGGTTTGGGCGGCATACGGCGCCGCTCTTGACGCCGGGTTGAGCGACGCGAACGTGACCCTGATCCCGACCTGGTACAGCGACGAGCGTGACCGGATCGTCCGGGGCCTTTACGTCGTCGATCGAAACCGCTTCCCCGAGGCCGCCGCCGGCATGCGGACGATGACGGAGAAGGGCATCGAGTACACCTGGGAGGGCGACGTCCAGCGGGCCTTCAGGGCGCCGCCTCGGGGTTTCCTGAAACGGCTGAAATCGAGGCGAGGAGGAGCGAACGATGGCTAAGGTCGTGGGACCCGACGATGGCAAGGCGGGCTTTCTGGGAAGCATCGGGGTGAGGTTCATGATCGACGGCGATGAGTCGGGCGGTGGCTTCTCGCTGGTCGAGCATCCGATGTCTCCGCGGGCGCTGGCTGCCCCGCTGCACCGGCACACACGGGAGGACGAGTACAGCTACGTCCTCAAGGGGCGCATGGGCGCGCTGCTGGGGGATGAGGAGCTCGTGGCCGGTCCCGGTGACCTGGTCTTCAAGCCCCGCAACCAGTGGCACACCTTCTGGAACGCCGGCGACGAACCCGCGCGGATTCTGGAGATCATCTCGCCTGCCGGCTTCGAGAAGTACTTCGATGAGCTGGTCGAGCTCGGTGGCTCTACCCAGGCCGAGCTTCAGTCCCTGATGGAGCTGTCCGCTCGCTATGAGCTGGAGGTGGACCCGGAGAGCATCCCGGGGCTCGTGGAGCGTTTCGATATTCGGTTTCCAGGCGAGCCGATCTAGCGCCGGTGATGCCGAGGCCGGTGGCGCCGGTTCGGGTGGTGCCGGTGGCTTCCGTGCGGGCGCAGGTCAGGCGCGTATGGGGCGAAGCGGCGCCGGTTGAGCATCCGTCGCAGGACCCGCTTTGCCCGAGGGAAGTTGTCGATGTCAAAGGGGGTCTCCGGGTTGACGCTGCGGTAGTAGATGAGCATCCGCGTTCGACCGTGCCGCAGGGCGAACTTGAACAGCTTGCGGGTGAAGCGGCCGCGGTAGTCGTTGTCCCAGGGCGAGTATTCGCCGACCACGAACGGCCAGCGGCGCCACTTTCGGTAAAAGCGCTTGAACGCGGCCCACACCCCGGGCGAGGCGTAGGCCGAATAGATGTCGGCGCCGACCCAGTCGACGAAGCGCTTACCGGGCCAGTAGCGCCCCGCTCGGTTGCCGGAGACCTGGGGCGAGCCGATCGTCTGCGGCGACCACATGAAGGCGACTTTCGGGCGCGGGAGGCGCCCGTCCACATGCTCGCGCTCATAGATTGGAGCGTGGTTCGAGGACGCGCGCAGGATGCGCGGCATGTGGCGCTGGCGCAGCTTCCGGTTGATCGTCCTTCGCGGGCCGCCGCGGATGATCAAGACGATCCGTCGCCAGGCCCTGCGGAAGCTGCTGGTGGAGTGGCTTCGGTCCTTCCTGGTGCCGTTCGCGTTGAAGGCGCAGTAGGGGTTCCAGGAGCCGTTCATCTCCGGGAACAGGCGGAGGTAGACGACCTGCTCCGACTCGGCGATCGTTTGGTTGAGCCGCAGGATGTAGTGGTCGCCGCGCCCCTTTGCGATCTGGCGCGTGCTGATGATCTCGGGCTGGCCGCCCGGAGCGGTGGAGAGGCTCAGCACGCCTCGGGTCCGGGTCTCGCGCCAGCGCTGGAGCGCCCCGGAGGTCAGCGGCGTGTCCCAGTGGTAGAAGTCCTCGAGCACCGCCGGGTGAGCTCCGACCCGCTTCTTGAAGCGGCGGAAGTCCTCGTTGTTGGTGGTGTCGGAGACGCCGTGGAAGATCCGGTTGTGGCGCGGCACGAAGCTCCGCCCCGCGGCGTCGCCCGCCAGCGCCAGCGCCAGCGACAGCACGGCCGCCGCCACGACCGCGGCGGCCGGTATTCGCGTGGATCGGAGCCGGGCGCGGACGGAGCCTCTATCCACCATCTGAGTTGCCATCGGCCCCTCCCGCAGCCGACTTGAGCCGGCGGCGAGGGGCGAACGGCGGCCATCTCGTTGCATACTTAGGGCGATGAATATCGACTCCGCAACCCAGGGCGACCTGGGGGCGCTGCTCCCGATGATGCGAGGCTACTGCGACTTCTATCGCGCCTCGCCTTCCGACGACGGCCTGGTCGCGATGGCCAGCGCGCTGATCTCCGCGCCGGACGCGGACGGGATGCTGCTGGTAGCTCGCGACGACGACGGCGTCGCGATCGGATTCGCGACCGTCTGCTGGAAGTGGTCGAGCCTGCGCGCCTCACGGATCGCCGTCATGGAGGATCTCTTCGTGGCCCCGGAGGCACGTGGCCGGGGAGCCGCCGACGCCCTGATCCGCGCCTGCGCCGACCGGGCCCGCCAGCATGGCGCGCCCGTCGTCACCTGGCTCACCGCCCCCGACAACCACCGCGCCCAGGCGGTCTACGACCGCGCCGGCGCTAACGCCGACACCTTCCTCGAGTACGAGTTGGAGCTCGGGTAGCGTGAAGCTCGCCTAGCGGAGCGGGAGGGATTTGAACCCCCGGGCCCTCGCGGGCCGGCTGCTTTCAAGGCAGCTGCAATAAACCGGACTCTGCCACCGCTCCAGGTCTGTGCTCTGGCCAAGCGTAACCGGCGCGCACGCGGCCCCACGCCTGGACATAGGCTTGCGGTGATGGCAAGCGAGTGGCGAAACTGGGCCGGCGATCAGCACTGCTCGCCGGCGGTGGTCGAGCAGCCACGGACCCTCGAGGCACTCGTTCAGGCCGTGAGACGGGCCGGGGATCGCAGCCTCACGGTCCACGCCGCCGGCTCGGGTCACTCCTTCACCGAGGCCGCGCTCACGGATGGAGCGATGCTCAGGATCGAGGCGCTGAACCGCGTGCTCGACGTGGACCGCGACTCCGGCCTGGTCAAGGTGGAGGCGGGGATCTCCCTGCGGGACCTGAGCGCGGCACTTTGGGAGCAGGGCCTGGCGATGGAGAACCTCGGCGACATCGACCGCCAGACCCTCGCCGGCGCAATCTCGACCGCCACGCACGGCACCGGCGCCGAGCTCCGAAACCTCTCCGCCCAGGTGGAGGCGCTCGAGCTGGTGCTGGCCGACGGCAGCCTGCTCGAGGTCTCCGAGCAGAGCGACCGGGACGCCTATCGAGCAGCCCGAGTGGGGCTGGGGGCGCTGGGGGTCATCTACTCGGTCACCCTGCGCGCCGTCCCCGGCTTCACCCTGCATCGCGTCGACGCGCCACGCCCGCTGGAGGAGACCCTGGCCGGCATCGACGAGCTGGCGGCGCGCAACGACCACTTCGAGTTCTTCGTCTTCCCCCACACCGACACGGCGCTGACGATCGAGCGCAATCGCGTCGAGCGCCCCCCGCGCCCTCGCGGGCGCGTCAGCGACTACCTGAACGAGATCGTGCTCGAGAACTACGCCCTGGACCTGCTCTCCAGGTTCGGCCGCCGCTTCCCCTCGACCATCCCGCGGCTTGTCGGCTTCGCGGCCCGCCGGTTCTCACACAGCGAGAGGACCGACCGCAGCTACCGGATGTTCGCCTCGGAGCGCCGGGTGCGGTTCACGGAGATGGAGTATGCGATCCCGCGCGAGCACGGGCCGGAGGCGGTGCGCCGGGTGCTGAGCCTGGTGAGCGAGCGCGAGCTCCCGGTCGGCTTCCCGATTGAGTTCCGGCTCGTCGCGCCCGACGACGCGCTGCTCAGCCCGGCGCACGAGCGGCGGACCGCCTACATCGCCGTCCACCAGTACCGGGGTATGGCCTGGGAGGCCTACTTCCGGGCCGTCGAGGGGATCATGTCCGACTATGACGGGCGCCCCCACTGGGGCAAGCGCCACTTCCAGACCGCCGAGACGCTGGAGCGGCTCTACCCGCGCTGGCGCGACTTCCGCGCGGTTCGCGCCCGGCTCGACCCGGAGGGCCGCTTCTCGAACGTCTACACCGACCGGGTGCTCGGCCCTATTCGTCCCTAGAGGAACGCCTTGCCGTCGCCCCGGTAGGTCGGCACCTGGTCGACGATCCGGTCGCCCTCCACCAGATAGAGCGAGCCGAAGCGCTCGCACAGCTCGCCGGCCTTGGCGTGGCGCATATAGACGCGATCGCCGACCCGCAGGCGCCTGGCGGCGATCCCGAGCAGCGGCGTCTGCACCTCGCCCGCCCCCTCCTGCTTGTCGAGCTGGAGACCCTGTGGCAGGTAGGGCTCCGGCAGGCGGTCCTGTGCGGCGACGCCGGAGGCGATGTAGCCGCCGCCGAGCGCCGTGACCACGCCCGGGGCGGGGCGGCGGACGATCGGCAGCACGAAGTAGGCGGCGGGCGTCAGGGCCAGGGAGCGGTAGTAATCGAACAGCACCGGGTCGTAGAAGCCGGAGCCGGCGGTGAGCTCGGTGACGACGCCGGACGCGGCGGTTCGGGCCAGGCTGCCGGTACCGCCGCCGTTCACGAACTCAAGCGACGCCAGCTCGCGAACCGCGTCGACCATGCGCGGCAGACGGCGGTGGATGTCGCGCTCCGAGGCGGACTGCATGCGGCGGATCAGGGCGCTGCGCAAGGGACGGCCCGGGATCCTGTCGCCGACGCCGGCGATGTGTCCCTCGTAGGCCATCACCCCCACCAGGCGCGTGCCGGGCCGCTTCTCGATGTCGGCCGCCGTCTGGCGGGCCCGCTCCGGAGTCCGCACCGGCGAGCGCTTGGGGCCGATCCGCGCCAGCTTCCCGCCCAGCGGCCACCAGCCCACGTCGAGGTCCAGGCAGACGCGTAGCTCGGCCGGCCCGCCCCTGATCGCCGACTCGATCAAGTCGAGGTGAGGGGGGCTGTCGACCATCGGCACCGGAGCGTTCGCCGGGTCGGCGGCGGCCAGCTCGACCAGCTCGGCGAGCGCCTCGCGGTCGGCGGTCGGGTAGCCGACGACGACGTTCTCGAAGCCCTGCCGGGCGAGGAACAGCGCCTCGGGCAGGGTGAAGGAGAGGACGCCCTGGAAGCCGGGGTCGAGCGCCAAGATGCGACGCAGGACGCCCACCGAGCGCACGGACTTCGAGGCGATCCGAATCGGCTTGCCGGCCGCCTGGGCGAGCATGAAGCGCGCGTTGGCGTCGAGCGCGTCCAGATCGACGAACGCGAACGGCGCGGCGACCGTGTCGAAGATCGCCTCGTAGCGCGCGTGAAGCGCCTCCCGGTCGGCTGTGGGGGCCGCGATTGGGGGGCTGGTGCCGGTCGCGCTCACCGCGGGGCGAGCGTATCGAGTGGCGGCCGTTGGGCCCGCAATGGCGGGGCTAGAATCGGTGTGCCGGGCCCCCGGAGAGGTGGCCGAGTGGCTGAAGGCACTCGCCTGCTAAGCGAGTAGGGGGCGCAAGCTCTCTCGAGGGTTCGAATCCCTCCCTCTCCGCTATACCTAAAGAACACCCCATACCAGGAGGTCCCAGAATGGCTTTGCAGATTGGCGACACGGCACCCGACTTCGAGGCCGAGACGACGGAGGGTCGGATCAGCTTCCACGACTGGATCGGCGACTCCTGGGCCGTGCTGTTCTCGCACCCGAAGGACTTCACCCCCGTGTGCACCACCGAGCTGGGCTACATGGCCAAGATCAAGCCCGAGTTCGACCGCAGGAACGTCAAGATCATCGGCCTTTCGGTTGACTCGACCGGCGACCACGAGGGCTGGGCGAAGGACATCGAGGAGACGCAGGGGCAGGCGCCGAACTACCCGATCATCGCCGACGACGACTTCAACGTCGCGAAGCTCTACGGGATGCTTCCCGCGGAAACGTCGGGCGACTCGGGTGAGCGCACGCCGGCCGACAACCAGACGGTTCGGAACGTCTTCGTGATCGGCCCGGACAAGAAGGTCAAGCTGATCCTCGTCTATCCGATGACCACTGGCCGCAACTTCGACGAGGTGCTGCGGGTGATCGACTCGCTGCAGCTGACCGCCGGCCACAAGGTTGCGACGCCGGTGAACTGGCAGGAGGGCGAGGACGTGATCATCGCCGGCTCGGTCTCCGACGACGAGGCTCGCGAAACCTATCCCGACGGCTGGGAGGCGCCGCGACCCTACATCCGGATCGTCCCTCAGCCGCACTGATCGCGGGGGGCGGGGCGGGACTTCGGCCGGGACGATGGATAACCAATGAGGCGCGCCTCGAGGATGGTCGGGGCCCTGGCCCTGCTGGCCGTGGTCGGGGCGGCCGTGGCCTGGGCCTTCCTCTCCGACGGCGATTCCGACCAGACGACCGCCGCCTCGCCGCCGCCGGCGCCTGCGCCGCCGAAGCCGGCGCGCGAGAAGCCCCGCCTCGAGCTCTCTGATCGCGGCCAGCCGATCGTCTGGTTGCGCCGCGGCGCTCAGATCCCGATCCGCAGCTCTCCGGGCGGCAAGTTGGTCAAGAACTTGGATTGGCGCACTCCCTTCGACTCCCGGACCGTGCTCGCCGTATTTCGCCACGTCGGCCGGTGGGCGGCCGTCCCCACGCCGCTGCTCCCAACCGGCCAGCTCGGCTGGGTGAAGCTCGACCCCTCGAAGCTCCGTGCGGGCTGGACGCCCTACACGATCGACGTCGACCTCTCCAAGCGCGCCGCCCAGCTTCGCCGGGGCGATCGGGTGTTGCGCTCGTTCAGGGTCACCGTCGGGGCGCCCGGCACCACCACCCCCACCGGCCGCTTCGCGGTCACCGACACCTTCCGCGGCAATCTCAACCCGGCCTACGGATGCTGCGCGGTCGCCACCACCGCGCGACAGCTCCACCTTCCCTCCGGCTGGTTGGGCGGCGACCGGATCGCGATCCACGGGACCGCCGGGCCGCTCGGAGTAGCCGCCTCGAACGGGTGCGTGCGGGCGGCGGACGAGGACGTGAACGCGCTCGTCAACCAGGTTCAGCTCGGGTCGCCGGTGGTCATCCGGCAGTAGCAAGCTGCTCGGCCAGGGCCGCCTCCAGGTCGTCCGCCACTTGGTCGATGTCGGCGAACAGGTCGCGGTCGCCCGCCAGGCCGAAGAAGACGCCGCCGTCGTAGCTGACCACGCCCACGGAGAGCGCGTGCCCCTGCGGCGACAGGGGCACGAATGGGTAGACCTCGACCATCCTGCGGCCCAGGAGGTAGAAGGGGATCTGGGGGCCCGGGACGTTGGACACCACCAGGTTCCAGGTCAGCGGCCGAGCGAGCACGTCGGCGAGCACCCGGTTGACGGTCGGCGGGGTCCAGCCGGTGGCCTCGATCACGAGCGAAGCGGCCCGCGCCTGCTCGGATTCCTTGACCCGCGTGGTCTCCTGGTGGACGCGATCGAGGCGCCGCACCGGATCCGCCTCGCTCAGCGGCAGCGCGACGATCAGGGTGGCGATCCGGTTGCCGAGCTCGAGGTGCTCGTCGGGGCGCCGGATGCTCATCGGCACCAGGGCGACGAGCTGCTCGGGGAGCGGCTCGCCCCGACGCTCGAACAGCCGCCGCAATCCGCCGGCGACGATCGAGAGGATCACGTCGTTGACCGTGGCGCCACTCTTCCCGCGGGCGCGCTTCAACTGCGCCAGCTCGGTACTCACGAAACCGAGGCGCCGGGCGCGGCCGATCTCCTGGTTGAGGAAGGTGCGCGGGGCGCTTGGCCCGCGTGCGGCCAGGTTGGCGAACCCCTCCGCGGTGCGCATCACCGCTGACGCCGTGCCGCGGGGCATGGTCAGCGCGCTGCGCGCTGCCTTGCGGGCGGCGCCGAGCCGCTCTCGGATCCCCTCCGAGGCGGCGCGGACGAAGAGCATCTCCGGGCTCGGCTCGTCGGGGTCCCAGCGCTCCTCGCCGATCGGCAGCTCGGTTCCCTCGGGGTTCGGGTCGAGCATGATCGTTCCGACGTCGACCGCCGAGACCCCGTCGACGAGCGCGTGGTGAGTCTTGGAGATGTAGGCGTGGCGGCCGCCCTCCAAGCCCTCCGCCAGATAGAGCTGCCACAGCGGCCGCTCCAGGTCCAGCGGCTCGGACATCACTCGGGCGACCAGCTCGCGGAGCTGGGCCACGGTCCCCGGCCGGGGCAGCGCGGTGTGTCGCACGTGCCAGCCGAGGTCGAAGCGGGGGTCGTCCGCCCAGACGGGGTTGATCAGCCCCAGCGGAGCCGACCTGACCCGCTGGCGAAATCGCGGCACCAGCCCCAGTCGCCCCTCGACGTGGTCGAGCAGCTCCTCCAGCCCGGGCGGCTCGCCTTCGAGCACCAGCGTTGCCCCGACGTGGACGTGGATCGGCCCCCGCTCGGCGAGCAGCGAGGACATGTCGGAGGGGGAGAGGCGCTCGGTGCGTTCGCTGATCGCCCGAGCCTATCCGGAGGATGCTGCCCCCACAGACGTCGTGCAATGTGGCCCTACGTGACCAACGCACAGCCTCACCTCGCTGCCAAACTTGAGCGTGTATGGGGAAGCGACGGCGGCATCGACGCAGGGAACCTGTGCCGACCTCGGATTACGCCGACGCCGAAGGCAATGTCCTCAGCCTGCGGCAGTCGCTGAGCGCCGGCACGATCGCGAAGATCGGCGAGGCGCCGGCTGGCGCGGCCGCCTCTCTCGATGACGCCTGGCGGCGGCGAACCGAAATGCTCTTCGAGCGGCTCGTCGCTCGCTGGGAGATCGCCGGGCTGCCGCTGACCGAGCAGGCAATGCTGCTGGACCGCTACCGGATCGCCGACGCCGACACGCAGCGCTGGGTTCGCGAGACCATTGCCGTCCACCTGGAGCGCCACATCCCAGAGCTGTCGGCACGGTGAGAAGCCCGACGGCCCGACCTAGGCGGCCGAAGGGTGGTTGGCGACGATTCGCAGCACCTCGTCGGCGTGTCGAGACACGAACGCGGGCCCGACGCCGTGGATCTCCGCGAGGGGCTCAACTCCACCCGGGCGCGAGGCCGCTATCGCCTCGAGGGTGCGGTTGTGCGCCACCGTGTAGGCGGGCTTGCCGGCCGCTGCGGCCAGGCGCCACGCCTTCAGCGCCTCCAGCAGGCCGGCGTCCGCGGCGGAGAGCTCGGGGGCCGGAGCCGCGGCCAGCCGGCGCGCCCGCGCTGGTCGGATCTCGATCGTCTCCGGGGAGGGCAGCCAGCCCTCCGGGTCGCAGACGTCGCAGCAGCGCCCCTCGGGCCGGCCCGGTTGGCGGTCGTCGAAATGGTCGAGCAGGCCGCGACGGCGGCAGGTCGCTGAGAAGCTGAAGGCCTCGACCGCCCGGTAGGCGCGCCAGCCGCGGTCCCTTGCCACCCGGCAGGCCGCGGCGGCGCGCCCTCTGTCGAGCGCGCCGTTCAGGCGCACGGTGAGCCGCCCGCCGGGAGCAGGCTCGACCGTGCAGGCGCCGGCGCGCTCGGCGATCGCCAGGCGGATCCGGTCCTCGTCCTGGCGGGGGTTGTCGATCACCAGGGCGCCGTCGGAGTCGGCGACGCGCTCCAGCTGCTCGACATAGACGGCGACCGCCTCCGGGTCGACGCTGCGCTGCTGGATGAAGCGCACCAAACGCCCCAGGTCGGAGCGCCCGGCGAGCAGCACCGCGCGCGCGGGCCTGCCGTCGCGCCCCGCTCGCCCGGCCTCCTGGTAGTAGGCCTCGACGCTGGCCGGGATCGCCCAATGCCAGACGGAGCGCACGTCGGCTTTGTCGATGCCCATGCCGAACGCGTTGGTGGCGACGACGACCTCCGCGTCTCCCGACATGAAGCGATGCTGCGCGGAGGCGCGCTCATCCGGGGCCATGCCGGCGTGATAGGCAGCGGCCAGGACCCCCGCCGAGCGCAGCGACTCGGCGACCTCCTCGCTGTCGCGCCGCGTCCCGCAGTACACGATCGCCGGCCGATTCTCGGCCTCCAGCAGGCCGTGCTCGAGCAGGCCGAGCTTGCGAGCCTTGGAGCCCTTGCCCTCGAAGGTCACGGTGTCGAAGGAGATGTTCGGACGGTCGAATCCCGAGCGCACGACCAGCGGCTCGCGCAGGACCAGGCGGCGTTCGATCTCCCCGGCCACCTCCGCCGTGGCGGTCGCGGTGCAGGCAACGACCGTCGGGCGGCCGAGTCGCTCGATCGCCTTGGGCAGCCGCAGATAGTCGGGACGGAAGTCGTGCCCCCATTCCGAGACGCAGTGCGCCTCGTCGACGGCCAGCAGGTCGACCTCGCGGCTGGTCACGGCGTCGAGGAAGTCGCTGGAGCCGAAGCGCTCCGGCGAGCAGTAGACGATTCGCGCTCGGCCGTCGCGGACCCGGGCGAGCGCCTCGCGGTTCGCCGCTGCGCCCAGGCCCGAGGCCACCATCACGACGGGATGACCGGCCGCGGTCATCCGGAGGCACTGGTCGGCCATCAGCGCGATCAGCGGACTGACCACGATGCTCAGCTGCGGCGAGGCCAGGCCGGGGAGCTGGTAGCAGAGGCTCTTGCCCCCGCCCGTCGGCATGACGATCAGGGCGTCGCGGCCGTCGAGCGCCGCCTGAACCGCCTCCCGCTGGCCGGGCCGGAAAGCCTGGTGGCCGAGGTGGGCCAGCAGCGCCTCCGGCGTCCGCTGGCCGCGATAGACGCGCGTCGCGGCGTCCAGCCCATCGAATCCCTCGAGCCCCTGCAGCGCAAGGGTTGCCTGAGCCTGCTCGAGCCGGGCCATCCCGCAAGCGTAGGGGCCGCCCCGGCACGAAATTGCGGCCAATGAGGTCGAGTTCGGCACGCCCGCGAAAAGAGGCTTACCCCTCTCCCCACGTTCGGCGGTTGCAGCCCAGGCTGATCGACCGCGGCACAGGCTCATCGATGGCCGAGTTGCGATCCTCTATCGAGCGCAACTCGGCCATCGGTGCCGCGCCTCTTACAATCGTCGTCTCGGGGGCACTGCCCCCAACCCGCGCCCGTAGCTCAGTTGGATAGAGCGTCGGTCTACGAAACCGAAGGTCACAGGTTCGAATCCTGTCGGGCGCGTTCCTAGCATTCAAGCCAAATACGGGCAGATGAAGCCGATCAGGGGCAGACGGCCGATAGGAGGCGGCGGGGCGTCAAGTCACCACGGTGATACCAGCCGGTTCCAGCGAGAGCGCCGGAGCTCGCGCTTCTGCTTCCCCCGCATTGCGATAGCGCGCTGACGGTCGAGGATGACGCTCGCGCTTCGTCCAGTCCGAGCGTCTCGCGAACCGGACCGGGACGCCTCCCTTCACGCGAAAGCCCAAGCCCTGGGCGGCGCTCGCCGCCGATTTGCAGAAGACCGTCGCAGAGTGCGAGTATCCGCGCACGGCAACCGACAGGAGGTACGACCTGATGGCTGATCCCAAGCGCGTCGTCGAACGGCATGTCGAGGCGTTCAACGTGCGGGACGCGGACGCCGAACCGTGGAGCGACGACGCCGACTTCGTCGCACCGAACGCGTCGATGCACGGCCGCGAGGAGGTTCTGGGCTTCCTCGGTGTGTTCTGGGACGCGTTTCCCGACGGGCGTCTTGAGACGTCGCGCCTTCTCGCCGAAGGGTCCGTCGTCGCCGCAGAGGGCCGGTTTATCGGCACGCACAGCGGTGTCATGCGCACGCCGGCAGGCGACGTCGCGGCCACGGGACGGCACGTCGACTTCCGCTGGATGTCGAGTTACGAGGTTCGCGGCGACGAGCTGGCCTCCGAACATCTCTACTTCGATCAGGCCGAGCTGCTCGGCCAGCTCGGACTCATGCCGGCGACCTAAGCGCGCTCCTGCCTTGCGCGAGAACCAGGCGTCCGGCCTGGTGTTCGCGGCGCGCTCCCAAAGGACGACAAGCGGGCGCGGGCCGGCGACCTGTGACCCGCTTCCTAGGCCGGTCTCGACCTTCTACATGGCGAGCAGAGGCTCTTGATCGCCGACCCGTTTACGTTGGGGCCCCGGGTGTTAGGCCGACTGCGGGATGAGCTGCTAACCGAGACGTGGGCGCCCTGGGCGAAGATCAGGTCTTCCGAGTTCGCGAGCGCCCCCGGGCGGTCGCCGGCTGCGCGTTGGGCTTTCGCGCCGTGCGTCCGCTCGAGCGGCGACGAGTCTGGGGTCGCCGCCGGGTAGTTGCCTGCCGGGTGGTTCGCCGTCGTGCCGTTCGTGTGCGACCGCCGCGAAGTTCCTCGAGCGCCCGTTCGAGCCTTCCTGCTTCGTCTCGCAGCTCTGCGAGCCGCGCCTCGATCACTTCACTCGCCCTGGTTGTCGCGTCAGCCATTGGCACTCACTCCTTAGCGTCGGGATTGATCCCAGGGCATGATGGCGGCTGGCGGCATCGGTGGGCTCGCGCTCGCCTTGGCCCCAAAAGGCGCGACGTGGGTCGTCCGTCGGCTTCAGAACTTCAACAGCCTACGGGCCCCGCCCAAGGGGTCTCTCAAAACTCTCAAAACCGCCGGCGCTCACCATCGCGCAGACCATCGCGCAGCCAGTTGATTGAGTCTGACCCGCCCGCAAATCGCCGGATTCCAAGACGAATCTCGACGGTCTACGAAACCGAAGGTCACAGGTTCGAATCCTGTCGGGCGCGCTCCCTCGGCCGGCACCTTTGCCCGCAAACGGGCCGAAAACGGGAACGACACCGAGATCGGGCTGAGTTCGCCAAACGCCCGCTTCGCCGGCTTCACGCCTAGCAGGATCATCGCGCAAACCATCGCGCAGACCCCAGCTCTGAGGCGCTCAAAAGTGGGGCCCCATCTGGCGTTTCCGGTCTGGACAACACCGCCTCCGAGCAGTACCCTTGCGAGCCAAGGGGGGAATTGCGTTCACGAAGGAATAAGCTGGGGACTAGACGGCTTGGCTGGATCGCCGGCCTCTCGGTGCTGCTCGGCGCCGCGCTCTTGCTGGTGGCGAGCGCTACCGCGCTTGCATCCCCGGGCCGGTACATCGTCGTCCTCAAGGATCGCGTCAGCCACCCCGGTTTCGTAGCCGCCGAGCAAGCCCGCCGCTATGGGGCCGAGACGACCTACGTCTACCGGTCCGCCCTCACGGGGTACGCGGCCACCATCCCTGCCAGCCAGGTCGACTCGGTGCGAGCCGATGATCGCGTCGCCTACGTGGAGCGTGACGGCACGGTGTCGGCGCTCGCCCAGACGCTTCCCTGGGGGATCAACCGGATCGACGCTGACATCAGCTCGACCCTCGCCGGCAACGGATCGGGAGCGATCAGCAACGTCAGGGCTTACGTGATCGACACCGGGATCTACCGCTCACATCCCGACCTCAACGTCGTCAATCACGTCAACTTCGCGGGTGGTAAGAACAGCGACTGCAACGGCCACGGGACCCACGTGGCCGGGACCGTGGCGGCGCGGGACAACACAAGCGACGTCGTCGGGGCATCACCGGGCACGCCGCTGACCGGCGTCAAGGTCCTCGGCTGTGGCGGGAGCGGGTCGACCTCGGGGGTGATCAAGGGCGTCGACTGGGTCACCGCCAACGCGGTCAAGCCCGCCGTCGCCAACATGAGCCTCGGCGGCGGCCCGAGCCAGAGCCTGGACGACGCGGTTCGCAACTCAGTCAGCCGCGGCATCCTCTACTCGCTCGCCGCGGGCAACGAGGGCACCTACGCTTGCAACAGCTCCCCGGCGCGGGCCGGCGCCGGGACGAGCAACGGCATCGTCACCACCGCCGCCACGAACAGCTCCAACCAGGAGGCGTCGTGGAGCAACTACGGGCCCTGTGTCGACCTGTGGGCGCCAGGCGTGAGCATCCTCTCCACGCGCAAGGGCGGCGGCACGACGACGATGTCGGGGACCTCGATGGCCTCGCCCCACGTCGCCGGGACGGGCGCTCTCTACCTCTCCTCGCATACGACCACGGCGCCGGCGCAGGTCGAGTCGCAGCTCAAGGCCGACGCGCTGGGCCCTGGCACACTGAGCAAGGACGGGCACTCGATCAGCCTCCTGTACGCGGGCGGATACTGAGACGGCCAGAGCCCGTAGGGTGCAAAAACCGGCCCCCGGCTTGGGGGGCGGGCTCGCGAGGGCTCGGCGGAGGTCTGCTTCGGGCGCACCAGCGAGTAGGGACCTGTCCACGACGACCGCGGTCTACTCCGGCGGACCTCAGCCACCGGTAAGCAAGACCAACGGTCGGTCTACGAAACCGAAGGTCACAGGTTCGAATCCTGTCGGGCGCGCTCCTCCACCGGGCGTCTTTCCCCGCAAATCGGCCCAAAACGCGAGCCCTGTCGGGATCGGGCCGAATCCGCCCAGCGCCCGCTTCGGGGGCTTCACACCTGGCGGGACCATCGCGCAACTATCGCGCACTGCTTCAATCGGCCGGGCGGATTTCGCGCTTATCGTTAGGTGCTAATTCGATCCGACGGGAGGAAGCATGAGCACAACCGACGACTTGCTGAAGAACAACGAGAGCTTCGCGCAGAGCTTCAACAAGGGCGACCTGCCACTGCCTCCGGCGCGGAAGATCGCCATCGTGGCCTGCATGGACGCCCGCCTCAACCCTTATCCGATCCTGGGGCTCGAGCTGGGAGATGCGCACGTGATCCGCAATGCCGGCGGCGTGATCACCGACGATGAGATCCGCTCGCTGGCGATCTCCCAGCACCTCCTCGGCACCGAGGAGATCATGCTGATCCATCACACGGACTGCGGGATGCTGACCTTCAACGATCAGGAGTTCGCGGATAGGCTCGAGGCGGAGACCGGCCAACGGCCCGGGTGGGAGGCGCGCTCGTTCCACGACCTCGACCAAGACGTCCGGGACTCGATCCAACGCATCAAGAACAGCCCGTTCATCCCGCACACCGACAGCGTGCGCGGCTTCATCTACGACGTCGACAGCGGCGAGCTTCGTGAGGTGAGCTGAGACCTCCTTCCCCGATGACGGTCCGGTGAGGAGGTTCGGCCGGGGACCCGGGCTCGTGTCGCTGGTCGCCGCCGAGCGGCTCGGCCTCGGCGGCGACCACAGTCGGGGTGTCCGCAGCGGCTCCTCGCAGGCTCTCGCGATGGACGAGCGGCGGCGGTCTCCGCGATGCTCGGCGCGCGCCTAGTTTCCCAGGGCGAAGCGGGAGCGTCCGAGCGCTCCCGCTTGCGAGGGGTCGGCCCGTTTAGAACAGAAGACCGGCGCTGGCGGGCATCATCGGCGCTCGCCTGGCGTGGACGGCGGCGATGATCTCTTCGGTGTCGATGTCCTGAAGGTAGATGCTGGTCGTGCCGAGGTTGGCGTGACCGAGCTGTCGCTGGATGATGTTGAGCGGGACGCCTTCGCGGGCGAGCTCGAGCGCGTGCGCGTGACGTAGTTGGTGCGGGGCGAAGCGGCACCTTACGCCCGCTTCGGCAGCCAGACGGCGGAACTCGACGCGCACCCCGGCCCCAGACCAGGGGCGCCCGCGCGTCGGGCCGTCGATCACGCAGAACAGCGAGCCGATCGGCAGCTTCGCCCGCTCGGCCAGCCAGGGGCGGAGCTGCTCGAAGCCCCACTCGTCCATGCCGACCTCGCGGCGGCGGCCGCCCTTGCCGTGGCGGACGAGCAGCGAGCCGCGGCCGGGGTCGAGGTCACGCTCCGTGAGCGCGAGCGCCTCTTGGATGCGAAGGCCGCCGCGCCAAAGGACGACGATCAGGGCGCGCAGGCGAGCGCCGTGGCGGCCGGTGCCGACCTTGCGCATCACAGCGACGATCTCCTCGACGGTCGGTGGATCGGCCGGATAGCGCATCCCCTTGTTGCGAGGCGATCGTCCGGCGTGGTAGCCGGGCCTGGTTGCGGGCGAGCGGCGACGCCCGGCGGCATCGAGAACAGCGGATACGGTCATGGGATCCTCCTCCCATCGGACAGCGGATAGATCCCGCTGCTCTACCAGCTGGGTGGGGCAGACGACCGCATTCGTTGCCAACGAGGCGGCTGGCGATGGCCGAGAGGAAATGCTCAAGCTGGCGGTGTTCGTCCGGGGCGGGCGTGTGTGGCTCAGTCGCGGACACACTCGCATCCACCCGGAAGCGTGAGCGCGGCTCGGCGAAGGCGACGTGCGGCATCGCTGCCGGACGTCGTCCGGAGCTCTGATTTGGGCCTCTGCAGGACCGCGGCTAGCTCGCCGGCAGCGCCAGCTCGGCCGACAGGCGCTCGGCATGGCCGGTCGCGCCGATCTCCGTGAACAGGCGGTGCGCCTCCCTGAGCTCTCGCTCGCGGCCCTCCTCGTCGCCCCTCTGATGCGCCAGCTGGGCGAGCTCGACGTGGACCAGGGGCTCGAGGACTCGCTCTCCGGTGCGCGTCAACTCAAGCGCCCGCGCCAGCGCCGCTTCGATCTCCCCATCTGCCGCGGCGCCGGCCGTGCCGAGGAGCACGCGCGCCAGAGACAGGTTCGTTGTTCCCTCATAGACTCGTTGTCCACGACGCCGGGCGAGCTCAACTCCTTCGGTGACCAGGTTGACGGCGCGGCCCGTCTCTCCGAGGCCGAGATAGGACTCCGCAAGGAAGGCAAGACGCAGCGGCTCTGCTTCGACAGCGGTTCGACGCTCTTTCGAGATCGCGCTGGACCGCTCGAAAGCCTCGATCGCCGCCTGCCATCCCTCCCGCATCCACTCCGCTATTCCGAGCAGGACCCACGCCCAGGCGCGAGAGAACGAAGACCCGATGCGCTCGGCGATCTCGAGGGTTTGCGTAGCGTGGCGCAACGCTGCCTCGGGCTTCCCGCTCATGTACGCAAGCCAACTGCCCCAGTTGTGACTCCAACCAACCGTCTCGATGTCACCCTGCTCGCGGGCGAGCTTCATGCCACGCTCGATCAGGTCCCGCGCTTCGTCGAGGTGCCCCAGGTTCAGCAGGAACCCCCCTTTGAAGGTCAGGCAGAACGCGAGGGGGCAACCGACGGCGAACCCCGCCCCCAGGGTCACATCGCCGTCCGCCAGCTCGATCGCGCGGTCAAGGATCGCAACGGCCTCCCGGTACTCACCGATCTGAAGCAGGCCGTAGGAAAAGAAAGAGGTGACCATGTAGAGGGCCGGATCTTCGGATTCCTCGGCCAGGGCTATCGCCTGGCGAGCGAGGTTGGCGTACTCGCGAACCTCCCCATCGCCCACGCCCCTGATGAGGCCGTAGGACGAAAGCAGCATCGCCCGCGAGCCGATGTCCCCCGACTTCGAGGCCATCTGCTCGCCCTCGGTGAAGATGGCCTCCGCCTCATCGTGCGAGATGCCGAGCCGAAACCCGAACTGAAGCTCGAAGATCCTCCCGGTCAGGCCCAGCGCCGTGGCCTCGGCCGACTCCGGGAGCGAGTCGGCAAGCTCTCGCACCTTGCGCCAGTGCCTGAGCGACTGACTCGGGTCGCTGGTACCGGCCCAGGCGGCCGCTCGCGCGTGCCAGCGCGCCGCTTCGAGCTTCTCCCCGGCGGCCTCCCAGTGCTGCGCGAGCAGCGCCGCGAGCTCGTCGAGCCGTTCCGGATACTGCTCGGCGATCGCCCGAGCGACGGCTCCGTGGACGGCGGCGCGGCGATCGCCCAGCTGCGAGCCGTAGGCCACCTCCTGGGTCAGCGGGTGCTTGAACGCGTAGAGGGCCTCGGGGTAGAGCTCCTGCTCGTAGACGAACTCGCCCCCGACCAGCTCGCGAAGCGCCTCCTCGAGCTCGGCGGGGTCCGGCTCCACCACCCGCGTCAGCACCGGCTCGGGGAACTCCTTGCCGATCACGGCCGCCGCCTGGAGCACGCTCTTCTCCCGCTGGGCCACCCGGTCGATGCGCGCCGAGAGCACCGCCTCCACGCTCGCCGGCACCGCCGCGTCCTCGACCGGGCGCGCGAGCCTGTAGGCGCCGCGT
Organism: Actinomycetota bacterium; assembly: GCA_038040415.1. Taxonomy (GTDB): domain Bacteria; phylum Actinomycetota; class Thermoleophilia; order Solirubrobacterales; family 70-9; genus AC-56. The sequence goes on from JBBPIK010000031.1 coordinate 29,178, forward strand.
TCGCCCTCGAGGTTGCCGGCCTCCACCAGCGACTGGACCACCTCCTCGATGAAGAACGGGTTCCCGGCGGTCCGCTCGCGGACCAGCTCCGGCAGCCCGGCGAGCGAGGCGTCGGAGCCGAGCAGGTCCCGCAGCATCTCCTCGATCGCCTCGGCGCCCAGCGGGACGAGGGCGATCTGGCGGTAGTAGGACTTCGACATCCAGGGAGCGTGGTACTCCGGCCGGAAGTTGACGATGGTGAGGCTGCGCGTGCCCTGGCTGGCATCGACCTGGGTGGCCAGGAACGCCTCGCTCGCCGGGTCCAGCCAGTGCAGGTCCTCGAACAGGTTCAGGCCCGGCTCGCGCGCGCTCTGGGCGCGGGTCAGCCGCTTGATCACACCGAGCACCTGGCGCTGGCGCGCCTCCGGGTCCATGCGCTGGGCCGGTTTCTCGGGGTCGGGAACGGAGAGGAAGTCGAAGATCAGCGGCAGGTCGTCGCCGAAGCTCTCGTCGAGGAGGAGCAGCTTGCCGGCAATGCGCTCGCGCGCCGTCTGGTCGGAGTCCAGATCCGTGATGTCGAAGTACGCCCGCATCAGCTCGAGCACCGGCATCAGCGGAACGGACCTGGCGTGCGCCTGACCGGCGACGTGATACACGGGCATGCCCTTCGCCCGGTACCGCTCGGCGAACTCGTGGCAGAGGCGGCTCTTGCCGACGCCGGCTTCGCCGACAATGCCGATCACCTGCCCCTGGCCCTCCAGGGCCTGGTCTAGGGCGCCCTCGAGCACCCGCAGCTCGTCGTCGCGGCCGACAAACCTGGAGAAGCCGCGCGCACGTGAGACGTCCAGCCGCCCGCGGGCGACGCCAACGCCCGTCAGCTCGTGGACGCCCAGCGCCTTGCTGGCGCCCTTGACCTGGAACTCGCCCAGGTCGGTGAGCGCGAGATAGCCCTCCACCAGTGACGCCGTGTGCTGCGTGAGGTAGGCCTTGCCCGGCTC
>JBBPIK010000112.1:0-5434 GCA_038040415.1 Actinomycetota bacterium
GCGCTGCGCGGCAAGATGCTCAAGCTGGCGGTCGAGAAGGCCGACGGCGCGTTCACCAACTTCCTCCCCCTTTCCGCGCTGCCCAAGGTCGCCGCCGAGCTCGATGGAGCGCCACAGGGCTTCGAGCTGCTGTGCCGGTTCTTCTGCGTGCCCGGCGAGCGAGAGCAAGTTGAGCCTCTGGCCCGGTTCATGTTCGCCTCCTACGCCACCGTGCCCGTGTACGAAGCGTTCTTTCGCTGGCTCGGCTACGGCGATCTGATCGACGAGATGGTGGTCGCCTGGAAGGCGAAGGACCGCGAGGCCGCCATCGCCGCCGCCCCGTGGGAGCTGATCGAGGACACGTTCATCTTCGGCACGCCGCCCGAGATGCGCGAGCGGCTGGAGGCATATGTGGCCGGCGGGATCACGCTCCCGGTGGTGACCCCGATCACGACCCCCGACAAGCTCGGCGAGCTGATGGAGGCATTGGCTCCGAAATGACTCCGGCGGCAGCCTCGCCTTCGGCTACGTTGCCGCCGGGCTAGGGTGCCTGCCTGACCCGGCAGGTCCACACGTACCTACCGCGACTTCGTCGCTAGTCTGAGCGATCCACCCTGATTCGCGACTGGCGGCGTTATTCCAAGCGGCGGGCCAGCGAGAGGGCGAACAGGCCCTCGGGGTCCGTCCACCAGTCGACGATCTCAAGCCCGACCTCGCGGTACACGGCCTCGAGCTGCTCGCGGGTGAACTTCGCGGAGATCTCGGTTCGCATCTCCTCGCCGTGGGCGAACTCGACTTCCATCCCGAGGGGGGGAATCGTCACCGTCTGCCGGGCGAGGGACCGCAGGCGGATGTCCATGCACGAGTTGAGCTCGTCCCAGAACGCCAGGTGGGCGAAGGCGCCCGGGTCGAAGTTGGCGCCGAGCTCGCGATTGAGCACCTGGAGCACGTTCTTGTTGAACTCCGCGGTCACCCCGGCGGAGTCGTTGTAGGCGGCCTCGAGCCGATCGCGGTCCTTGACCAGGTCGGTGCCCAGCAGGAAGCCATCCTCCGGATACATGAGGGATGCGATCCGGGCCAGGAACGAGCGCCGGATCTGCGGCTGGAAGTTGCCGATCGTGCCACCCAGGAACGCGATCAACCCGCCGGGCTCGCGGGGAACCCGCTCCAGGTGGGTCTCGTAGTCGCAGACAACGCCATGCACGCGCAGCCCGGGGTACTCGTCGACCAGCTGCCCGGCGGTGTGGCGGGTGATCTCCTCCGAGATGTCAACGGGAACGTATGCCTCCAGTGAACCGGCGTCTCGCATGGCGTCGAGGAGGCACCGGGTCTTCGCCGCGGACCCGGAGCCCAGCTCCATCAGGGTGGAGGGCTCCCCTGCCGCCACGACCGCCTCGCCGTGCAGATCGAGGATCGCTCGCTCGGCGCGCGTCGGGTAGTACTCGGGGAGCCTCGTTATCTCCTCGAACAGGATCGAGCCCCGCTCGTCGTAGAAGTACTTCGGCGGCAGCTCCTTGAACGGTGCGGACAGGCCTATGCGCGCGTCCACGGCGAGGCCGGCGAGCGGACCCCCGTCGGGCAGGTGGACGTCGATCGCGATCTGCTCGCGGGTGATGGTGGCGCTCAGCGGATCCACGAGTCTCCGGTTCTGACTGGTCTGGCTCTCATACGTTTCGTTACGTGCGGGCGACGGCCCCGGTTCAAGCGTCCTTGGCACAGCGCAGCCCGGCGAAGAGCTGGCGTCGCTCGGGGAGATCCCAGTTTCGGAAGCTGGTTCGGATCACGTTGCGGCGGGTCGCCCAGGAGCCGCCGCGCAGCACCTTGTGGACGTCCCCGAAGAAGGCCTCGGAGTACTCGCGATAGGGGAAGGCGCGAAAGCCCGGGTAGGCGACGAAGTCGGAGCTGGTCCACTCCCAGACGTCGCCGAGCATCTGCACGGCCCCGCAGTCGGAGGGAGCGTCTCCGTAGGCGCCCGCCCCGGCGCAGCCGAAGCCGAGCTGATCGAGGTTGGCTCGCTCTCGATCGGCGCCCTCGGCGGCCACCTCCCACTCCTCCTCGGTGGGCAGCCGCTTTCCCGCCCAGCGGGCGAAGGCGGTGGCCTCGTGCCAGGAGACGTGGACTACAGGCTGGTCGAGGTCCAGCGGCTCGACCCGGCCCATCGCCGCTCGCGACCACCCTCCCTTGGAGCTGCCCTCCCAGTACATGGGCGGCTCGGCGCGGGTGTCGGCGACGAACTCGGCATAGGCGCGGTTGGTGACCGGCGCGCGGTCGATCCAGAACGGCTCCACCTCAATCGCATGGCGGGGACGTTCGTTGTCGTAGGCGAAGCCGGCGCCGGCGCCGATCTCCGCCTCCCCACCCTCGACCAGCACCATCTGCGGCCCGTCGGATTCCGGCCCGGGTGGCGGCTCGATCTCCACGGGCTCGTAGTCCTCGACCAGCTGGATCAGCTGGAGCATGGTCTCGTTGTGCTGATGCTCGTGGGCGATCAGCATCTCGTACACGAAGCCTCCCGCCAGCATGGGGTCCTCGCCCTCGAGCTCCACGCGGTCGAGAACCTCCAAGGCGCGCTCGCGCACCTCGTCGAGGTAGGCGCGAAGCTCGTCGCCGCGCAGGATCGGCAGCTTGCCGCGAGTCGCCCGCGGGTTCTCGATCGCGTCGTAGAGGCGGCCCAGCTCGCCGTGCAGCGGGTCCCCGTGGCCGACCGTCTGCACCAGCCACAGCTCCTCGAAGTTGGCGATGTGGCCCAGGTCCCAGGCCAAGGGACTGAGGATCGGCGCGTACACGCGATTCAGCTGCTCGTCGGATAGCGGCTCGAGGAGGCGGAGAGTTCGCCGTCGCGCCTCGGCTAGGCGCTCCGCGATCGCATCCTTCTGGGGGGCCTGGACCGGGGCTGCGATGGCGACAGGCTAACGAGTACGCCTCGTCGGGGAGGACTAAAGTGGCGCGCCGATGAGGATCGAAAATGTGAGCGCTCTGGTCGCCGGCGGGGCCTCCGGGCTGGGGGCCGCCACCGCCCGGGCGCTGCACGAGGCCGGCGCCAAGCTCGTGATCGCCGATCTGAACGCGGACAAGGGCCACGCGCTGGCCGCCGAGCTCGGCGAGCGGGCCAGCTTCATGGAGGCGAACGTGATGGAGCCCGAGCCCGTGCAGGCGGCTGTCGAAGCCGCCTGCAAGGCCGATGGCGGCCTGCGAATCTCGGTCTGCTGCGCCGGGATCGGCTGGGCGCAGCGAACGGCCGGCAAGCAGGGCCCACACGACCTGGAGATCTTCCACAACGTGATCAAGGTCAATCTGATCGGCACCTTCAACGTCCTGCGGCTCGCCGCCGCGGCGATGGTCGACAACGACCCGGACCAGGGTGGCGAGCGGGGCGTCTGCGTCAACACCGCCTCGATCGCGGCCTTCGACGGGCAGATCGGCCAGGTCGCCTATTCGGCCTCCAAGGGGGGAATCGTCGGCCTCACCCTGCCCGCGGCCCGCGATCTGGCCGGCAGGGGCGTGCGAGTGGTGACGATCGCCCCCGGAACGTTCGACACGCCTCTGCTGGCGGCGCTGCCCGAGGAGGCGCGCTTGGAGCTCGGCGCCCAGATCCCTTTCCCGAACCGCCTTGGCCAGCCCGAGGAGTTCGCCGCCCTCGCCCGCCACATCGTCGAGAACCCGATGCTGAACGGCGAGACGATCCGTCTCGACGGCGCCCTGCGTATGCCGCCGCGTTAGCGGCGGCTCCGCGGATCCTCAAGTGCCCTGATCCTCCGGATTGCGGTAGACGGGCTTGCGCCAGGGAGGGACGACCGCGAACCGGGTGCGACGGGCTGCGGCGTCGAGGGTCTCGATCGGGACCAGGGTGAGGCGATCGGCGGGGGTCCAGCGGGTTCGTGGCGGGCGGCGGTCCTCGTGGACGTGGCCCGCGTGGCTGCCGCCCGAGACGTACAGGCGGCCGGTGGACGGCCCCCAGGCCGAGCGGTGGACGAGGCCCGCGTCCGACGCCCAGCTCCCGAGGCCGCCGTCGTAGTTGTAGCCGTGATGAGAGGTGGCCCTGGCGTCGGTTCCGCCCGGCCCGATCCGCAGCTGGTAGCCCTCCCAGTCGTCCTCGTGGGAGCCGACCCGTCCGGGCAGGGCGCGGAGGCTGGTCGAGTCCTCGTAGTAGAGCCAATACTGGAGGTAGAGGTTGCCGGCACGCTCCCCGGAGCAGTCGCGGCCCCGCGCGGCAGCGCCGCTGCCCGTCTCGGCGCCGCGGCAGTCGACGACGTGCACGAAGGCGGTGGTCGGCTGGCCGGTGTCGGCGACCCATACCGCGCCCGACTCGCGGCCGTTCCCGCACCGGCCCCGGCGGCAGGCGCGGAAGTCGACCGGCAGCGCCGTCATCCCGTCCTCGTAGACGATCTCCGGGGCCTCGCCCGCGACCAGCGCGGCGAGCTCGGGGCCATACGCGTCCACCAGCTCCGAGTGCGCCGAGCAGGCGGTGGAGAGCCGGACCGCACAGATCAGCTCCGCGGCGATGGCCCGCGCCAGGTCCGTCGCGGAAACGCGCGCCGCAGCGGCCGCCAGCAGCCCGGCCAAGAGCAGCGAGACGAGCAGGAGCAGCGCGGTCCACTCGATCGTCGCCTGGCCCCTCTCGCGGGCTGCTCCGCGACCCTCTGCCACGCGCCGACGCTAGGCGCGGCGGGCGCGCGGGTGGATCACGCGCCGTCAGAACTCCCGCACCCGATCGGAGAGATACAGTCGCCGCAATGGCGCAGCCCGGCGAGCTTCAGCCCCAGGCCCAGGCCAAGCGGAGCTCCTGGCGGCCGTGGGCGCTCGGCGCCGCCGTCCTCCTGGTGGTGATCCTGATCGCCCAGAACTCCCAGGAGGTGAAGGTCAAGTTCCTGTTCGTGGACACGACGACGCCGCTGATCTTCGCCCTCCTGATCGCGGCCGTCCTGGGGGCCGTGATCGGCTACGTCGGCCCGCTTGTCCGGCGGCACCGCAGCGAGGACCAGCGGGGGCGTGGCTGAGGCCGCCGAGACCGTCCGATCGGGCTAGCGACGAAGTCGCGATAGATACGGAGGTGCCTGCCGGGTCAGGCAGGAGCCCAAGCCCGACGGCAACGTAGCCGCAGGCGAGGCTGCCGTCGGAGTTACTCAGAGCTCCTGCACCTCGGCCGCGATCTCGGCGGCGGCCTTCTTGGCGTCCGAGAACAGCATCGAGGTGTTGTCGCGGTAGAAGAGGTCGTTGTCGATGCCGGCGAAGCCGGGGCTCAGGGAGCGCTTGATGACGATCACCTCGTGCGCCTGGGTGACCTCGATGATCGGCATGCCGGCGATCGGGCTCGAGGGATCGTCCTTGGCCGCCGGGTTGGTGACGTCGTTTGCGCCGATTACGACCGCGACGTCCGTCTGCGGCATCTCGGGGTTGATGTCGTCCATCTCCCTGAGCTGCTCGTAGGGGACGTCCGCCTCGGCGAGCAGGACGT
>JBBPIK010000032.1:0-28824 GCA_038040415.1 Actinomycetota bacterium
TCGGGTTGGGGGTCGGGGGAACCATGCAGCCATTCGACAAAGCGAGCGTTCGCCTGCTCCTTGTTCCCGGCAGCGAACAAGGCGGCCAGTTCCCCCGCGTTCGGATTCTCCGGGGCCGGGGGTTGAGCCCCGACCGCATCGGCCAGGGCCTTTGCCTCGGCCTCCATTTCTCCGAGGGTTTCCCCCCTGATGCGGTCCGCCGCCGATTCGGGTAGGCCGTGGCGTCGGGCGAACCCGCGCCGAACCTCGGCGAATGCGTCGTCACTCATTGGTCACTCCTCCGGCGTGTCGGGGACGGGCACCGGCAGGGTCCAGTTCTCTAGCTCCCTTTTCAGAGCGGACGCCTGGTCGAGTCCCGGTATCAGATGCGTTGTGATGCCCTGCATCGGGACCGTGTAAGCCTGTAGCCGCTGTACGAAGTGAAGGTATGCGTCGACCGCCTCAGCTGTCGCGGCGATGCGCTGGTCGACCGCGGTCTGCGCCCGCTCGCCATCCGATCGCAGGCAGTCCATGATCGACCAGAAGTTCTCCGCGAAGAACTGATGGGCTTCTTCCTTGGCGACCCTCGCTAGCTCGTCGGCGTGTTGGCTTCGAGCTTGCGAATCCTCGGGGTCGCCAAGGTCGGCAATGGCCTGGTCGATCTGGCCGACCGGGTTATCCGCCTTCACCGGCTGGCCGGTGTGGTCGACCAGCGACGGCTCGCGGTGAATCAGGCGGTGTCGCTCGTCGTGTAGCTCACGGAACCGCTGGACCTTCTGATGATGCTCAGTGCCGAGCCGCGAAGCCTCGGCTTGCGCGTCGGCCCAGCGCTTCTCGACCGCCTTCAGTTGGGCCAGCACGTCCTTTGATCGGGTCGCTGTCGTCATTGGTTTCGCTCCTGACTGGGTTGGTTGGTTTGGCGCTGGGGCGACGACTCCCGTTGTCGGGTCCGACTGCCGCCGCCCCTGGCGCCTGCGCGGATTCGCGCTTCCCACCGGTGGTGGGGGTGCAACGCAGGCAAGGAGAACCTGCGCCTTCGCCTGCACCTGGGGCGAAGTCATTGGCCCTGCTCCTCTCGCCCTAGGAGGCGAAGCAGAAGCTGGTCATGGTCCTGAACAGGGTCGTCACCGTTCGCCCTGGCCGAGATCTGATCGACCTGGCCGGGGCCACCCTCGGCGTTCAGAAGTACCTCAACCGGCTTCGTGCAGAGGAAGCACCGCATGGGCGTGTCGTCATACGCGCGGCCAAGGACCAGCGGGCGCTCGCAGTCGCAGGTCGCCATCGGCTCCGGGTGGCGCTGCTCGGGCGAGTCAGCCGGGGCCGGGTGGTAGCCACAGCCTCCAGCCCCAGGGAGCACCTTCCGGGTGCAGGGACCGCTCGGGGTCGGGTGTCCGCAGACCAGCGGCTCGGTCATCGTGGCCCCACCGGATGCGCCAGAATTGCGCCAGTGAGCGCCACCACCAAGCGTGCTCCAGCGGCTTCCAGCGGGGCAATTCGTGCCTGGGCTGGTGGCTTCGTGCGCAAGAAACGGATGCTGATCATCGTCAACCCCTACGCGACCACGGTCTCCGACCGGCTCAAGAACCTGGTCGTCTACGCGCTTCAGGGCCGCTACGACGTCGAAGCGGTTTCGACCGAGGCGCAGCACCACGCAATCGAGATCGGCCGCGAGGCCCGCGAGGGCGGCTACGACATCGTGGTCGCCTTCGGCGGCGACGGAACGCTTAACGAGGTCGCCAACGGCCTCGCCGGGACTGACGTGCCGGTTTCGGTGCTTCCCGGCGGCTCCACCAACGTCGTCTGCCGCACGCTTGGGATCCCAAACGACGTGGTGGACGCCACCGAGCATCTGCTCGGCGTCGCCGACGATTTCCGGCCCCGCAAAATCGACCTGGGACTCGCCAGTGGCCGCCATTTCGTGTTCGCCTGCGGAGCGGGCCTCGACGCGACGGCGGCCAAGCAAGTGGACTCCAGCCCGCGCCTGAAGGCTCGCGGCGGGCGCTGGTTCTACACCTGGGCGGCGATCTCCGGCTTCTACAGGCACTACCTCCGGAACCCGATCCGGATGCGCCTCGACGCCGACGGCCACTCCGCCGAGGGGGTGACGGCGATCGTCCAGAACTCCGATCCGTTCACCTACTTCGGCAGCCAGCCGCTCCGGGTCTGCGAAGGCGCGGCACTCGACAACGGCACCCTGTCGGCCGCCATGCTCGGCCGCGCTGCGCAGCGCGACGTGCCGACGATCGCGGCGCGAGTGCTGCTGGACGGCCTTCGCGCCTCGGGGCACCGGCAGATCGAACACTGCGAAGGCGTCACCGAGGCCCGCCTCGAATCGGTCTCGCACGACACCGCCGGCAGCATCCGCCCCTTCCCGGTTCAGGTGGACGGGGACTACATCGGCGATCGAGGCGAGCTCGAGATCGGCATCGAGCCCGGCGCGCTGACGATCGTTGCCTGAGTCGCCGGCGACCCAAGGCTGCCGCTTCTGCGCGATCGTCGCCGGCGACGAGGCCGGTCACGTCGTCTTCGAGGACGGGAGCTCGCTCGCCTTCCTGGACAACCGACCGCTGTTCCCGGGTCACTCGCTGCTCGTCCCGCGCGATCACCACGAGACGATCTGGGACCTGCCGGACGACCTGCTCAACCCGCTGTTCGCGAACGCTCGCCTGCTGTCGGCGGCCATCCGCTCGGCGATGGGCGCCCAGGGCGCGTTCATCGCGCTCAACAACGTGGTCAGCCAGAGCGTCCCCCACCTCCACGTGCACCTGGTCCCGCGAAACCGCAAAGACGGTCTGCGCGGGTTCTTCTGGCCGCGGCAGAAGTACGACAGCGAGGAGCACGCCGTCCAGACCGCCGAGGCGATCCGCGCCGCGGTGGCGGAGCTCCGGTGAGCGAACTGGGTCCAGATGGTTCCGGGGGGCGGAACCAAGACGCCACGAATCGGCCGATCGGGCTCTGAGCACCCCCTGGGCTACGTGCCAGGCGCGCGATTGCTCGCCAGGTAGCCGATGTTGTGGGCGATCAGGCCGAGGCCGTCGACGGCGCGAAAGAGCGCCGATTCGAGCCGCCCCCTACTCGCCAGTCGAGCAGCGTCGCGGGCAGCACCGCGAAGCCCGCTGACGAGTGGCCAGCGCGGCGAGGTGCCCGGATAGCGCTCGTTGAGCCAGCGGGCGCCGGAGCCGTAGCGCGCGATCATGCCCACGAAGCCTGTCAGGCGAACGCGGTGGCGGTGCGTGACGACGGCGGCGGGCCGATGCTCGACTACCCAACCGGCGGCCGCCAGGCGCCGCGAGAGGTCGATGTCCCCACCTGACCGGATCCCCTCCTCGAAGCCGCCGACCGCCTCGAACGCGGCGCGGCGGACGAGCACGTTGCCGGCCGGCGTGGCGTCGCGGCCGAGCAGGCCGTGGTCCACCCTGAGGAAGGATCGCGACCTCGCGTACCTGGGAAGCAGGCCTCGCTGAGCCGGGTCGCCGACGATCAAGCCGGAGACCGCCCCGCAATCGTTCGAGACCGGCTCGGCGAAGTAGGCGTCCAAGAGGCCGGCGGCCGGGGTGCAATCGGCATCCACGAACAAGAGCCAGTCGTTGGCCGCCGCTCGCGCGCCCACATTGCGCGCGTGGTACGAAGACCGCTCCGCGGTCGCCCGCGCGATCCGCACCGGCTCGCCGGCGACGCGCGCTACCACTCCCCCGGCGGTGTTGTCGGCGACGATCAGCTCGTCGTCTCCTCGGAGCCGGAAGCGCGACAGCCCGTCCAGCATGCGCTCGGCCTCGCCTCGCCCACCGCGAAACGGCACCACGACGCTGACCGGCGGCCTGGGCACCACTAGCCGGTGGGCGTCACGCGGTAGGCGTCGAACACCGAGTCGACGTTGCGCAGGCGCCCGATGCACTGGCGCAGCTGATCGCTGTCGCCGACCTCGACCACGAACCGGTTCTTGACCATCGGGTGCTTGGTGGTGCAGACGGCGTCGATGATGTTGACCCCCGTCTCGGCGAAGGTCCGCGAGAGGTCCTCGAGCAGGCGGGTCCGGTCCCAGGCGTCCACCTGAAGCTCGACCCGGTAGGAGGTCGCGTTGTCGCCCACCCAGGCGACCTCGGTGAACCGCTCCGGCGACTTCCGCAGGGCGGTCATGTTCCTGCAGTCCTCGCGGTGGATCGTGATCCCGCGGCCGAGCGAGACGTAGCCGACGATCGTGTCGCCAGGCACCGGGCGGCAGCACTTCGCGAGCCGGACCATGACGTCGTCGACGCCCTTCACGTCGATCCCGTAGTCGGATGCCTCCTGGGTCCGTCGCTGGCGCTCGTCGCGCCCCTCCAGCACGTTCGCCAGGCGTGCCTCCGTCTCGTCGCCGGCCACCGCCTCGCCCTGCTTGAGGCGCTGGAAGACCTTGTTGGCGACCGTCTTCGGCGAGATCTTCCCCTGGCCGATCGCGATGTAGAAGTCGTCGGCCTTGCGGAACCCCATCTCGCGGGTGACGTCGGCGAGCAGCGGCGAGGCGGCGATTCGCTGCGGCGGCAGGCCCCGCTTGCGGATCGCGTCCTGGAGGTGCTCGCGCCCGCTGCGCTCGGCGTCCTCGCGGTTCTCGCGCTTCAGGAAGGCGCGGATCTTGTTGCGCGCCCGGCTGGTCCGCACCACCGCCAGCCAGTCGCGGGAGGGCCCCCGCTCCTGCTTCGCGGTCAGGATCTCCACGATGTCGCCGGACTTGAGCTGGTAGTGCAGCGGGACGATCTTGCCGTTCACCTTCGCCCCCACGCAACGATGGCCGACGTCGGTGTGAACGGCGTAGGCGAAGTCGAGCGGGGTCGAGCCGGCGGAGAGGTTCTTGACCTCACCCTTCGGCGTGAACACGAACACCTCGTCCTCGAACAGGTCCACCTTCAACGACTCGAGGAACTCGGTTGGGTTCTGGTCGCCTTCGACCTCGAGCAGCTGCCGCAGCCAGGTCATCTTCTCCCGGCCGGGGTCGCCCTTGAGGCGCGCCCCCTCCTTGTAGATGACGTGGGCGGCGATCCCGTACTCGGCGGTCTCGTGCATCTCCGGGGTGCGGATCTGGATCTCGAGCGGCCGCCCCTCGGGGCCGATCACCGTCGTGTGAAGCGCCTGATAGAGGTTCATCTTCGGGGTCGCGATCAGGTCCTTGAACCGCCCCGGCAGCGGCTTCCAGATCGAATGGATGATCCCGATCGCCCCATAGCAATCCTTGACCGAGCCCACCAGCACGCGCATCGCGGTGAGGTCGTAGATCTCGTTGAACTCGCGCCCCTTCTTGGTCATCTTCGAGTAGATCGAGAAGAAGTGCTTGGCGCGGCCTGAGATCTCGGCCTCGATGCCGACATCCTTCAGCTGGCCCTTCAGGAAGTGGCCGGCGTCGTCGACGTAGCGTTCGCGCTCGGCGCGCTGCTGGGCCACGAGCTTCTTGATCTCTTCGTACTTGCGCGGGTGCAGTCGCTGGAATGAGAGGTCCTCGAGCTCCCACTTGATCGCGTGGATCCCCAGCCGGTGAGCGAGCGGAGCGTAGATCTCAAGCGTCTCGCGGGCCTTCTCGATCTGCTTCTGCTTCGGTAGCCCGGACAGGGTGCGCATGTTGTGGAGGCGATCGGCGAGCTTGATCAGGATCACCCGGAGATCCGTGGCCATCGCGACCATCATCTTTCGGTAGTTCTCGGCCTGGCTCTCGTCGCGGCTCTGGAAGGTGATCCCCGTGAGCTTGGTCACCCCGTCGACGAGCTGGGCGACGGAGTCGCCGAACAGCTCCTCGACTTGGTCCAGGCTGGCGCTGGTGTCCTCCACCGTGTCGTGGAGCAGCGCCGCGCACAGGGTCTCCGTGTCCAGGCGGAGTCCGGCGCAGATCTTCGCCACCTCCACCGGGTGGGTGATGAAGTCCTCGCCGGTGCGCCGCCGCTGATCGGCGTGGCGCTCGCAGGCGAAGGTGAAGGCGCGCTCGGTGGCCTCGGCGTCGATCCTTCGCGATCCCTCGACGCTGTGTTCCTCGATCACCGCCAGGAGATGGCCGAGCAGAGCGCGCTCGTCGTCGGCCAGCTCTTGGGCCCGGTCAGTGAGCGGCGTCACCGGGCGGCCCTCGCCGGGGCCGGCGCCGACCCGGGTATGACCCTGGCGGTCAGCGGGGGCCATGGCGCCGTTTGGCCGGCGCCCGGCCCGCTTCGACGCGGCTGCCGCGGAGCCCTTGTGCTCGTCTAGCTTGGTTGTCTTTGCCTGCTTAGGAATCGCCTGCCCTCCTCGTAGCGGTCGCGGTAGGCGGCGTATGCCCGTAGTCGCTCGAGTTCCTTCGTGTCCGAGGATACGACGCGGAGGGCGGGTGTGGTGGCGGACTGGTGCCAGCGAACGGCGCCCGCCTCCTCGAGCACACGTAGGCGACGGCCGGCCACCTCGGGGGAGCAGGCATGGCACCCGGGGCCCTCCAGGGCTCCGCGAGGACCTCCGCCGGGATCGCTCAGTGCCTTATAGAGCGACACGAGCGCCGGGCGCTGGGGCCACTCCCCGTCGTGGACGCGCAGCGCGAACTCGATCTCGGCCTCCCCCCAGGCCAAGTGGAGGAAGCCGCATCGCCCGTCGAGGGCGCTTGGGGGCGCGGACGCCAGCCGCTCCAGGTGAGAAAAGGGAGGCGGGTCGATGAGCACCAGGTGCTCGAAGCGCGCCCCCATCGACGGTGTGCGCGCCAGTGCGGCCCAGTCGGCCAGGGCCACGCCGCCGCCCGCGTCGACCAGCTCAGCGATGGCCGCCCGGCCGGCGTCGTCGGAAAGCCGCCCGGAGGCGATCGCTACCCGTCCGCCCCCGAAGCGGGCGGGCGCCGCGGCGCGCTCGACCAGCTCACAGCGGCGAAGTGCGTCAGCGCACAGCGCCAGCACCGAGTCGCCGCTGGAGGCCAGGGCGGCCACCGTGGCCACGCCCGAGCTGCCGCGCCGATCCACTACCTGGCGGCGATCAGACGCCCCTGCGGCGTCGACTACCTGTGGCGGCGGCCAATCGTCGAGCGGCGCCTCGCGCTCAGCGTCGAGCCGGCGCCACCATTCCGGGTCCGTGGGAGACGGCCGCTCTTCAGGCTCCGCGGCGGTGGCTTCCGGATACAGCTCCCCCAGAACCACACGGGGCTCCACCGCCCCGTTCCACTCGTTCAACTCCAGCCTCACGGAGACATCCAGAGGGTCCGCCAGCTCGGGTCGCGACAGCTCGCCGTTGACCCCGAACGCCACCCCGAGGGCGCTGCGGGAGCCGCTCTGGAGTCGGAAGCGAGCGTGCTTGTCCCCGTCGCCCATCGCGCGCACATCGCACACCCGCGCCGAGGGCACGAGCAGTCGCACGCCGGGGTTGCCCATCCCGAACGGCGACAGCCGCTCGAGTTGCTCGGCAACATCGTGACCGAGGCTTTCGCCCCCCACCACCGCGTCGATGTCCTCCGTGCGAACGAGGTCGCGGTCGCCCAGCTCCGCGCTTGCCCGCGCGACGAAGGCGGCGCGGAAGTCCTCCACGCGGCCGGCCTCGATCTCCAGCCCGGCGGCAGCGCGATGGCCTCCGTAGCGCAGCAGGTGCTCCCCGCAGGCGTCCAGCGCGGCCAGCAGGTCGAAGCCGGGGACACTTCGCCCCGATCCCCTGCCCTTGCCTTCACCGTCGATCCCAATCAGGATCACCGGCCCCCAGTGGCGCTCGGCGAGCCGCGAGGCGACGATCCCCACCACGCCCGGATGCCACTCCTCGCCGGCGAGCACCAGCGCGGGGGCGGAAGCGAGCTCGGCCGGGAGAGCCGCGCGCGCCCGCTCGGCCGAGCCGAGCACCAGCCGCTCGGCGTCACGGCGCTCCAGGTTGATGCGGTCGAGCTCGATCGCGATCGAGGCCGCCCTGCCGTCGTCGGCGGTGAGCATCAGCTCGACGCCGGCGTCCGCCCGGTACAGACGGCCCGCAGCGTTGATCCGCGGGCCGAGGCGAAATGCGAGGTCGCCCTCGTCGAGGCGCTCGGGCCGAACCCCGGCCGCAGCGCACAGCGCCCGAAGTCCCGGCCGCCGGGCCTGGCGCGCCATCTGGAGGCCGGCGCGAACGAGGGCCCGATTCTCCCCCTGTAGGGGGACGAGGTCAGCGACCGTCGCCAGTGCCACCAGGTCGAGGTCGTCGGCCGCCCGCTCGACACCGAGGAGCGCCGCGGAGAGCTTGTGGGCGACTCCCGTCGCGCACAGCTCCCCGAACGGGTAGCTCGAGAGGCGGGGATGGAGGAGCAGGCAGTCCGGAAGTCGCTCGCCGGGCTCGTGGTGATCGGTGACGATCACCTCCATCTCAGCGGCGCGCGCGGCAGCGACCTCGTCGGCGCAGGTGATCCCGCAGTCCGCCGTCAGCAGCAGACCGGTGCCGCGGGCGGCCAGCTTCTCCACCCCATCGATCGTCAGTCCGTAGCCGTCGCTGAGCCGGTCGGGTATGTACCAGTCGCAGCTCGCCCCCAGCTCGCGCAGGGCACGGACCAGGATCGCGGTCGAGCAGACCCCGTCGCAGTCGTAGTCGCCGTGGACGGTGATCGTCCGCCCCTGGGCGATCGCGCTCCTGATCCGCTCGGTCACCTCCTCCATCGAGTCGAACTCGAACGGATCGTGCACCTCGGCCGCCTCCAGGAAGGCTCGCGCCTCATCGACCGTCCGGTAGCCGCGTCGCACCAGCGTCACCGCCACCGGCTCGGCGAGCTCGAGCCCCTCCATCAGCGCGCTGACCTCGGCGTACGAATACGGCTCGAGCCGGAAGGCTCGCGCGGGGGCTTTGGAATCGGACCTGCTGCCAGGCACTCGGCCAGGCTAAGAACGGGCGGGGACGGAACTCGCCCCCGGGCTCGGGCGGCACCCAGCCAGGCAAGTAGGGAGCGGACCTGGGCTCTCTAATTCATCGCATAGATGACCTAAAGGGCCCACGTCCAAAATGGGCTGCCCTACTTGCTGCGAAACGCAGGCGGTTTCGTGCGTAACGGAGCGGCGATCCGTGAGTAAGCGGGCCCTCTAGACCCCTTCGGGCTCCTCCCTGCTGACCCCGAGGGCGTAGATCGCGGCCAAGCCGATCAGGGTCCCGGGGATGGCGACCAGGGCGGTGGCGATGTCCGTCTGGCCGATGGTTTGGCCGGAGGCGATCTGAGCGATCGCCCCGGTGACCATGGCCCCGGTGACCGCGCCCAGCAGCGCCCCCACGATCCCGCCCCAAAAGCGATCGGGCAGGAACACCGTGAAGTGCCAGATCGCGAGCCCGACCGTGAACCAGACGACCGCCGCCATCAGCAGCTGACCGCCTGCGTGGCCGCGGATTCGCTCATCGATTCCTCCCGTGCTTGCGCCGCCGCCGCTGCTGCTGGCGCCGCTTGCGCTGGCCCTCGCGACGGGCCGGGGTCGTTGGCTCGCCGGGCGCCCCGGTGGCCAGCGGCTCCGGTCCGGGCGCCTCGTCCCCTGCCTCGGCGCCATCGCCCCGCGTCGCCGGCGATTGCGGGGCGGCCTCGACCGGTTCCACGGGCTCGACCGGCTCTGGCTCGACCGGCCGGGGCGTGCCCGCCCGCGAGGGGGCCGTTTCACCCCGAGCCGGCGCCGCGGCGGGCGCCGGCTCCCCGTCGGGCCCGACCTTGGCGACCACGTTCTCCTCGGGCAAGATGGGCACCCGGCCCATCTCCTCGATCAGGCGAGCGCGCCGCGTCCGGTAGGCGGGCTCGCGCTCCTTCCAGTGGGTGAGCACCGGGGTGGCGATGAAGATCGACGAGTAGGTCCCGGAGAGGACCCCCACCCCCATCGCAAAGGCGAAGTCCTTCAGCGTGGCGCCGCCGAAGATGAACAGCACCGTGATCAAAAAGACGGTCGAGAGCCCGGTGATCAGGGAACGGGTGAGCACCTCGCTCATCGACTTGTTGGCGATCTGGGAGAAGGCGGCGCGGGGCATCCGGGGCACGTTCTCGCGGATCCGGTCGAAGACGATCACCGTGTCGTACATCGAGTACCCCAGGATGGTGAGGAAGGCGGCCACGGTGCCGCTCGTCGCCTCCCGGCCCGTGAGCGAGTAGACGCCTCCGGTGATCAGGATGTCGTGGATCAGGGCGATGATGACCGGGATCGCGTACTTGGCCTCGAATCGGATCGCCACGTAGGCCGAGATCACGAGCAACGAGAAGACGATCGCGATCACCGCGCTGCGCGCCACCTGGGCGCCGAAAGTCGGCCCCACGCTCTGGCTGTTGAAGCCGTCGCTCCCGCCGCGCAGCCCAAAGCCCTGCTCGAGCGCGTCCCTCACCGACCCGTTGACCTCGTCGACCGGGATCTTGCCCTGGATCTCGATCACGTTCGAGCCCAGCTTCGGGTTCTCGACGGTCTGGATCTCGGCGCTCGACGCGTTGGTGACGTTGGCGTCGGTGAGGGCCGTACGCACATCGTCGACGCTCGCCTCCTGCTGGAGGCTGGCGGTGACCTTCGCCCCCGACGTGAAGTCGATCCCCAGGTTGAGCTGCTTGGTGGCCAGCGAGATGGCGCCGATCGCCAGGATCACCCCAGAGATCGAGAAGAACCAGCGGCTGGCGCCGGAGAAGTCGAAATTCCAGCGCACCCTTTGCGGCCCGGCGCCCAGCGCGCGCGGCGAGCGCAGGATCCGCGAGCGGCCCAGCGAGCCGAGGATCGCCTGCGTGAACAGCACCGCGGTCAGCAGCGAGACGATTGTGCCGACCCCGAGGGTGAACGCGAACCCCTTGACGCCGGCCGTGGCGAGGACGAAGAGGATGAACGCCGTGAACAGGGTGATTACGTTCGCGTCGACGATCGTCGCGATCCCCTTGCGATAGCCCTGGCCGATCGCGGACAGCATCGAGCGCCCCGCGCGCGCCTCCTCCTTGATCCGCTCGAAGATGACGACGTTGGCGTCGGCCGCCACCCCGATCGTCAGTATCAGCCCGGCGATCCCCGGCAGGGTCAGCGTGACCGGGATCAACTTCATCAGAGCAAAGAAGATCACCCCGTAGACGGCCAGGCCCACGGTCGAGATCACTCCGAGCAGGCGGTAATACGCGATCAGGAAACAGACGACCAGGATCAGGCCGACGATCCCGGCCCGGAGCCCCTGGTCCAGCGCCTGCTGGCCGAGCGTCGCCGAGACGGTGCTCTGGCTCTCGAGTTGCAGGTTGATCGGCAGCGCACCGATGCGAAGGAACTCGGCCAGATCCTGCGCGGAGCTGATCGTGAAGTCGCCTGAGATCTGGGCGCCGGTCCGCCCGTCGATTCCATCCGGGTTCTCGGCGAAGTTGATGATCGGCTGGGTGACGACCTGGCCGTCCAGGACGACCGAGAAGTGCTGCGAGTACTGCTCCGCGGTGGCCGGGTTCACCCCCGCCCCGACCGGGGCGGTCGCCGCGCCCCGCTGCGCGATCGCCCGGGTGACGTCCTGGAACGCGGTGCGACCGCGGTCGGTGAAGTCGAAGGTGACGTTTGGCTGGCTGGTGGTCTGATCGGAGCTCTGCTCGGGGTTCGTGATGTCGTCGCCGGACAGCGCCGGGCGATCCCGGAGCACGTAATGCGGCGTGGCCGAGACCTCGCTGGGGCTCTGGGAGAGGGTCGGGTCCTCCGACTCCGCCTGGACCACGACCGTCCCCTGAGGCACGGCGATGATCTGCGAGCCGGGCGGCTGCCTCTCGTTTCGGAACTGTAGGAACAGGTCCTCCCGCTGCGCCGCGGGGCCGGCCAGGAGCTGATGGGAGCTGCGCTCGAACAGGTAATGGGCTGGCCCGTTGGTAGTGCACTGGTCCTCTACGCACTCGGGCTTTCGCTCGGAGGCGAACTGAACCGCGTCGTAGAGGTTGGGGAAGCTGTAGATGTTCGGATTCGGGTCCGCCTCCGCAGCTGGGTCCTTCGGCAGGCCCTGCCCGGGCGGCGGCACCACGTTGGCCTCGAAGTCGTAGAAGTAGAGCTGCGAGGTGGTCCCGATCTGGTCGATCGCCTGCTGGGCGTTCTGGACGTTCGGCAGGCCGACCTGGATCCCCTTCTCCCCGAGGCGCGAGATCTCCGGCTCCGAGACCCCGAGCTTGTCGGCGCGCTCGCGAATGATCTCGATCGCGCGGTCGATCTCGTCGGCGCCGATCTCGGGGGTTCGCGCCGTCTCCTCGCCTTGGTAGATGAGCTGGGTGCCGCCGCGCAGGTCGAGGCCGAGCACGGTCGGCTTCGACGCGATCACGATCGCCGACGCTGCCGTCAGCCCGAGGACCAACAAGAGGACCAGGAGACTGCGGCGCCGCCTACCCATCGGCGTCGCTCACCTCGGGGTCAGGACCAGCAGCAGCCCGCCGTCATCGTCGTAGCCGGGGAAGACGTCGGCAACGGCCTCTGCGGGAAGGTCACCCTCGGCGTTCAGCTGGACGCGCTTGCCGAGTGAGCGCACGCCCCACTCAAGCGTGGTCTCGATCGGGTCGGTGGTGCCGTCCCTGTCCGTGTCCGCCGCCTGGCCCCCGTCGCCCTCTTCGACCCAATGCAGCCCGAGCACGTCCTGGACCTGACGGCCGATCACGTGCTCGTCCTTGAGCCCCGTGAGCTCGAAGCCTCCCCTGCCGACGTCGAGCAGCCGCCCGTCCTTGTCGCAGACGAAGAAGGCCGCCTCCGGGGCCGGGTAGTAGTCGTCCAGGAGCTCGAACAGATCGCTCCCGCCGCATCGCGAGCAGGCCTTGGGCCGGTTCGACATCCCCGCGCTCCGCTCGCTCGACATCTCGCGGTTGCCGCAGTTCGGGCAGATGAAGAAGGGCACGTCGAGAGGGTAGTAAACGGCCGCGCCAGGGTCAGGCAGGCCCCGCCCGCCGGTGCCGGCCTCAGAACAGGCTCGCGGCCCCGGCCGGAACGGGCACGCCCAGATGCTCGAAGCCGCGCTGCGTGATCACCCGCCCCCGGGGGGTTCGCTTGAGCAGGCCCTGCTGGAGGAGATATGGCTCGTAGACGTCCTCGATCGTGTCCTGCTCCTCGTCCACGGCGGCGGCCAGAGTCGAGAGGCCCACGGGCCCACCTGAGAACTTGGTCGCGATGGTGTCCAGGATGACGCGGTCGTGGCGGTCGAGCCCCACCGCGTCCACCTCGAGCAGGCCAAGCGCCTCGGTCGCGACCTCACCGGTGACGACGCCGGCGCCGCGCACCTCGGCGTAGTCTCGGACGCGCTTCAGGAGCCGGTTGGCCACCCGCGGGGTGCCGCGGGAGCGCTCCGCGATCGCCCGCTCGCCCTTGGGCTCCACCTCGACTCCGAGGATGCTGGCCGAGCGGCGCACGATTTGCGCCAGATCGCCGGGGTCGTAGTGCTCGAGCCGGTGGCAAACCCCGAAGCGGTCGCGAAGCGGCGTCGTCAGCAGCCCCGTGCGGGTGGTGGCGCCGACCAGGGTGAACGGCGGCAGGTCGAGGGTCACCGTGCGCGCGCCGGCGCCCTGGCCGAGCACGACCGGAAGGCGACACTCCTCCATTGCCGGGTAGAGCGTCTCCTCGATCGCCCGGCTGAGGCGGTGGACCTCGTCGATGAAGAAGACCGAGCCGGGCTCCAGCGCCGTGAGGAAGGCCGCAATGTCGGCCTTGCGTTCGAGCGCCGGCCCGGCCGTCTGCACCAGCGGCGCTTCCAGCTCGGCGGCGACGATGTTGGCGAGCGACGTCTTGCCCAACCCGGGCGGACCGGCGAGCAGCACGTGATCGAGGGGCTCGCCCCGGCGCCGCGCGGCCTCGATGAAGACCTCGAGCTGGGCCGTCACCTGCTCCTGGTTGACGAAGTCGCCCAGGCGCTTGGGGCGGAGCGAGCGGTCGAGATCCTCCTCGTCGCCCGCCAAGCGGGCGTCGGCGAGGCGCTCTTCGGCCGCGCTGCGGGCCGTGTTGCCGGCCTCCTGGGCCTGCTCAATGCCGGGGTCACGAGAGATGCTCATGTCCTCGCCCCGCTGCCGTCGGCGGCGCGCCGAAGCGCGGCGCTGATCAGCTCCTCGGGGCTCTCGCCCTCCGCGCCATCGAGGAGCCGCTCGGCCTCCGTCAAGGTGTAGCCCAGGTGCATGAGCCCATCGCGAGCGAGGCCATGGTGATCGCCCTCCTCGGCCCCGTGCCCGGCAGGGATGCCTTCTGTGAGCTCCCCCGCCACCTTCTCGCGCAACTCGACGATCAGCCGCTCGGCGGTTCGCTTGCCCACCCCGGGCGCAGCCTGGAAGCGCTTCGCATCCCCGGCAG
Organism: Actinomycetota bacterium; assembly: GCA_038040415.1. Classification (GTDB taxonomy): domain Bacteria; phylum Actinomycetota; class Thermoleophilia; order Solirubrobacterales; family 70-9; genus AC-56. Next base: position 14,163 of record JBBPIK010000032.1, read on the forward strand.
CGATCGCCCGCAAGAGCTCCCGCGGCGCCCCTCCCGAGAGGATCGCGATCGCCACCTTCGGACCGATTCCCGAGACCGAGGTGAGATGGAGGAAGAGGTCGCGCTCCTCCTCGTGGGCGAACCCGTACAGCGACAGCGAGTCGTCACGGGCGACCAAGTGGGCGTGAAGGGTTGCCTGCTTGCCCCGCGCCGGCACCGACCGGAGCGTCTCCGCGGAGACCGCCATGCGGTAGCCGACGCCGCCGGACTCGATCACCACGTGGTCGGGGCGCCGGACCAGAACTTCGCCGCGAACCGAGGCGATCATCCGACCCGGACCTCGGCCTCCATAGCTTGCTGGGCACGCGCGGGGCGAGTGTGGCCCGCGTGGCAGATCGCCACCGCGAGGGCGTCGGAGGCATGGTCCGACACCGGGGGCTGCGGCAGGCCGAGCAGGGCCCCGACCATGCGCTGCACCTGCTGCTTGGCCGCTGAGCCGCTGCCGCAGACCGCCATCTTGACCGCCTGCGGGGTGTAGCCGAAGCACGGCACGCCGCGTTGGCCGGCGGCCAGGAGCGCTACCCCCCGCGCCTGGCCAACGGCGATCGCCGAGCGCACGTTCTTGCCGAAGTAGACCTCCTCGAGGGCCAGGGCGGCCGGCTGGTGCCGTTCCAAGAGCTCCGCAATCGCCTCGTGGATCCGCGCCAGCCGATCCTCGGCGGCCTCGTTCGGCGACGCCTCGATGACGCCCCCGTCGGCCGCGCTCATCTTGCCCGCCGCCACGCGCACGACCCCGAAGCCCGTGCTCGCCACGCCCGGGTCGATGCCCATGACCACAATCATCCCTATTGATTCTGAGTCGGCGCCCGGATGCCTCCCGGCGCCCGTCAGGCGGCAGCCTGCTCGAGGACCTCGGCGGGGATGTCGAAGTTGGCGTGCACCGCCTCCACGTCGTCCTGGTCGTCGAGGGCGTCCATCAGCCTGAGCAGCGCCGAGGCGTCGCCGGCCTCCACCTCCACCACGCTCTTCGGCTCCATGGTCAACTCGGCCGACTCGATCTGCACCCCAGCGGAGTCAAGCGCCCCCCGGACCGCGGCCAGGTCCTCGGCGGCGCAGAGGACCTTCAGCGAGTCGCCCTCGGCGCTCACGTCCTCGGCCCCGGCGTCGATCGCCGGGATCAGGTCGTCCTCCGAGTAGCGCCCCGCGTCCACCAGCACGACGCCGCGCCTCTCGAACACCCAGGCCACGGAGCCGGGCTCCCCGAGGCTCCCGCCGTGCTTGTCGAAGGCGTGGCGGATGTCGGCGCTGGCTCGGTTGCGGTTGTCGGTGAGCGCCTCGACCAGGATGGCGGCGGCGCCCGGTCCGTAGCCCTCGTACACGACCCGCTGGATCTCCTCCGCGCCCCCGGCCGCGCCCATGGCGCGGTCGATCGCCCGCTGGATGTTGTCCTTGGGCATCGAGTAGTCCCGCGCCTTCTGCACCGCCGCCGCCAGGGCGAAGTTCGCCTCCGGGTCTCCCCCGCCCTCGCGGGCCGCGATGGTGATCGCGCGGGCGAGCTTCGTGAACAGCTGGCCCCGCCGGGCGTCGGTGGCCGCCTTGCGGTGCTTGATCGAGGCCCACTTCGAGTGGCCGGACATGGGCCGAATAGTAAGAGCGGGAATCGCTCTCGGGCCTTCCGGCGACCGGCCCCTGCCGGCCCTGACGGCCCCCTAACCTGCGGCGGCCGGGCCCCGGCCCGGCCGCCTATGGCATCGGCATCCCATTGCTTTGATCCGACACCAAGCCCCTGGCACTGAAGCCTTTGATGGTGTCGCGTCCCCCGAAACAGCCTGGGAGCCGAAAAGTTGCGGAAAAATGGATTCGGAGCTTGGGTGTCGGATTTCAGACCAGGAAGCGCCCGTTCTCCTGGAACGCTTCGCCGTCCAGCTCGATTCGGCCGCCACGCCGCAGGTCGCAGACCAGGTCGGTGTGAACGGCACTCTCGTTCTTTCCTCCGCACTCCGGGTAGCTGGCCCCAACCGCCATGTGCACGGTGCCGCCGATCTTCTCGTCCAGCAGGACGTCGCGAGTCCCGCGGTCGATCCCGTAGTTCGTGCCTATGCCCAGCTCGCCCAGCCGGCGGGCACCCTCGTCGGTGTCGAGCAGGCTGACCAGGTACTCCTCGCCGCGCTCGGCGCTGGCGTCCACCACCCTTCCGGACTCGAAGCGAAGCCGCACCCCCGCCACCTCACGCCCTCCGACCATCGCCGGCAGGTGGAAGCTCACCTGGCCCTGGACCGAGTCCTCCACCGGCGCAGTGAAGAACTCGCCGTCCGGCATGTTGCGCTTGCCGTCGGCGGGGACGAACGTTCGCCCGGCGATCCCCAGCACCAGATCCGTGCCGGGCGCGGTCACCCGCACCTGCTCGTGGCCCTGGGCCCAGTCCGCGAGGCGCTTGCACTCCTCCGACGCGTGCTGCCAGGCGCCGAGCGGGTCAGGGTCGTCTGCCAGGCACGCTCCGTAGTAGAAGTCCTCGAACTCCGCCAGGCTCATCTCGGCGTCGGCGGCGTAGCCATTGGTCGGGAACAGCGTGTAGACCCACCGGTGCGTCCCCTCGGCGTCGCGGCGCAAGGTCGTCTCCATCAGGTGGCGAGTCGCCTTGCGGCGCCGCGACTGGCGTTCCGGGGGAACGCCGGACAGCTCGCGGGTGTTCGTCTCCGCTCCGATCCCGATTCGGCAGTCCGACGCGTCGGCCGCCCACTGCGCCAGTGGCGAGACCCACTCGAGCTGGGCGTCCGAGGCATGCTTGAAGAAGGTCGCGGTTTGGCCCTCGGTCGAGATCGCGACCACCGGATGCCCGCCCGCTTTGAGGACCTCCTTGTACACGGCCGCGATCAGGGGCTCGCCGGCGGAGGGCCCTTCGATCAGGCAGGTCTCCCCCTCCGTGACCTCGGTCGAGTAGTGGACCAGAATCCGGGCCAGGCTCTCGACGCGGGGGTCTTTCACCGCTCGTTGCTGGTCGCCGGTTGCCGGTCGGTCGCCAAGTCCTCGCGGGCCGAGGTGGCGAGGGCCATCAGCAGCGCGTGCAGTCGCGAGTCGTCGGTCAGCTCCGGATGAAACGCACAGAGCACGATCCGCCCCTGGCGGACGACCACGGGGTGGCCGTCGACGCTCGCCAGCACCTCGACTTGGGCGCCGTGATCCTCTATCCACGGCGCCCTGATGAACACCGCGCGCATCGGGTCGGGGCCAAGCCCGCCGACCTGGAGCTCCAGCTCGAAACTGGCGATCTGGCGGCCGAACGCGTTGCGGCGAGCCGTCGCGTCCACCAGCCCGAGGTGCTCGCGATCGCAGATGATCATTCCGGCGCAGGTTCCCAGGATGGGACGGCCGGAACCGGCGTGGGCCCGAATCGCCGCCTCGAGCCCGTCGCGCTCGATCGCCTTCGCGATCGTGGTGCTCTCGCCGCCGGGAATCACCAGCCCGTCGAGGTCGTGGAGCTGCTCGGACGTGCGCACCTCGGTCGGGTCCGCGCCCAGCGAGCGAAGCATCGCCGCATGGGCCGCGAAGTCGCCCTGACTGGCGAGCACGCCGATCCGAAGCCGGGCCGCCCCCCGAGGCTCGGGCGGCGGGGTGTCCGCAAATACCACTAAACCCCGCGCTGCTGCAGCAGCTCCCCCTCGGCCGCGAGTTGCGCGATGTCGTCGCCGCGCATCGGCTCCCCCAGCTCTATCGAGGCTGCGGCGACCCGCTCGGGGTCGTCGAAGTGGGTGGTCGCCTCGACGATCGCCCGCGCTCGCAGCTCAGGGTCCTCGGACTTGAAGATCCCCGAGCCGACGAAGTTACCCTCGGCGCCGAGCTGCATGACGAGCGCCGCGTCAGCGGGCGTCGCGATGCCGCCGGCGCAGAACAGCGGTACGGGAAGCCGGCCGCCGTCGGCCACCTCCTCGACAATCTCGAGCGGCGCGCCCAGCTCCTTGGCCTGGGCCGATAGCTGCTCGCGGCCCAGCGTGCCGAGCAGCTTGATGCCGCCGACGATCCCCCGCAGGTGACGGACCGCCTCCACGATGTTGCCCGTCCCGGCCTCGCCCTTCGAGCGGATCATCGCGGCGCCCTCGCCTACCCGCCGCAGCGCCTCGCCCAGGTTGGTGGCGCCGCAGACGAACGGGACCTCGAACGCGTGCTTGTCGATGTGGTGCGCCTCGTCGGCGGGGGTCAGAACCTCGGACTCGTCGACGTAATCGACCTCGAGCGACTGGAGCACCTGGGCCTCCGCGAAGTGGCCGATGCGCGCCTTGGCCATCACCGGGATCGTCACCGCTTCCTGGATCTCCTTGATGACCCTGGGGCTGGCCATCCGCGCCACGCCGCCGGTGGCGCGAATGTCGGCCGGGACGCGCTCCAGCGCCATCACCGCGACCGCCCCGGACTCCTGGGCGATCCGGGCCTGCTCTGCGGTGGTCACGTCCATGATCACCCCGCCCTTGAGCATCTCGGCGAGCCCACGCTTGACGCGGAATGTGGCCCTTTCCGCCATTGCCCCCAATATACGGGGAGCTAGTAGGGCGAGCGTCGAATTACTTCAGCTTGAAGGCGCGGATCCGGTCCTTGAACGCTGCCTTGTCGCGCGCATAGACGCCGTGGGCGAGCGCTTGGACGACTCCCAGCAGAGCGGCGTTGGACCGCGTGAACGAGGGGCTGTTCGACGAGTAATAGAGCGTCAGCTCGGCGTGCTCGCCGACCTCCGACAGGGTGGCGTCGCTGATCGAGAGCGTGCGGGCGCGGCGGTGCCGGGCAAGCTTCATCGCCCTGACCACCAGCGGGTGGGCGCGACCGGCGGTGAAGGCGATCACCAAGGTGTCCTCGTCGACCCGGCTGAGCCGCGTGATCGAGTCCTGCCGCGGGCTCGCCACCACCTCGGCGCGGATGTCGAGCAGCGCCAGGAGGTGGCGCAGGTAGCTGGCGAAGAAGGCCATCTGATCGACGCCGACGATCATCACGCGGTGCGCCGAGCCGAGCGCCGAGACGCAGGCCTCAACCTGCTCGCGGGTCAGATTGCGGGCGGTGTCCTCGACGTTCGTGTGGTCCGCGGCCAGCGAGGACTCGAACTCGGAGTGGTCGAAGTCGAAGAGCTGGCCGACGCCGTCCTGCTCCTCGGCGCGGTTGCGGTACTCCTCGATCGCAGCCTGTTGGAGCTCCGGATAGCCCTCGAACCCCAGCGCTTGCGAGAAGCGGACCACGGTGGAGGAGGAGGTGCTGGCCCGCCGGGCGAGCTCCTCGGCGGTTTGGAACGCAGCCTCGTCGAGATGGTCGACGATGTAGCGGGCGACGTCCTTCTGGGAGCGAGAGAACTCGTCGAAGCGCTCGGTGATGTAGGTGGAGAGCGTCTTCCCGTTCGGCCGCACCTGGCGGCCGTTGCGGGACGAACGCGACTGTGCGCTGCGAGTCCGGGACTGAGCCGGGCGAGACTTCGTGGCCGTCTTGCTCACGGCGGCATGATTCGCCCCAGCCGGGGTTTTCCCTGCTAGCCCTCGACGGGCGGCCTTCGCCCCGGGGCACCCGGCTTCGCGATGTGGTTGGATCGTCCCCGTGGACGCCGAGCGGGCCCTGCGCCTCACCAACCGCAACATGATCGCCTTCGACCTCGTGCTCGGGTCGGCGGCGATCCTGGCGCCCCGCTCGACACTCGCCGTCCTCGGGCACGACGCGCCGGCGCCCGACGCCGAGCACCTGTTCCGACGCTGCGGCCCGATCTGGCTCACCTTCGCCGCGGCGCACGCCGTTGCCGATCGGCGTGGCAACCCTCAGGATTGGTGGGCTCTGGCCTGGCTGCGCGGCACCGAGCTGGCAACCGACGCTCTGTGGTCGCGCTCCCCAGCCTTCTCGCGGCCTGGCGCGCGGGCCGGAATGTGGCTCGCGGGCGCGGGCAACCTGGCGATGACGATCGGCTTCGGGTGGCTGGCCCAGCGCGAGCGCGGCGGGCGCCGGCGGCTTCGGCGCAGCTGATCCTCCGTCTACCCGCCGGCGGTGCCGCCCTGCACCACGCTGCACTCGCTGAAGCCCACGGCTTGGGCGAGCTTCAGGCGACGGACCTGGCCGGCGGCAACCTCGGCCTGGGCCGCGACGTAGGTGCCCGCGTCCCGCTCCTGCGCCGCCTCCACGCCCTGCTCGAGCAAGCTGATTCCCTGCTCGCGTGCCAGCAGGTAGCGGTCGAGCGCCTCCTGCGCCTCTGGCGGAGCGTCGAGCGCGCGGATCTCGTTCAGCTCGTTCTCGGAGATCTCGATCAGATTCTGGGTCAGCGCGACCGCCCCCTCGGCGCTGTTCGGCCACTCCTTCTGAAGCTCGGCGAACTGGTTGTGCGCCCGCTCGCAGACCTCGTCGCCCTTGGCGGTGAACTCGCCCTTGCTCAACGACGTTGTATCCCCGTTGTCGAACGGCCCGAAGTCGAACAGGGCGGCGAGCCCGACGATCACGGCCAAGAGCCCGACCACCGCCGCCGCCGCCACCGCTGGGCCTCGACGCGTGGACTGCCCGCCCTCCGGCTGCACCCGGGGCAGGGTAGCGACCAGGACCGCACCCGAACATAACTGGACGCGCTACCCCCGAACACCAGGCCCGCTAAAGGGATTCCGGGAACGGCCGATACGATCGGACGGATAGGCTTGCTTGGGTTTTTGGGATAGGCGGCCTACTTTGAGAACGCCGCTCGCTGTGCGAGCGGCGTTTTTCTTCGTCAGCTCGCAGCCTCGTCGGCACGAGCGGTCTACCCTCGCGAACCACAAGGAGATACGGAGGGGTATGCCTGGCCATGACCGCCTGAAGCTGGCCCGCGACGCCTACGGCGCCTACGAGTCCGGCGACCGTCGGGTCATCGAGGAGCTTCTGACCGACGACTTCACCTTCTACAGCCCTCCCGACCCGGGGATCGACCGCGCGACCTATTTCGAGCGCTGCTGGCCGAACTCTGAGCTGATCGAGTCATTCGAGTTCAAGCGGCTCATCGAAGCCGGCGATGAAGTCATCGTCACCTACGAGAGCACGAAGGCCGACGGAAAGCGGTTTCGCAACACCGAGGTCCTCACATTCGCGGGCGACAAGATCTGCAAGACGGAGGTCTACTTCGGGTGGGACCTCGAGTAGTCGGGCTTGGTGGACGCCGCCGAACGTGGCCTCGGCGCACGCCCTGGTAGGAGGAGTGACCCCAGCTCACCCTCCTCTACGCGCATCCTGCGAACGCCCCTGGGGGGATAGGCTGCCTTCGGCGTGGCGACAAAGCGTCAGAAGCTCGGGGAGAAGGGAGAAAAGGCGGTCCGCGAGAGGGTGCCGTGCCCACGATGCAACCGGCCGAAGCATCTCTCTCGTCTGCCGGTGAACTTCCAGTGCGCCGACGTGATCTGTCGATTCTGCGGGTTCCTGGCGCAAGTCAAGGCCGTCACGCTCCTGAAGGGGTCGAAGGAGCTACCCGATCGCATTCTCGGCGCGGCGTGGGGGCCGCAACAGGAACAAATCATCGCGGGCATCTACCACGGCCTTTACATCGCCGGTTTCTCCGAGGGCGGACAGCTAGTCCGGATCGATTACGTCCCTGCACACATCCTTGAGGGAGCGCCCGAAGTGTTCGAGCCTCGCAATCCCCTGCGCCCCTCAGCAAAGCGGGCACGGTGGACCGGCTTCAACTACAACCTCGGGAAGATCCCGCAGATCGGGATTAAGACCGTCTATCGACGTTAGGTCCCTTGTGGGCCGTGCTTCCATGCCGAGCGAACTTATTCTCGCGTCGATGGCTCCATGAAGGTGACGATGATGCTGGCCGATGCTGCTCAGGCAGCGGAGGGAAAGCTCTACATCCTCGGGGGAGGTTGGTCGGTGACAGGCCCAACGCCGAGTCCCTCGGCAATCGCTCTATTCATCCAAGTGCCCTGGGATCGGACCAACGTGGAGCACGGCTTTCGGTTCGATCTGGTTGATAGCGACGGGAACGCTGTGGAACTGGAGACCGATGCTGGTGCCGAGGAGCCGGTCACCATCGAGGGTTCCTTCGAGGTTGGCCGGCCACCAGGAGTCAAACCCGGAACCTCCATTGACGTGCCGCTCGCGATCAACGTTGGTCCGCTGCCGCTGCCGCCCGGAGGCAGATACGAATGGCGACTATCGATCAACCGGGAGAGCCACGAAGACTGGCGGCTGCCATTCTCAACCAGCTCCGCGCCCCAAGCCTGAGCGCAGGGCTAGGGGTGTCTTCGCAGGGCAGGTGTGCACGGGCGAGAAGGGATCACTGATTCAGGAGTCCCAGCCATCACCGCGAGGGGGTGCCGGGGCAGCGGGGGCGGGCGGACGATCTGGATTCCTGATCTTCATTCACGCGCGAGTGAACCAATATCTACCCGTCGATGCACATGCCTTGGCGTCAGATCGGGAAGATCGGCGTTGAGCTGGTTTCGGGCCCAGTCTCGGTACACGCTTCGTGCCTGACCTCGGTACACGCTCCCCGCATCATGCTTGCCTATGGGGGGTGCAACGGATTAGGTGTTCGCTGCGGTCGGGTATGCGTGCGCGTAAGACTCCGAAGCTGTAACGGGTTAGGTCTGGCCGGTAAGTGAGCGGTGAGGCGAGGCCGGGCGTTCTCGCTTTCACGCGAAAGCAGAAGCGTCACTCACCTCATCGGCTGCTCACCCTAGGATCGTCTCCGTATGCGCTGGCTTGTCACGCTCTCGGGCTCCAGGCGGGACGTAGAACTACTGACCGGAGAGTCCCTCGACGAGCGCCTCTCCGTGGACCAAGACGACCCTTCCCGGTTGCTGTTGGAGCTTCAGGACCCAGAAGGGGACGTCACCGGCTCCGACGCACCGCACGCAGCCAAGGCACCGATCGACGCGTTCGTTCAGGAGGTCAATAGCTTCGGAAGGCTGCGTTGGGGACGAACGTTCGAGGGCTTCTCGGTCACAAAGATCACGTCCTTCGACTCAGCCGGCCATGCGGCGCAGTACGCCTTCGCCGGGACCGCACACGACCATATGCTGCCCGAGGACTTCGCGGATATGGTGGAGCGACCCGGTCACCCGAGACCGAAGCTGCCAGCTGGCATCGAGGTCGTCAACGCGCTTGAGTTAGCACCCGTGATGGAGCTCGCAGAGGCGCATCCGGATGTCGGCCGCGTTCTGCATCTCATCGATCTCATGCTCGTTGGGGACGAGGAGATCGACTGGGTTGCGGGCTACGCGGCGCTGGAGATCATCGATCAAGACCTCAGAGCTCGTGGGGTGGACGGCCACGCGCGGGGGTGGTGGACGAAAGCGGAACGCACGAGGTTCAATGCGACGGCGAACAGCCCGGAGGCACTCGGGCGTTCGCGCTCGTCACGGGAAACGCTCTGGTCTCACAGAGGCACGTATGACCTCCAAGGATGCGAGCTGGCTCGTGCGCAGGGTCACGGCACACTGGCTTACTTATCTCCAGGACGCCTGAACCCCCAGCCCGTGACGATCGTGCCCCAGCGCGGTCGTGGCATTTGCTTCCGGGTAGCCCGAAGAACAGAAGCGTGAGCTCACGCCGCTGCTCTCCATGCATGGGGGCAGCGGAGATGGTCGGCCGGGTCACCGCCCGCAGGCCAACGGGCGTCCATGTCGGGCTGGCTGAGATCCGCGTCCGCCTTCCGGGCGGGTACGTGTGCGTGTGTGCGTGGGAACCCCCGGGAGGCAGGCACCCAGACCCGATCCACGCACGGTCAGCGCTCAGCAGATCCGCCCAACCGCGGCAAATGATGCTCCTCTGACCCGCCGGTTCGGCGGTTTCTCAGGCGTGGTATTGCGTCGCGGCGGCGGTTGCGGCAAGAAATCGGCGGGTTGCGGCAAGAACTGGCAATAGTGCAGGCGGGAAGGGATCCCCTATTCAGAAGTCCCAGCCGCAGGAGTGCCGGGAGGCCTGGACCCGAGCGATTTCGATTCCGAACTCCACGCACAAAACACCTGTATCCACGCCTGACTTGGGACATATCTCGGGACACGGTTTATCGACTTGGCTCTAGCAAGCCAGATGCCTGCCCTTTCCCACGAATTCAGCATCCGCTCGACGCCCACCTGGCTTGGGGCCGTGCAAGGCACCTGTCTGTCTGAGGATGAGGAGTTGGAGAGCTTGCCCGGCTCTGAGCCGGGATCGGGACAGCCGCAACTGACGTAGCTACTCCCGCAGCCCGGCGGCTTCGAGGGCCTCCTGCCTCGTCTGGTAGAAGGTGATGCGGGCGACACTCCCGTCGCGGAACGTCCACACCCAGGCACCGCGAGCCTGGACCTCGATGCCGTCGCGGCCCCGGAGGAGGTTCGTGACCGGCGTCATTACGAGATCGCCAGCTTCGATGAACTCCTCCGCCTCGAAGCGAGAGGACTCCCACATCTCGGCCGCCAACTGGCCCCAGAACGTTCGCATCTGGCCGAGCTTGTACACGCCTCCTTCCGTACCGACGGATCGGGAGAAGTCAAAAACGAAGTCGGGAGCAGCGTCCTTGAGCGCGGCGTCGATGTCCTCCCTGTTGAGGGCATCTAGGGCGGCCCGCACGATCTCCACGTTCTCCTGCGACATCGCCTACTCCTCAAGCCCGGCGGCTTCGAGGGCTTCCGCTTCGCTCAGAAACGCCTGGCTGGTCGCGATCTTCCCGGAGCGGAAGCTGACGACGATGTAGGCCGTCCATTCGACGGGGACTCCGCTGCCGATGCCGGTTCCGCTTGCCGCCACGTCGACCACGACGGTGTCGCCTGTATCGCGGAAGGAGCGAGGCTCGAAGCGCAATCCCTCCGCGACGCTGCGGCCGTCTGCGAGCCACTCGCGGAGTCCCTCGTGCCCGTGATAGGTCCGGCTGTCCGGCAAGCCGTGGAGATCCGACAACTGCGCGTCGTCGTGGAAATAGGCGATCCAGGCTTCGTCGTCAGCACGGTTGAACGCTTCGAATGCGGCGCGAAGCTTCTCGACGTTCTCCTGCGACATCGCCTACTCCGAAAGCCCAGCGGCTTCGAGGGCTTCGGCTCGCTCCTGGAACATCCGAAGGCGAGTGATCTGCCCGTTCTCGACCGTGTACACGTTCGTGCTTCTCGCGGTCACCTCGATCCCCTCGCGCCCCCGAAAGTGGGCGGCGTTCGAGACCACGACTTCGGAACCCGCGTCAGTGAAGCCGTGCGACTCAATGTGGGCCTCCTCAAATGTCGAGAAGAACTCGTTCCAGAAGGTCTCGCGCTCGCCACGGCCGCGATAGACACCCTTCAGCGGACCTCGGGCACGCGACCAGTCAATTTCCGAATCGGAGCGCCACAAGGCCGACAGCGTCGCCATGTCGCGCCGGTTCCACGCTTCGACATGGCGCCGCACAACCTCCACGTTCTCCTGCGACATCGCCTACTCCGAAAGCCCGGCGGCTTCGAGGGCCTTAGCGCGATCCGTGAACGTCTGCATGCGGACGGCCTTACCGCCCCGGAGCTGGAGCAACCAAGCGGCGGGCTGGGAGTCGAGTTCGACCCCGCTGCTTCGCCCGCGTGCCCTCCAGGTGCCGAGTGCCAGGAGCCGGTCGTCGCCGAGGTCGCGGATCTCCACGGTGCGGGCTTCGAAGAAGTCCCAGTCTCGGTTCATGTCCTCGATCCACTGTCGGACACCGTCGTGGCCGCGATACCGGGTTCCCTCCAAGGCGGCGTTGATCGGAATCCACTCCACGTCGGGATCCAGGAGGCGGTAAAGCTCGTCAAGCGCCCCAAGGTTCATGGCGCGACCCGCCGCCCCGAACATCTGGCGCACAAGCTCGACGTTCTCCTCGGACATCGCCTACTCCCGCAGCCCGGCGGCTTCGAGGGCTTCGGCTCGTCTGAGATAAAAGCTCAGCTTCACGATCCTCCTTCTGCGCGTCTCGAAGACGAACCAGAACTCCCCTTCGACGGGAACGCCGCTGGCTTCTCCCCGCGCCATCTGGCGGACGCGAACCAAGACGCGATCCCCTGCATCGATGAAGTCCTCCGGGATCACCGACCACTCGCTGAAATCTTCGGTCCAGTCAGCGGTGGCGTCGAGGAAGCCCTCCTTGCCGTGGTAGGTCGCGCCATCCGGGTCGGCTCGGTAGGTGACCAGATCGTCGGCCATCAAGTCGAGCATCCCGCTCAAGTTGCCCTCTTGGAACGCGTCAAAGCCTCCACGAACGATCTCCACGTTCTCCTCCGACATCGCCCGCGCAGTATCTCGCTACACCTGCCGATCCGCTGCCAGCCGAAACCGGCCCCGCCCTCGCCCAGGGACCGCGCTCATGTTCTCGTTTTGTTCTCAAGTTGCCCGAACACGGGCCTGCCCGGCCTCTCAGCCCGGAACCGTTGCGTAGCGTCCGGGGACACATTCGGGACACGCTTCACTTGTGAAAGCACCTCCGAGCAGACGAAAATCCCACCGTAGCGGGGCTTTCGTGATGGGCCGGGGAGGATTCGAACCTCCGACCGACGGATTATGAGGCTGGTTCGGGACTTGCGGCCCTTTGCGGCTGTTCGTGATTTGCCGCTTGGTCGGGCGGGCTCACGCCTGCCGAGTCGGAACCGTTTTGCGGTTGGGACCGGGCCTCGCGTTGCCCACCCGTTGCCCATCCCTCCACCGGGATCAGCTCATCGAGGAACTCGGCGTCGCCCAGGCCATCGTCCATCGTCCCCACGTACTCGCGGACGGTGAACGCCGGGTCGGCGTGGCCGAGCCAGTCGCAGAGCTGGCGGTCGGTCTTGCGCCCGCTCGCGTGGACGAGCGACCCGAGCAGGTGCCGGAATGAGTGGAACGCCCCAACCTCGACACCGGGGATGCCAGCCGTGTCGCGGGCCGGCTTCCAGACGCGGCGATAGAGCGCCGAGTAATCGAGCGGCGTCCCGGCGCCCGACGGGAACAGCGGCGAGTCGGAGCCCGGGAACGACGTCCGCTCGCGCCAGTCCGCGAGTGCCCGCGCCATATCCGGCGAGAGCGGCAGGGTTCGCTCGGCGTTCGCCGTCTTGAGCCCCTTCCGCTCGCCGCGGTAGACCTGATCACGGACGATCAGGTGCGGGTCGTCGCCCAGGTGAACGTCCAACCAGCGGCGCCCCAGCAGCTCCCCGATCCGCAGGCCGGTGTGCGCGAGCATCACGAAGAACAGCCGCCACTCGCTGGGCAGCGCCTCCATGAACCGACCCAGCTCGGCGAGCGTCAGCCCGCGGAGCTTGCGCGGCGCCGGCACGTCCTTGGACGGGACGTAGCGAACACCGATCACCGGGTTGGCCCGAACCTTCCGGTCCTCCATCGCGGTGCCGAACAGCGCCGACAACGCCGCCTTCGCCTTGCGGGTCGCTGAGGTCGAAGCGCCGCGATCCTCCATCCACCGGAACCAGTCGCGCACGTCGCCCGGCTCCACGTCGTCCAGCAGGTAGCCCCCGAAGTAGGGCACCAGGTGCGCGTCCACGTCGCGCCGGTACTCCCGGCGGGTGGACTCTGAGAAGCCGCGCGAAGTGCGGCCCCGGTAGCCCTCGATCCAGTTCTCGGCGTAGTCGCGGAACCGGAGCCGCGGGCGCTTTCGGCGTTCGCCGCCTTGGCGCTGAGCCTTCGCCTCCCGGGCCTCAGCGAGCGTGGCGAAGAACTCCTTGTGCTGGCGCCCCTTGTGGCGCCAGACGATCACGTAGCGGCTCCCGCGCCGGTAGATGCCCGGGTGGCGGGTCCGCTCCATTTTCGGCGCCATCAGGCCGCCTCCGCCCAGGAGAGGCCGTGCGCGGCGAGCGCCGCGTCGATCCTCTTCATGCTCGTCCGACCGACACCCTTAGCCGCAGCAACCTCACGCCGCGGCCTCGCGGCAATCTCCTCCAACGTGAACAGGTCCGCATCCCAAAGGCGCGCGTAGAGGGTGCCATTCGGCGCGATCCTCATGACCGGAGTGCCCCGCTTCATCCGCCGATATTCAGTCGAGTCCGGCGAGTGCCACCACTCCATCCAGTTGTCGCGACCCCTCTTGCTAAGGCAGCGGAAGATGCCCTCGGCGAGACCCTCCAGCCTCTCTAGGTCGTGTTGAACTCGTTCGAGCTGGCTGCGGATCTGCCGCAGTTCGGCGCTCGTCACGTCATCCATCGGTGCTCCTCTCCGCCGAGGAGGCCGATCCGGCGGGAGCCGCAGCTAGGCTGCGAATCGCGTCGAAGCTTCGACCTTCGGCGCCGGGCCGGGGGCGTTTAGGCGCCGCCCGGCCATTTACAGCATCTACATTGATAGTGTAAACGACGTGGCGGCGAAACGCGTTCCCGAGCTGGCCGGAATCGCCGAGGTCGCGTCGATCCTCGGGCTCAACTCGCGCCAGCACGCCTACAACCTCACCAGGCGCCCGGACTTCCCAGCGCCCGTTCAGCGCCTCCGCGCGACGCCGGTGTGGCGGGCCGCAGACGTGCGCGCCTGGAAGCGCAGGGCGCAACGTGGCTGAAACCCCAGCGCCTCCGACTGACGAGGAGATCCGGGCGCTGGCCGAGGCGTGGGGCATCTCGTTTGAGGTCGCGCGCGCGCTCGCTGGGCAGGTCACCTTGGACGGCACCGAGACCGCCGATGGCGAGATCGTCACGGTCTAGGCGACTGCCCCCGGTCGGGCGCGAGATACTGCGCGGGCGGTGTCGCAGGAGAACGTCGAGGTGATACGCCGGGGCTATGAGCACTTCAACCAGGAGGGCGAGCCGGATTGGAACCTCTTCCATCCCGA
>JBBPIK010000113.1:0-5313 GCA_038040415.1 Actinomycetota bacterium
AGGGCGATCATCACCAGCGACACCCAGCGGTTCAGCCAGTCGGTGACCGCGCCCTGCAAGCAAACGGAGGAGCTGCGCTCCGGCGGCTTCCACGTCGAGTTCTCCCGGGCCGTGGATGAGCTCGACACGGACGACATCGGCATCGTCCACGCATCGAGGCGCTGGGGCCAGCAGAGCTGGCAGGCGATCGCCTTTGCGGTCATCGGCCACCCCAAGCTGACCGCTTACGCCTACTGCGACTAGGGCGCAGCCCGTCAAACTCTGCGGGATGGTCAGCGGTCCCACGCAGCTCCTGCACGGCCTCCGGCTGAGCGGCGACGTGGCGGTGCCCTGCGCGGCCATGGTCGCGGACGGGAAGGTCGACTTCGAAGTCCATCTTGACGCCCCCTCTCGCCCGGCGAATGCGGCGCCGCCCGGGGAGCTCGTGGCGGCGCTCGAGACAGCGGACGCGCGCTACGCGGCCGCCCTGCGGGGCGATGAGCTCACCGTTCGCTTCTTCGCCACGGGAGAGTTCGAGGTCGACCTCGCCAAAGGGACGATCGTCGCCCGGCCGGCGCCCGGGCGGGGGGAGGCGATGGTGCCCGTGCTCCTGGCGGGCAACCTCCTGGCGATCGTGCTCGGCCTTCGTGGAGCCGCCGTCCTCCACGCCAGCGCCGTGGAGCTGAATGGCGCGGCGGTCGCCTTCGTGGGACCGACCGGGGCGGGGAAGTCGACGGTGGCGGCCCTGCTCTGCGCCGCGGGAGGAGCGATCGTCGGCGACGACGCCGCGCGGGTGGAGGAGGGCGAGGGCGGGCCTCTGGTCCATCACGGGCCGCACGAGCTGCGGCTGCGCCCGCAGGCCGCGGCGATCGCCGATCACGTGGGGGGAGCCACAGGCACGACGGCGGACGGCCGCGTTGCCGTGGAAGCCCGCCCGGCGGCCGGCGACGCGACCCGGCTCGGCGCGATCGTGTTCCCGAGCTGGCCGGGTGCGGCGGGCGAGCCCTCCGTCGTCCGGCTGCCCCCGCGCCGGGCGCTGGAGTTGCTGCTGCGCTGCCCCCGGGTGACGGGCTGGCGGGTCACGGACCCGGTTCGGGCGCACTTCGTCGCCTGTGCGGCGGTCGCGCAGGTCGTACCCGCCTTCAGGGCCGAGCTGCCCCAGGAGCGTCTCCAAGACTCCGCCCTCCCCGAAGCCCTGCGCGATGCGCTGGCCGTGGCCGGCGCGCTCGAGCCTGACGGCAGCCAGACGCGGTGAGCCTGCGGCCGCTCGCCAACCTGCTCGCCGTCGCGACCCCGGACCCTGCGGAGCTGGGCGCGGTCCGCGAGCGAATCGAGGCGAGCGGCTGCTTCGATTCCCCCTGGAGCCCGGCGCCCGGCCGGCTGCTGGCGGTCAGCCGCCTGCCGGGCAGCACGCCCGACGGCGAGCCGGTGCGCGCCGCCGGCTTGGCCTTTGCGCAGGGACGCGACGAGCTCGCCGTATCCGGTCTCGGCTGGGAGGAGGTCGCGCGCCTGGTCGCCGAGCGGCCCGAGGGGCTCGACCAGCTGCCCGGCGACTTCGGCCTGGTGCATTTCCGGCCGACCGGGGAGGCGACGGTGGTCCGCTCCGCCGGCGGCCTGGTGCCCTTCTACATCGCCGGCGACGGCGAGCGCTGGACCGTTGCCACGACGCTCGCCAACGTGCTCCGCTTCCACACGGAGGAGCTCGGGCTCGACCCGTTGGTCAACGCGATCCTGACCTCGGGGTACGACGCGGCGCCCGACCGCCGCACCTTCGTCGCCGGTGTGAGGCTCCTGGGGCGCGGAGAGTACGTCCGCCTGGGCCCCGGGCGCCCGGCGTTCGGCCGCTGGTGGGATCCTCGCGAGGGCGTGATGCCGCAAGCGTCCGGCGATCACGCCGAGCGGTTGCGCACGGCGCTGCTCGGGACCCTGGAGCGCGAGCTGGACCCTGCGGGCAACAACCTCCTCGCGCTGAGCGGCGGTGTGGACTCGTCGGCCGTCGGGGCGCTTGCCGCGGGCACGCTGGGGCGCGACGTGAGCACCCTGACCGTGCTCTCCGACGACGAGGCGGCGCGAGCCCGGGACCTCCGGTACGTCGACGCTCTCACGGAGGCGGTCGGATTTCGCCGCCGCACGGTGGTCACTGTCGACCGTGAGCGCCGCCTCGCCATTCTCGACGAGCCGCGCGTGCCCTTCCACGTCCCCCAGCCTTACCTTTGCCTGCTGCGGTCAGTGACCAGCGAATCGCCTGCATCCGTGCTGGTCGGCGGCGAGTTCGCCGACCACACCGTCGGCTCGGCGCTGACCCTGCGCGACTGGGCCCGCCACACCACGCTGCGCGGGCTGTGGGGCTCCCGCCGGGCACTTCCCACCGGCCGGGCCGACGTCCGTCGCTGGTTCGCCTACCGCCTGCGGCGAACCCTGCGGCGCCCGCCCGTGCCCTGGCCGCCGGAGCTGCCGGACCTGGTTCGGCCCGAGCTTCGGGACGAATACCGGGACTGGCTGCGCGACCGCCAACGGGCGGCGGCGCGCGACGACGGGCCGATGCCGTACCTGGCGATGTTCCTCGAGCGCCAGGGGTTCCTCGGCATGCACTGGGAGGTGACGAGCTCCCTGGGCGTGCGGCGAAGCTTCCCCTTCGTGACCAGGGAGCTCCTCGAGCTGGGCTTCGAGTGCCATCCCTCGGAGCTGGTGGGGCCGGGGACGAAGCGGCTTCTGCGTGCCGCGCTCGCCGCTGACGTGCCGGCGGTCAACCTGGAGCGACCCGACAAGGGACGCCCGCGTTCACCCCGTGGGAGCGAATTCCGCGCCTGGTCGGGCGAGATCCCGGGCGTGCTCGACGCCGTCCTCGCCCCAGGCTGGCCGCCTGATGGCAAGATTCCCTATTGGGATGTACATAGGGGACGCCAACTGGTAGCCTTTGCCAACGCATTCGAGCGTTCGCGGGACGGACGCTGAGGAGGTCAAGGGAGAGTTATGACGTCAGGCGGGTACGAGGCCCCAACGATTGTTGTGCTCGGCACGGTCGCCGAGTTGACGCAGCAGGGACAGGCTCCGACCGACGAGCTGTTCAACGACGGCTCGCAGGTCTGATTCGCAGCTATTGCCCGTACCTGGCGATCAGCCAGGTGCGGTCGCGCTTGACGAGGCTCGCAGCCTCTTGAAGCGCCACTGCCCTCGCGCGGTCACCCACCACGCTCACGTCCGTGACCCGGACGCCATCGGCGGCGCTGCGGTAGCTCGACTGATAGAGCTCGATCGAGGACTCGCAGGGTGACCCCTTGGTCTCGGGGGCGGCCCTGGCCACCTCCCGCTCGACGGCCCGCCGGCCCTCGGGCGTGAGCTGGGCACAGGCTTGGAGGCCGTCGCCCTGCGCGATCGCCATCAGGTAGGCGCGAACCGTGCGGACCACGGCTCGTTCGTCGGCAGTCGGCCCGCCGCCGGCCGGCACCGTGCCGACCGGTCTGCCGTCACCCCCGGGGGTGCCGCCGGACGTCGCCGGCTTGGTCGGTTTCTCCGCCTTCCCGGATTCCTTGGCGGTGGAGTTGTTCGAGCCGGGCGCATTGGAGCCGGACTCGTTCGAAGTGGACTCCTTGGACCCCTTCGAACCTGACTTCTTGGATCCCGTCTGGGCCGAGCCCGACTTCGTGGACTCGGGCTTCGTGGAGGCGGAGGGCGTCGTGGGGGCCGTCGTCGAAGCCTGGTTCTCGTCGTCCCCGCCGCATCCGGCGATCGCCAAGGCGACCAGCAAGCAGAGCACGGCGACCCACGATCGCCTGCTCATTGGGTGTCCCCTGCCGTGCACCATGCTGACTGCTCTGCGGCCTCGACGCGTGACGACCGTCGCGACGCCGGATTCAGGGTAACAGTGAGGTCCGCTCAGCGCGGCCGATTCCGCCCGGCTCGTCGCGCCCGCCGCCAGGCGGCGATCGCGGCCGGCAGCCGCAGGGCGGTCGAGGCCGGGCGCCACAGATAGGCGAGCGCCAGGGCGGCCCTTCCTCGGGCCGCGAGCGTCGGATAGCGCCAGCGCATGTAGTCGGGCGGGGGGGCCAGCCGTCGGGCGAGCAGCCTGAGCCGGGCGCTCGTGCCGGGCGCGCTCGCCAGCCGCTCGAGGGTGACCGCGAGGGACCGCCCGCCCTCCTGACGCAGCGAGAGCATCAGCGGGCGCTCGTCCAGCAGTCCCATGCGATCGGCCAGGCTGGCCCCGTCCGGGAGGAGGCGAAGCCCCGCCGCGAACGTGGGCACGGCCCGCAGGCGGCTCGTGAGGCTGGTCGCTTCCTTCCAAGGCTGCTCGTCTGCATGATGCAGCGCGCGCTCTAGGTCCTTCAGCGGCTGCTCGAAGCGATGGCTCTCGTGCTGTGCGGCGTGCAGAACGACGTAGAGGAGCCGCGCCGGGTGGCCGAGCGTCTCCACATCGAGCGTGCCGATCCGCATGGTCTCGGTTTCCTCCGAGAGGAGCGCCCACGCCTGCTCGGGGTCCGCCTCGACTCCGAACAGGGTGTCGTGGAGGTCCACGACGCTGCGATCCGATCTGCGAAACCACGTGTAGGAGCTCACGCCTGGCTGCTCCCGGAAGCCGAGCCCGTGCAGCGCCCGGGACGCGGCCCGGAGGGCGTCTGGCGCCACCAGCAGGTCAGTGTCCCTGTACGGCCGAGGGGTGCCGTCCGCATAGAGCCAGGTCGCGATCGACGGCCCCTTAAGCAGAATGGGCCGAACGCTGGCAGAGCGGAGCTTCGTAACGACCTCCGCGGTCACCGTGTCGACGCGCAGGCTGAGAGCGGCGGCGCGCAACGCGGGGCTCAGTTTCCCGGCAGGCATCCTTGTAGGGTTCCATGCCGCCGTGTCCACGGGGGGTGCAAAGGTCCTGGTGACGGGCGGGGGAGGCTTCATCGGCTCAAACCTCGTCGATCGCCTGCTGCGCGACGGCTACGCCGTGCGCGTGCTCGACAACTTCGCCACCGGCCACCGCGAGAACCTCGAGGCGAGCCTCGACGCGATCGAGCTGATCGAGGGCGACCTGCAGAGCTATGAGCGCGTCCACAACGCGATCCGCGACTGCGAGCTCGTGTTCCACCAGGGTGCGCTTCCGTCGGTTCCCCGCTCGGTCCAAGACCCGCTGACCAGCAACGCCGTCAACATCACCGGCACCCTCAACGTGCTCCTGGCCGCCCGGGACGCCGGGGTCAAGAGGGTGGTCTACGCGTCGTCCTCGTCGGTGTACGGGGCAAGCGAGGAGCTCCCGAAGCGCGAGGACCACCGCCCCCTCCCGATCGCGCCCTACGCCGTCTCCAAGCTCGCCGGCGAGGGCCATTGCCGGAGCTTCTGGCACGTCTACGG
>JBBPIK010000033.1:0-27729 GCA_038040415.1 Actinomycetota bacterium
GGGCCGCGGCGGCCTGGCCGAGGGGCGACGGAGGAGTGCCGGAGCCGGCGAGCGCGAGGCCTGCGGCTAAGGCGGTGAAGAGCGGAATGAGCAGGAGCCGAGGAGGGACCATGTCCGGCCGGCGGATCCTAATGCGGGACAAGGCCGGCCCGCAGATCCAGCACACGCTGGACCGACTCCTCGAACGGCCCCCGGGCCAGCTTCCCCGAGCGCAGCCTGCGGCGAAGCGCCCGCCCGGCGCGAGCGGCGCTACGGTGATCCGTGAACAGGAGCAGGTCGGTGCCGGCCTTCGCGGCGGCGACTCCCACCCTGGCCGGCCCGCCGAAGTGGCGGGCTGACACCGTCTCCAGCGCGTCGCTGATCGAAACGCCCTCGAATCCCAACCGGTGACGGAGCTCCCCGGTCGCGACCCTCCTCGAGAAGACCGCCGGCTTGCGCGAGAAGTGCGTGTAGATCGCGGTTGAGATCATCACCAGGTCGCCGTCGCGTGCGACGAAGGCGCGATATGGCCGCTCGTCGATTCGCCGCAGCTCCCCCCGCCCCAGGCGAATCCGCTGTATCGCCAGGTCAGTGCTCTCGGCCGCCGCGCCCAGACCCGGGAAGTGCTTGGCGGTCGCCGCCACGCCATGGTGCTCCATCGCGCTCGCGAACCGGATCGCCACGCGGCTCACTCGGCGAGGCCGGCCTGCAAAGCTCCGGCGCTGGGCGCGGATCGCGCTGCCGGGCCGACCCACGTCGAGCACCGGGGCCAGATTGACGTTCACGCCCACCCGCTTCAGGTTGCGGGCTGTAAGCGCACCCTGGTGGCGGCTGTAGTCGGCGCCCCGTCGCCCCATCGCCTGTGCGGAGGCCTCCGGCGCTCCCGAGAGCCGCTTCACGAGGCCACCCTCCTGGTCGATCATCACCAGCAGGGGATCGCGGAGGCCCTTGGGCCGGTGGATCGCCTGGAGGCGGCTGATCAGCCGGCGAGCATGCGAGCGGCTGCCGAGGTTGTCGGAGAACAGGATCACACCGGCAACCCGCCCCTCGCGGACCATCCGCCTGACGCTGCGCGGCGGATGCCGGCCCTCGAAGCCGGCCACGAGCCGCTCACCGGCGAGTCTCCGTGCGGTCAGCTCACCGGCATCGGTTCCCGTCAGGGCCTCGCCGGCATCGGTTCCCTCGGTGGTCCCGTCGGCGAGCGCCACCCAGAGTCCTACTCCCAGACCCGTGACGGCGAGGACGGCGAGGGCGCGTCGCCTCCAGAAGGTCACCTTCCCGGACAAGCGAGGAATCCTAGGTGCGACGAGCGGCGATAGGGAGGAGGCGCCTCCCAGACGGAGTGACACGCCTGGGTTGCGCCTCCTGGCCCTGCCGCTTTTCTCCCTCGCCCAAAGAACACGGAATCGGCACGAAAGTAGCGAAACGAGTTCGCCGTCCGGGACGGTGCCTAGCCTTGTGGTTGTCGGCCATGGAGGCTCGATGCCGCCACTGATCACCTTCGACGAGGCCATCGAGCTGGCCGAGGTCTCGCAGCGCGACCAGATCGCTGAGCTTGTGGAGCGTGCCTGGGCGGTGCGCAGGGAGCGATTCGGGGAGTCGACCGACATGTGCTCGCTGGTCAACGCCAAATCGGGAGGCTGCGCCGAGGACTGCGGCTTCTGCGCCCAGTCCCGCTATGCGGAGGCGGACACGCCGATGCACGCGATGATGGACCCCGAGCAGATCCTGGAGCACGCCAAGGCGGCCGAGGCGGCGGGGGCGCACCGCTTCTGCATGGTCACTCAGGGACAGGGGCTTTCCAAGCGCGATTTCGAGAAGATCGTCGATGGCGCCCGACTGGTCGCCGAGCACACCAACTTGAAGCGCTGCGCGTCTATCGGCCACATCTCGGCCGATCGCGCCAGGCGTCTTGCCGACGCCGGCGTGCAGCGCGTCCACCACAACGTCGAGACCGCGCGCTCCTACTACCCGGAGGTTACGACCACAGTCCGCTACGAGGGCCGCACCCGCACCATCGACGCGGTCAAGGAGGCGGGCCTGGAGACCTGTGTCGGCGGCATCCTCAACCTTGGTGAGTCGCCCCGCCAGCGGGTGGAGATGGCGTTCGAGCTGGCAGAGATCGACCCCACCTCGGTGCCCATCAACCTGCTCAACCCGAGGTCCGGGACCAAGTTCGGCGACCGGCCGCTGATGGACCCGTGGGAGGTCGTCAAGTGGGTCGCGATCTTCCGGCTGATCCTCCCGGACGCCCTCTTCCGACTCTGCGGTGGCCGGGTGGAGAACCTCGACGAGCTGCAACCCCTGGCCGTCAAGGCGGGCCTCAACGGGGTGATGATGGGGAACTTCCTGACCACCCTGGGGGCAGAGCCCGCCGACGACCGGGCGATGTTCGAGGAGCTGGGACTGAACGTGGCGCGACAGCCCGACAACGGCGCCAACCCCCGGCCCGACAACCGTTCCGGCTGGCTCGAGGGCGAGGCGCCGCCGACCCCGATGAACGAGCTCGTCGACAGCCAGGCCGAGGCCGACTTCTGGGATCCATCGACCCAGCTCCGGGTGGTCAAGAAGAAGAACAAGCCACCCCCTTATCCGGAGCCGGCCGGATGGGGCGACTAGGTCCGTGAGCGACGTCGCTGAGCGGCTCGAGGAGCTTCGGCGGGCGGGGCTGTATCGCCGCATGAGGCTGATCGAGAGCCCGCAGGGACCGCGGGTGACGCTCGATGGCGCCGAGGTCCTACTGCTTTGCTCCAACAACTACCTCGGCCTCGCCGATCATCCACGCGTCCGCCAGGCGGCGGCGGACGCCGCGGAGCGGTTCGGCGCCGGCGCCGGCGCCTCCCGCCTGATCTCGGGGAACATGTCCCTGCACGGCCGGCTCGAGGAGCGGCTCGCCGCCTTTGCCGGATACGAGTCGGCGCTCTTGTTCGGGTCGGGCTACCTGGCCAACCTCGGAACGATCGCCGCGCTGGCCGGCCGCGGCCAGGCCGTCTTCTCCGACGAGCTCAACCACGCCAGCATCATCGACGGCTGCCGGATCTCTCGCGCCGAGCGCTTCGTCTATCGCCACGCCGATCTCGAGCACCTCTCCTGGGGCTTGCGCAAGGAAGCTCGCGGGGGCGGCCTGATAGTCACGGACGCCGTCTTCTCGATGGATGGAGACGTCGCCCCGATCGCCGAGCTGCTCGACCTGGCGCGCCGCCACCGATGCCTCCTGATGGTCGACGAGGCGCACGCGACGGGCGCGCTCGGTCCCGGCGGGGCGGGCGCGGTCGCCGAGGCCGGACTGTCGGGGGAGGTTGACCTGATCGTCGGCACGCTCGGGAAGACGCTGGGAAGCTACGGCGCCTACGTCTGCGGGAGCGCGAAGGTCGTGGATCTGCTGGTCAACACCGCGCGACCCTTCATCTTCTCCACCGCGCTCCCCCCTCCCGTGGTCGGCGCCGCACTCGCCGCACTCGCCCTGCTCGACGACCAGCCGGGCATGGTCGAGCAGCTACGCCGCAACGGCGCCATCCTGCGGGACGCCCTGGCCGGCCACGGGCTGGAGGTGGGCGCCTCGCGCACCCAGATCGTCCCGGTGGTCGTGGGAGAGGCGAGGTGGGCGACGGCCCTCTGCGAGCGGGCGCTGGAGGGCCGGGTGTTCGCTCAGGCGATCCGGCCACCGACCGTGCCGGAGGGGACCTCGCGGCTTCGTCTCTCGGCGATGGCCAACCACAGGGCTGACGAGCTGTGCGCGGCCGCGGCAGTGATCGCGCGCTCCGCCCAGGAGCTGGGGATCCCAGCCGTCGAGCGCCCAGCCGGGCACTCCGCCCCTCTGAGGCGTGCCGCTTAGTCCCAGGGCGAGTTGCGGGGCTTCTTCGTCACCGGCACGGGCACCGAGATCGGGAAGACGGTGGTCGCCGCGGTAATCGCGCGCTCCCTGGTCGCCGCCGGGGCCCGGGTGGCGGTGTTCAAGCCCGCTGTGAGCGGCCTGGGTGAGGCGGGGGAACCGGACCATGTCCTGCTCCGCCGAGCCGCCGGCTCGGCTCAATCGGACGACGAGATCGCGCCCTACCGCTACGAGGAGCCCGTGTCCCCGCACCTCGGCGCGGAGCTGGCCAGCGACCAAATCGATCCGGCGCGGCTGCTTGAGGCCGCGCGGCGCGCCTCAGGACATGCCGACGCTCTCGTGGTTGAAGGGGTGGGCGGGCTGCTGGTGCCGCTGACGCTCGGTTACCTGGTACGCGACTTCGCGCGTGAGCTCGGCCTGCCGGTGGTGATCGCGGCCAAACCGGGGCTGGGGACCATCAACCACACCCTGCTGACGATCGAAGCGGCGCGAGCGGCCGGTCTCGAGCCGGCGCTCGTCGTGCTCACGCCGTGGCCCGACGATCCGCCGCTGGTGGAACGCTCCAATCGGGAGGCGATCGAGCGGCTGGGCTCCGTTCAAGTCGAGTCGCTGCCCGAGCTGGAGCTCGGCGCTCCCGAGTCGTGGCCGACTCTGAGGCCGGCCGACTGAGCTCCCCGGTCCAGTCCGATTCCGCCGCGACTCCATCTAAGGTCGGCCTAGTGGACCGTCCGGAAGATGAGTAATCGGCAGGCGCCAGTCGGCTCTTCCTCCACGGCCGTCGGCGAGCTCGACCACCGCCACCTCTGGCACCCGTTCACCCAGCAGCGGGACTGGTGCCACGAGGAGCCGCTCGTGATCGAGCGCGCCGAGGGCACCGACCTGGTGGACTCGGACGGACGGCGCTACATCGACGGCGTCTCGTCGTTGTGGTGCAACGTCCACGGGCACCGGCATCCCCTGATCGACGAGGCGGTGCGCGAGCAGCTCGACCGGGTCGCCCATTCGACCATGCTCGGCCTCACCCACGGCGGCGCGGCGGAGTTGGCGGCGCGACTTGTCGAGCTGGCTCCGCCCGGGCTTGAGCGAGTCTTCTATTCGGACTCGGGCTCGAGCGCGATCGAGATCGCCCTCAAGATGGCCTTTCAGTACTGGCAGCAGCGCGGAGGGCAGCACCGGCGGCGCACCTCATTCGTCTGCCTACGCGATGCCTACCACGGCGACACCCTGGGGGCGGTGTCCGTGGGCGGCATCGACCTTTTCCATACCGCCTATTCCCCTCTCCTGTTCCAGGCGCATCGGGTGGAGCCCGGGAACGTGGAGCAGCTCGAGTGCGTGCTCGACTTCCACGCGGAGGAGACCGCGGCGGTGATCATCGAGCCGCTGGTCCAGGGCGCGGCGGGGATCCGGGTCCACCCCCCCGGCTACCTGCGCCGGGTGCGCGAGCTCACGGAGCGGCACGGCGTGCTGCTGATCTGCGACGAGGTCGCCACCGGCTTCGGGCGCACCGGGACGATGTTCGCCTGCGAGCAGGAGCGGGTGGCGCCGGACTTCCTCTGCCTGGGCAAGGGGCTCACGGGCGGCTACCTTCCGCTCGCCGCGACCCTGACAACCGAACGCGTCTACGAGGGATTCCTGGGCGCTCCGGAGGACGGGCGCACCTTCTTCCACGGACACACGTTCACCGGCAACCCGCTCGCCTGCGCCGCCGCCCTGGCCAACCTCGATGCCTTCGAGCGCGAGGGAACGCTGGTCCGTCTACAGCCCAAGATCCGCCTGCTCGGCGAGCTGCTCGGGAGGGTGGCGAAGCTGCCCGAGGTCGCCGAGGTGCGCGGCCGGGGCTTCATGGCGGGGATCGACCTCGGCGAACGCGATCCGGCGCTCCGGCTGGGCCATCGGGTGGCGCTCGAGGCACGCCGGCGCGGGGCGATCGTGCGCCCGCTCGGCGACGTCGTCGTCCTGATGCCGCCGCTGACGATCACAAAGCACGACCTCCAGCGCCTGGTGCACACCGTGGCCGCCTCGATCCAGGCCGTTTTCGCCTCGATGTACGGCGAGCGGCCCACGGCCGAGCTCGCCCAGGCCGCGTAGCTCGGGACTCGCGCTCGCCTCCAGGTGAAATCAACGCGGGCTGGGCTGGGTAGGGCAGCACGGGAACGACGCGCATCTGTCCCACCCGGGGGTGACGAACGTTTGTTGTCATATGGACCACGAACGTGCGGCACCCCCCCTCCCAGCTTGCGTCCAGCCGGCGCCCGGTCGATATTTGGGTGTGATGAAAGCCGTTCCGGCGCGTAGTAGGGGCGTGAACGAGACCGTGGCCGCCGCGGCGACCGAGATCCCGACGGACGCCGATCTCGCCTTCGACGAGCTCTACAGGCGAGACCGAGACGCCATCCACGCCTACGTGGCAGGGCTGCTACGGGACCGTACGGCGGCCGAGGACGTGACTTCCATGGCCTTCGAACGCGCCTACCGGCGCCGCCGGAGCTTCAACCCGAAGCGCGGAACGCGCCGCGCCTGGCTGTTCGGGATCGCCCGCAACGCGGCGCTGGACGAGCTGCGCCGGCGCGGGCGCCAAGCGACCCTGGTCGCCGAGCCGGTCGACGAGACTGCGATCCCGCCCGAGCAGGGAGCCGAGGTGGCGATCCGGCGCGCGGCGCTGCGGGAGGCGCTCTCCACGCTGGCCCCGCGCGAGCGCGAGCTGGTGGCGTTGAAGTTCTTCGCCGGCCTCGGAAACCCCGAGATCGCCCGCGTGATCGGGATCTCGGAGACGAACGCCGGCACCCGGCTGCACAGAGTGATCGAGAAATTGAGGAGGCACTGCGATGAGGCTGCGTGAGCGCGAGATGCCGCTGGATCCCCAGGTCGAGCGCGAGCTGGAGGCGATCGACCGCGCCATCGCCGGCGAGCCGGTCGACCCCGACCTCGAAGTGCTCGCCGAGCTGGCCCGGGCGCTCCGCGAAGAGCGAGTGGGCACCGAGCCCGGCTTCGCGGCTGAGCTCGACCAGCGGGTCGCGGACGGATTTCCGCGCGCCGGCCGGCTTGCCGGATCCCACCGGCTCGTGGAGCTGCGCCAGAAGCTGGCCGGCGTGCCGCCGCGCCGCATCCTGGCCCGGGCCGGGGCCGCGGCGACGGTGCTGGTGGTCGCCGGCGTGGCGATCAGCCAGAGCGGCGAGATCGGGGGCGGTGGCGACGGCGGGACCTTCAGCGCGCAGCCGGCGCCGGACCAGCCCACGGTGGTGACACCGAACCAGCCCAACGCGGCGGCCGAGGCGGACGGGGACGCGACCGGGTTGTCGCCCGGGCGTGACGCCCTGGACGGCCGGCGCACAGCGAGGGATTTGCACTACTCCGGGAGTGAGCGGCTCCAGGGGCTGATCGGTCCAGGGGCCGTTTCAAACTTCAACGGCAGCGCCGCCGACGTCCCCCCCGCCCAGCGCAAGGTCGCCCGCCGCGTGGACCTGGCGCTGTCGACCTCGCCGGAGCGCTTCCGGACCGCGGCCGACGGCGTCCTCGACGTGGTCCGCGACCACCGCGGCTACGTCCTGCGCTCGAACGTCTCCGGGGGCGATCCCGACGCGCCCCGGTCGCAGCTCGGCCACGCGAGCTTCGAGCTTCGGATTCCCGCCGCACAGCTCTCCGCCGCGCTGGGCGACCTGTCCGACCTCGGCCACGTGGTCTCGCGGACCGACGGCCGAGTGGACATCACGAGCCGGTTCGTGTCGGCCCAGAAGCGAATCGCCGCCCTGGAGGAGACGCGCCAGAATCTGCTCCGCCAGCTCGCCGAGGCGGTGACGCTGACCGAGCAGGAGAGCATCAAGCGGCGCCTGGCGATCGTCGAGGCGCAGCTCTCCGCCGCCGAGGACGACCTGGGCGCCGCCCAACAGCGTGTGCAACTGGTTCCCGTCAGCGTCTCGATCGACGCGGACCGGGCGCTCGCCGACGGTGACGACGCCGGTGGCTGGAGCCTCGGCGACGCCGTCGGCGACGCCGGCAAGGTCCTCTCCGTGACCGCCGGTGTGCTGCTGGTCAGCGCCGCGGTGCTCGGCCCGCTGGCGATCCTGGCGGCGCTGATCTGGCTGGGCGCCCAAGCCGTGGCGCGCCTGCGGCGCGAGCGAGCACTGGACCAGATTTAGGGCTAGCGACGAAGTCGCGGCTCAAGGTGGGACTGGCCTGGGCTAGGGACGAAGTCCCGGTAGTGCTGTGTGGACCTGCCGGGTAAGGCTGGGACCCTAACCCGGCGGAAACGTAGGCGAAGCCGAGGCTTCCGCCGGAGTTATTACTCCTTGTAGGGCTCGAAATCCGCCTTGCGGGCGCCACAGACGGGGCAGAACCAGTCGTCCGGGATCTGCTCGAAGGGGGTGCCCGGCGGGATGCCGCCGTCCGGATCGCCCTCATCGGGGTCGTAGATGAAGCCGCAGGAGGTGCAGATCCACAGCTGAGCGGTCTGGGTCTCAGCGGGCATCGCGCGCCAGCTTACCCACTCGTGGGACGGCCCACTAGGGTGGCGCGGTGATGGTCGCCGCCCCCCGCCTCGCCGCCTCGCTGATCCTGCTGCGCCGGGGCGGCAAGCACCGCCAGCGCGGGGTCGAGGTTCTGCTGGTGAGACGCAGCACGAAGGCGAGCTTCATGCCTGGGGTGTGGGTGTTCCCGGGCGGCGTGGTGGAGGCCGACGAGTCCGTGGCACCCGAGGTCGAAGCGCAGGCCGGCGCGGCCGACGGCGAGGAGCTCGCGCACCGGGCCTGCGCGGTGCGGGAGCTCCACGAGGAAGCCGGGATCGAGCTGTCTGCCCACGCCCAACTCCTGCCCTGGTCGCGATGGATCACACCGGAGGTCGTGCCGGTTCGCTTCGACACCCGCTTCTACGTGGTGCTCGCGCCCCCCCACTCGCCGCCGCGCCCCGACGGAGCGGAGACCACGGAGGCCGCCTGGATCGCCCCGCGCGAGGCGCTCGACCGCCACGCCGCAGGCGAGCTGTCGCTCGTTTTCCCGACCATCAAGCACCTCGAGTCGCTGCTCCCCTACTCGAACGCCGAGGAGGTGCTGGCAGCGGCACGCGAACGGCGGATCGAGCCGATTCTGCCGCGCGTCGTCGGCCAGGACGAAGGGCAGCGGGTGATCCTGCCAGGCGAGCCTGGATACTGAGCCTGTGACCGCCACCCTGCCGCAGGAGGTCCGGGACGCCTTCCAGCGCTTCGTCACCTGCGAATTCACCACCATCGACGCCCGCCAGCAGCCGATCGTGTGGCCGGTGACGCCGTACTACGCGCCCGGAGCCCCGACGGTCGACACCACTACCGGGCTGGGCTACCCGAAGAAGGCCGACGATGCCCGTCGCAACCTGCACGTGGCGCTGTTGTTCTCCGACCCGACCGGCTCCGGGATCGAGACCGGCATCCAGGTGCTCGTCCAGGGCACCGCCGAGGTCGATGACCGCGATCTGGCAGCGAACGTCGAGCGCTACGAGCGTGAGTCGGCGGTAAAGCTGCGGGGCGCGAGGGCGGTGCGGTTTCCGCGCATCCTGCACGGCGTGATGGCCTGGTACGTGAATCGCATCTACATATCTACATCAAGGTTCGCCCCGAGCGAGTGTTCGTGTGGCCGGCGGGTGACCCCACGCAGCCGCCCGAGATGCACGACTCGCACATGGAGGAGGTTCGCTCCGGCCACAGCGAGGAGCCGCTGGAGGCGCACGAACCTCCGACGGGCGGCGTCCCGGCCTGGGACGATCGAATCGAGCCGCTGGGTCGCCGCTACGCGACCGCGGTGCTCGCCTGCCTGACGGCTCACAGCCACGACCCGGACTTCAACTGGCGCGAGAACTTCCAGTTCCGCGGCGATCTCGTCCGGACCGGCGAGGGCTGGGCGCTCGTGCCGCGCAAGCTCGTGGGCGGCCTGGAGCTCCCGAACAAGGGCGTGCTGGGCAGGTACCGAGGCAACCTTGGCAGGTCGATCCGCTTCTACCGCACGGCACGGCGGGAGCTGAAGGCGCGTTCGAACTAGGGACGAAGCCGAGAATCAGGGTGGGGCCGCTCGGGCTAGCGACGAAGTCGCGGGTCACGCGAGTGAACCTGCCGCCCCGCCCGCGTCAAACCCGCCGGAAACGCAGGCCGAAGGCCGAGGCTTCCGGTGGAGTTATGTCTTTGGAAACCGCTCCAGCCCGGCGTGCCACGGGCCCGCCGGGTAGGTGTGGACCCCCGACTCCTCGACCTCCTTGCGCACCTGCTTGAACAGGGCGCCGCCGTTGTCCAGCGCGGCCTCGAGCTGGTCGCGGCTGCGGTCGTGCAGCCGCCAAAGGAACCAGAGCTGCTGCTCGGAGACCCCGAAGTCGATCTCGTCGTCGATCGTCGTCACCCAGTCCAGGAACGCTGGGCTGAAGACCTCGCGCAGGGCGATCGGGTCGTGCTCGCTCGGCACCGTCGCCAGGAAGCGCCGGTTGAAATCCAGGCCCTCGAACTCCACCTTGCGGCGCGAGGCGCGTTGGATCACCAGCTCGTCGGGACGGCGCTCGATCGACTCCACGTTGAAGGGCGGCATCACCTTGGCCAGGTCGGGCACCTGCGACTTGGCCAGCACGGCGCCGGGAAGCACGGACTTCGAGAACAGCCCTCCCTCCTCCCGCTCATCGGCATCGCAGGAGGCGCCCCAAAAGCCCTCGGCGAGCTGCCCGGTGATCCTGTTGGTCCCGCCGGGACATAGCGCCACCGGCCCGCCCACCGGGTTGATGCCGCCAACCGGCTCATAGACGAGGTCGCGATCCCGGGCCACCGCCTTCACGATCTCGGCCCAGGCCCGCGCCTCCTCGCGGGCGCTCATGTCAGCCGGCGACCCCGTCGGGAGCCCGGGCCGTCACAGCGCCTGGTGGAACAGCTCGGCGAAGTCGTCGGCGGTCGGCTCGCGCGGATTGACCAGCGTCGACCCCTCGCCCATCGCGTCCTCGGCGAGCTGGGGTATGCCCTGCTCCGTGACGCCGACCTCCGACAGGCGGCCCGGTAGGCCGAGTCGCCCCCTCAGCTCGCGTACGTGATCGGCGAGCGCCCGCCCGACCTGCTCACCGCCGCCGCGCGCATCCACCCCGAGCAGCTCGGCGGCGCCGCGGAACTGGTCCGCCACCTGTTCGCTCACCAGGGCGTTGAACTCGATCACCGGCGGCAGGTTGATCGCGTTGGCGACTCCGTGCGGGACGCCGTAACGGGCCCCACAGGGATGGGACATCGAGTGGGTGATGCCGGTCGCGCCAAAGCCGGTGGGCGCGATCGCCAGGTTGGCGGCGATCAGCATGTTGCCGCGCGCCTCCTCGTCCGAGGTGTCGGCCACGGCGCGTTCCAGGTTGTCGCGGATAAGCCGGATCGCCTGCAGCGCGTAGGCGTCTCCATGGGGGCTCCACTCCATCGAGGTCACGCCCTCGATCGCGTGGGTGAGCGCGTCCATGCCGGTCGCGGCCGCGATCGGCGCCGGCAGGGTCGCGGTGGATTCGGGGTCGAGGATCGCCAGGTCGGGGGCAACCGGGAAGTCGAGGATCACGAACTTGATTCCTCGCTCGGAGTCCTTGATCACCGCAACGGGGCTGGCCTCCGAGCCCGTCCCCGCGGTGGTGGGAACGACTCCCAGCGGCGCCAGCGGCAGCGGCTTGCCCATCCCGTCGCGCTCGCGCGGCAGGCCGAAGACACCCTCCCAGTCGGGAATCGTGCCGCCGTGGCTGAAGACCACGTTGGCGGCCTTGGTGGTGTCGATCACCGATCCGCCACCGACGGCGAGGAAGCTGTTGGCGCCCTGGTCCTTCGCCTGTTCCGCACACCGCATCACCACCGCGATGTCGGAGTCCTGAGGGACGTCGTCGAAGACGCCGGCGACCTCGAGCCCTCCGTCGGCGACCCCGGCCTCGGCCTTCTCCACCAATCCCGTACCCCTGATCACCGCGTCGGTGACCACCAGCACCCGCTCGGCGCCCTCCTTGACGAACTCGAAGCCCGCGCTTCCGATCAGCTCGCGTCCGGCGATCACCCGGGTCGGTGCGGCGAACTGGTAGAAGTCCTTGAAGGTCAAGCCTGCATCAGGTCGGAGCGGCCCTGGGCCTCGAGCTGGGCCTTGTAGCGGGGGAACACCGGCTTCGTCAGAGGCACGAGCTTGAGGATCTTGGCCACCGGTCCCTTGGCCTTGATCTGACCCCGCGCCAGCGCCACGGTGACGTTCACCTTGCCAAGCCAGAACCGGTGCGCGGTGTCCGCCTCCATCGACATCACCACCTCGGGCTCCATCTCCGACTCGCCGAAGTCGACGTCACCCGGCTGACCCTCCTGGAGGCGCACCGTGATCGCCGAGTCGGGCTGGCGGTACTCGTAGCGGACGATCGTGTTCGCCTTGCGGAACTTCGGCGCCAGCTCCTCGTCCTCGGCGAGGTCGACGAACAGCTTGCCGAGCGTGTCGTAGACGTCCTGGGCGTCGTTGAAGTAGGCCAAGTCCTCTCCTCTCCTCGTGCTCGCGATGCCGCCGCGGGCGGGTCGCCAGATCCTATGCTCCCGCGCCCGCGGACGCCCGACGTCGGTGGTCGGCTTCCGACGCTTACGAACCGCCGAACCGCGCCGACACCTCGCCCCAGTTGACCACGTTCCACCAGGCGTCGATGTAGTCGGGGCGCCGGTTCTGGTAATTGAGGTAGTAGGCGTGCTCCCAGACGTCCACGCCCAGCAACGGCGTCTGGCCGTCGGAGATGGGCGAGTCCTGGTTGGCGGTGCTGACGACGGCGAGGCCCGAGCCGTCGCGGACCAG
The DNA here is from genome assembly GCA_038040415.1 of Actinomycetota bacterium. Classification (GTDB taxonomy): domain Bacteria; phylum Actinomycetota; class Thermoleophilia; order Solirubrobacterales; family 70-9; genus AC-56. Next base: position 12,581 of record JBBPIK010000033.1, read on the forward strand.
CCACGCCCAGCCGGAGCCGAAGCGGTTCACGCCGGCGTTCTTGAGCTCGTCCTTGAACGCATCGACGCCGCCGAAGGCATCGTCGATCGCGGCCTTCAGGTCCCCCTCCGGCTCGCCGCCGCCGTCGGGGCTCATGATCTGCCAGAAGAAGGTGTGGTTGGAGTGGCCGCCGGCGTTGTTTCGGACCGGCGTCTGGATGTCGCCCGGCAGCGAGGAGAGGTTGCGGAGCACCTCGTCCACGTCGGTGTCGGCCCACTCGGTGCCTTCGAGGGCCGCGTTCGCCTTGTCGACGTAGGCCTGGTGGTGCTTGTCGTGGTGGATGCGCATCGTCTGCTCATCGATGTGAGGCTCGAGCGCGCCGTAGTCGTAGGGAAGGTCGGGAACTGAGTAGGCCATCTAGCTCTCCTTGGCTCGCGGGTGAGCCTGAAACATAATCCGCTGGGGCCAATGGCGCCCAAACCCGGCGACTCCAAGCGCAGCGCGGACGGCGATCGCGCGATGGAGTCGTCGGATTTGCTCTCAGCCGAGCGCCTCTCGAAACCCCTGGCGCCAGCTCGGGTAGCGCGGCTCCCAGCCCAGCTCCCGCTTGGCCTTGGCGTTCGAGGCCCCGCGCAGCTGGGTTGCGAAGGCAACAGCGAACGGGCCTGCCATCAGCCGAGCCAGGAACGTCGGGACTCGGAGGGGACGCCGGGCCCCGATCGCCTCCGCGTACACGGGCAGCCACTCGCGCAGCGGCGCGGGCTCGTCGTCGACCACGTTGTAGATCCCGGGCGCCCCGCGCTCGAGCGAGGCGACGGTGGACGAGGCGGCGTCGTCGACATGGAGGAAGGAGAACATCCCCTCACCGCGGCCCACGATCGGGAAGCGGCGGCGGCGCACCTGCTCGGCGACGCTTCCATCGGACGCGTAGTAGGTATCCGGCCCGTAGAACTGGCCGTAGCGCAGCACGACGCCCTCGATCCCCGGTGTCTGGGTCGCCTCTCGCTCATGCTCGAGCGTCGAGCCGGCGCCGCTATCGAAGGGTTTGGGCGCATCGGTCCAGGGCCGCGCCTCCTCGTCCTTGATCATCTCGCCCTCCGGCGCGTAGATGAAGGCGACACTCTGGGTGATAAAGCGGCGGACCCCGGCCTCGCGCCCCGCTTCGAGCAGGTTATGGCCGCCCTCGGCGCGCGCTCGGTTGGTCGGTCCGTAGTCGATCTTGCGCGGGTTGTACTCGCGGGGAAGGCGGGTGAGCTGGCTGATCACGACCTCCGGCCCCGAATCCCGTACCGCGGCCTTCACCGCCCCCGGGTCGAGCGCATCGCAGACGATGGACGCCGCGCCGGCGGCCTCGACCCGGCCGGCGTTCTCCGGCTTGCTGGTCATCCCGGCGACCTCGTGCCCCGCGGCGACCAGCTGGCGAACCAGCGGCCCCCCGATCACCCCGCTCGCTCCTGCCACAAACACCTTCACGGGGCGTCCCCCTCACGATCCGACCTCGCCGCCCCCGGTGCCTGGAGCTTGGCCGCCGCCCAGGCCAGGTAGGCGAACAGCACCCCGCCGAGCCCGATGTAGAGGGTGTCGAAGATCCCCCTGGCGTCGCTTAGGGCGTCACCGACGTCGAAGACGTGGTTGATCGCGTGAAACCCGTACCAGATGGCCCCGAGCGCCAGCACGGGGACCCGCCACGCCGGACGCTGGGCGGCGACCAGGACGGCGATCCCGTACGCGAGCACGAAGGCGCCCACGTCGCCCACGTAGTGCTGGTTCTCTACTCCGTAGCGGCCCACCTCGTCGTAGAAGGTGCCGGGTGCGATCAGGGCAAGGGCGCCAGAGGCGACTTGCACGACGCCGAGCACGATGAGGGCGGCCCGCATCGCTCGCTCGCTGATCACCGGCGGGCCTCCACGCTCGGGAGGCTATCGCGACGGCCTTGGCTCACATCGGCGGCTGCGCGTTCGCTGAGGCATTCCTCCGCGATAGGGGTAAAAACGCCTCAACGACCGCGCAATCGGGGCGACTGGATTTGAACCAGCGACCTCACCGACCCGAACGGTGCGCGCTACCAGGCTGCGCCACGCCCCGAGGCGATTCATTCTGCCAAAGGAGCCCGGGTCAGCCACCGACGGCCGACACCGCGGCGTCTATGGCCTCCTTCGACGGCGAGTCCTGGAGCACCTCGGTGCCGCTGGGGCCGCTGACGACGACCGAGGGGCCGCTGATCCGTAGGCCCAACTCGGCGGCGAGCATTCCGTCCGTCTCCACCCTGTCCTTGACGGCGGCCGACTCGCGGGCCGTGGTCCAAGCATCGAGGTCGAAGTTCGGGATCGCGCTGCCGATGTCCTCGAGGAACTCGTCGGAGACGGTGCCCGCCGGCGCCTCCTCCTGGTTCCGGAAAAAGAGGTCGATGTACTGCCACTCGCGGTCCTGCTCGCCCGCCGCGGCGGCGGCGTAGGCGGCCTTCGTCGTCCCGAACTCGCCAAGCGAGTGGTGACGAAACTCGAGCGCCGCCTCGCGGGTGCGCGCGTACTGCTCGATCAGGGAGTTGACGGTCTCGAGCTCGTAGTCGTCGCAGCTCGAGCACTGGAGGTCGTTGAAGATCGTGATCGTGACCGCCGCGTCGCTGGGGCCAAGGTAGGGGCCGTCCTGGGGGACCCCGGCGATCAGCTGCTGGGTCTCCGAGGCGCCCGCGATCGCGATCTTCTCGGGACCCCCCTCCCCGATCGAGAGCGAGACGACCGCCGCGAACAGGCCGACGACGCCGGCGCCCAGCAGCAGGCGCGGCAGCCACGGCTTACTCATGTCTGCCCCGCGACCGCCTTGTAGTAGCGGACCGCGAGGCCGGTGAGGAGCGTTTCGAAGCTCTCTTCGATCGGCCCCCCGCTCTGCCGCGAGTAGGCCTCGAGCCCGCTTCGCTCGATCGCCTCGCTGCGGCCCACCACTTCGTCGACCAGGTCAGGATGCTCGTCGCAGAAGAAGGCACCGATCGAGTAGAGCTCGGTGTCCATCAGTGATTCGAGGAAGGAGCCCGCTCCACCCGCCAGCGGCGGGGTCGGGGGCGGTAGGGGCTGCGCCTCGTCGGCCACGGGTCCGAACATCGTAGATGCGCACCGGCCGGCACGCCTGATGTGGCGCAATTTGCGCTGAAAAACGTTGACACATCCGCGTCAAGCGATAAAAATCAATAATGCAAACGACACGGAGGAGACCACGCGTGGCCATTCACTTGACGCCCACCGAGCTCGCCGATGAAGTCCACATGCAGCGGCGCGAGGTGATCTCGAAGTGCATGCAGATGGGCGTCCCAATCTTCAACGGTCGGATCGACAAGACTCTCTTTCTCTCTTCGCTGCGCCAGCTCGCGCAGCCAAAGCAACCTCAGGCCGCTGCTTAGAGTCCCGCCTCGCCCGGCGCCACACGTGCGCGGGCCTCGGCCCGACTCCTGATCCGGTTCGCTGATATAGCCTTCGCAGCGGGCGGTCTCAGCCGCTCCGTTGACGCCGGAGCGCAGACGCGCTCGGTCGACGTTTGAGCTCCGAAACGAAGGAGGAGAGCGATGGAGACAGCGACCGTCGAGTCCCGTTCGGCGACCGGGGCCGGCTCGACGACGATCGCGGACCTCCTTCCGGCCGCAGACCGGTACGGCTCGGCCTCGGCGGTGATGTACCGCGACGAGGGCGGCGAGTGGGTGACCCGGAGCTTTGCCGAAGTCGGCGAGCAGGTACGGAGCCTGGCACTCGGCCTGATCGACCTCGGAGTCCAGAAGGGGGACAAGGTCTCGATCCTCGCGAACACCCGCCCCGAGTGGACCTACTTCGACTTTGCGGCCCTGACCGCCGGCGCGATCGTGGTGCCCATCTACCAGACCAACTCGCCCGAGGAATGCCAGTACGTACTCGAGAACTCCGACGCCAAGGTCGTGGTCGTCGAGGACGACGAGCAACTCGACAAGATCCGCCAGGTACGCGATCGCTGCCCGAAGATCGAGCACGTGATCCGCATGACCGGCTCCAGCGACGACGCGATCTCGGCCGACGAGCTCGCCGGCCGTGGCGCCTCTCACGAGGTCTCGGAGTGGGAGGAGCGGTACCGCTCGGTCGTCCCCGAGGACATCTGCACATTCATCTACACCTCCGGCACAACCGGCCCTCCCAAGGGCTGCGTGATCTCGCATGGCAACTATCGCGCGATGCTCAACATGTCGTTGGAGCAGAGCGTCCTGGAGTCCGAGCGGATCACCTACCTCTACCTGCCCCTCGCCCATTCCTTCGCGCTCCTGATCCAGCTGCTCAGCTTCGACGTGGGCGGCGTGCTGGCCTACTGGGAGCGCGACCCGACGAAGATCCTCCCCAACCTGGCCGAGGTCAAGCCCCACTACTTCCCCTCGGTGCCGCGGATCTTCGAGAAGATCTACACCGCCGCGAACTCGAAGGCAGAGAGCGCGGGGGGCTTGCAGAAGGCCATCTTCAACTGGGCCGTGGGCGTGGGCCACCGAGTCCGCGAGCTCGAGCGCCAGGGCAAGAGCCCTTGGCCTCCGCTTCGTGTCCAATACGAGATCGCCGACCGCTTGGTGCTCTCGAACATCCGCAACCTGTTCGGCGGCAGGATCATCGAGGCGGTCTCCGGCGCCGCCCCGATCAACCCCGAGATCCTGCGCTTCTTCGACGCCGCAGGCGTGCTGGTACTCGAGGGCTGGGGGATGACGGAGACCTCCACCGCAGCGACGATCGCGCGGGCGGACGAGTTCAAGTTCGGCACCATAGGCAAGCCCTTCCCCGGCTGCGAGGTGAGGATCGCCGACGACGGCGAGATCCTGGTGCGCGGGCCGAACGTCTTCCAGGGCTACTACAAGAACCCCGAGGCGACCCGCGAGACCCTCGTCGACGGCTGGCTGCACACCGGCGACATCGGCGAGATCGACCCCGATGGCTACGTCAAGATCACCGGTCGCAAGAAGGACATCATCATCACCGCCGGGGGAAAGAACATCACCCCGGCGAACATCGAGGCCGAGGTGAAGCAGCACCCGCTGGTCTCACAATGCGTGGTCATCGGCGATCGCCGGCCCTATCTCGTCGCCCTCGTGACACTCGACCCCGAGGAGGCGGCGGCGTTCGCCACCGAGCACGGGCTGCCCGAGGACCAGGAGGCGATTGCCTCGAACGCTCAGGTCCGCGAGTCGATCGAGGAGCACATCGAGAAGGTGAACCAGAAGTTCGCCCGCGTCGAGCAGGTGAAGAGGTTCGAGATCCTGCCCCGGGACCTCTCCCAGCAAGAGGGTGAGCTGACGCCCACGCTGAAGGTGAAGCGCAACGTGGTCGCCGACAAGTACGCCGCCGAGATCGAGTCGCTCTACTCGGGCTGAGGCGTCGAGGCTAGCCGAGGGCTAGTCGGGCTCCGCTGCCTCGGAGTCCGGCTCGGCCGCCTCAGAGCGCGGCTGCTGCCTGAGCAGGGCCGCCGTTGTCTGCTCCAAGACGCGCCGCCAAGCCGACTGCTTCTCCTGTTCGCGCTCGACTTGGTCGAGCACGTGGCGCACGCGGCGAGCCGAGATTTGGATCCCGTGGCGCTCGCCGATCGACTTGTAGCGCTCGTAGTCGCGGGCAAGCCTCAGGGTCACCGATTCGAAGCCGTGCTTGGCGATCTCGAGGCGGGCGCTGTAGTCGAGGATGGAGGTGCCGAACATCAGCTCGTCGTCGAGCTCGGGCTCGATCAGGATGATGTCGACGCCCGGATAACGCTGCTCCCAGTGCTGGACCGCGATATGCAGGCGCTCGTGGGAGAGCGTCCGGAATGCCTGGTTGCCGATCGCCGTGAACCCCATGTCCGAGACGCGGCGTGCCCGGGTCCCGGTGACGGTCGGGATGCGCTTAGTGAAGTCGTTCGCGTAAGGCACAAGCGGGTTGATGACGACGATGAACTTGGCGCCGTGCTCGACCGCGACGTCGACGTTCGTGGTCGAGCGGATGCCGCCGTCGATGAACTCGCGGCCGTTGATCTCGACCGGCGCGTAGATCATCGGCAGCGCGCCCGAAGCAGCGACCGCGGTCGAGATCGGGACGTCTGCCCAATCGCCCTCGCCGAGCACCACGCGCTCGGTCGTGTCCAGGTCCGTCGCGGTCAGATAGAGCTCGGGGTCGAGAAGCCGGAAGTCGTTGCTTCGATCGGGGTCCGAGAGCACCTCGGCGACGTAGCTCTCGAGCCCGCGCCCGGAGTAGATGCCGGTCGGCAAGCCGCTGGCCAGGCCGGTGGCCACGTCGACGGCCGACAGCTCGCTCAGGTGGCTGACCAACTCCCTCGCCACCCCCGCCACCCGCAGCGGGAAGGTGAGCGACTTGCGCACGAAGCCGCTGTAGTTGGGCTTCAGCAGGGTGCCGAGCGAGATGTCGCGCAGCGGCGACGGCAGCTCGCGGTTCAAAACTCGCATCATCTCCTCGGGGGTGATCCCGTTCGCCACCATGCTGGCCACGAACGCGCCCGCGCTGGTTCCCACGTAGACGTCGAACTCGTTGATCGTGCGGTTGACGGCCAGCAGGTCGAGCGCCCGCAGGGCGCCGATCTCGTAGACGCCCCCAGTGAAGCCCCCGCCCCCGAGGACGAGCGCGGTCTTCGATCGCCGCTGGCGACCTCTTCTGCCCCGAGCCGCCCGCGAGTCCTTTCGGGGGGTCTCAAGCTCGACGACCTTGCCCATGAAGCTGCCCATTATGGCGCCCCGCCAGGCAGACCGCGGCGGACTCCCCAGGCGGGGTGGCGTCCGGGCGCAGCAGTTACCCTGGCGCGGTGCGGGGAAGGCCGCTTGCCATCGCGCTCGTGGGGCTCGGTTGCGCGCTCCTGCTGGCGCCGACCGAAGCGCCCGGCTCCATCTCGCGCTCCCGGTTGCGTCACGAGCTGAACAACCAGATGCAGCGCGCGGGGGGTGCCAGCGGCGCGTGGGTGATGGACATGGACGCCCCGCGCAAGCGCATCCTGTTCAGCTGGGCCTCGCGCACGCGCCGCGTCCTGGCCTCGAACACGAAGCTGTTCACCACCGGTGCCGCGCTCGACCGCTTCGGGGCCGATGGCCGGCTCAAGACGAAGCTGTACACGCGTCGACCAGGTGCCCAGCGCGGGCACACGCTCGAGGGCAGCCTGGTGATCGTCGGGGCCGGCGACCCCGCCCTCGCCAGCGTGGGCTTCGCCCGGCGCATGAACCTGCCCCTGAGCTCGATCGCCAACCTGGCGAACGACGTGCGCAAGGCGGGAATCAGGCGCATCACCGGCGCCATCCGCGCCGACGACTCGATCTTCGACCGCCGCCGCGGGGTGCCGACCAGCGGGGTGGATGCGTCTGGAGAGCTCGCGCCGCTCTCAGGCCTCTCTTACGACTCGGGCGTCGCGGGCGGCCACTACGCCTCCAACCCCGAACTGGTCGCGGCACGAAAGCTGAAGCGCCGGCTGCGTGAGCTCGGGGTACGCGTCAAGCAAGGGACGGGCCGCGCCAACTTGCCCGGGAGCGCCGTTCGCCGCAAGCCACTCGCCCAGGTTCGCTCGCCCAGGATGGCGAACCTGATCGCCGAAACGAACCAGCCCTCGAACAACTTCTTCGCCGAGATGCTCCTCAAGCGCCTCGCGGCCCGCCGCGGAGCGCAGGGCACGACGGCGCGGGGGGCCCGCAAGGCCGAGAGGTTCGCGCGCAAGCTGGGAGGCCGAGTGCGAATGGAGAACGGCTCCGGGCTGTCCCGCTCGAATCGCGCCTCCCCCCGCAATGTCGGCCATTTCCTGGCAGCGATGAACCGCCAAGCGGACCGGCGCGCCTTTCGCCACTCGCTGCCCCTGGCCGGACGCGAAGGAACTGTCGCCCATCGGATGAACGGGACCGCCGCCGAGGGCCGCTGCCGAGTCAAGACCGGCACCCTGATCGGCGTCAGCACCCTCTCCGGCTACTGCCAGGCGGGGCACGGTCTGGTCGCCTTCTCGATCCTGATGAACTCGGTCGACATCGCCACGGCGCACCGCGCTCAGGACAAGATGGCGGCGCTGATCGCGCGGTACCGGCGGTGAATAACTCCGCCGGAAGCCTCGCCTACGGCTACGTTTCCGGCGGGCGAGGGCACAGGCCTTACCCGGCAGGCCCGTTCGCAGCTACCGCGACTTCGTCGCTAGCCCGGGAGCAGCGTGCGCAAGCCCTTTTCGTCTAGCACAGGTATGTCGAGGTCTTCGGCCTTGGCCAGCTTCGAGCCTGGGCTCTCGCCGGCCACCACGTAGTCGGTGTTCTTCGACACCGAGCCCGTCACCTTGCCACCGGCGCGCCGGATCATCGCCGTCGCCTCCTCGCGGCTCAGCGCCGGCAGGGTTCCGGTGAGCACGAACGTCTTGCCCTCGAGCGGGCCGCCCTCGGCGCGGCGCTCGGCCGCGGACAGCTCGAAGCGCAGTCCCCGCTCGCGCAGGCGGGCGATCAGCTCGAGCACCGCCTCGTCCGAGAGCTCGTCGCGAAGCTGCTCCGCGAGGACCGGCCCGATGCCGTCCACCTCCGTGATCTGCTCGGCGTCGGCCGCGAGCAGGGCGTCGATCGAGCCGAAGTGCTGCGCGAGCGCCTGGGCGTTGACGTAGCCGATCCCGGGCAGTCCCAACGCGTAGAGCACGATCCCGAACGGCCGCTCCTTCGAGCGCTCGATCTCGCGGATGAGCGCGCCGGCCGAGGTCTCGCCGAAGCCATCGAGCTCGGCGATTCGCTCCGCGGTGAGGTCGTAGATCGACGCCGGGTCCGTGATCAGACCCTCCTCCAGGAAGCGCATCGCGTTCTTCTCGCCGAGGCCCTCGATGTCCATGGCGCCTCGGAAGTGCTTGACGAGTTGAAAGGTCTGGCCCGGGCAGCCGCGGCGGTTGGGACAGATCGTCCACACGGAGTCCTCGGGCTTCACGGTCGGGGTGTCGCACCTCGGGCACTTCGCCGGGGGCTTCGGCTTTCGCAGCCGCCTGCCCTTGCGTCGCTGGATCAGCGGCGCGATCACCTGCGGGATCACGTCGCCGGCCCGCGTGACCACCACCTCGTCGCCCTCGCGGGCGTCCTTGCGAGCCAGGTCCTCCTCGTTGTGGAGGGTGGCGGTCGAGACCGTCACCCCTCCCACGTGAACCGGTTCCAGCATGGCGAACGGAAGCAGGCGGCCCGTGCGCCCGACGTTCCAGACGATCCGGTTCAGCTTCGTCGTCGCGGTGATCGGCGGGAACTTCCAGGCCACCGCCCAGCGCGGCTCGCGGCCGGTGACGCCGAGCTCACGCCACAGCAAGCGCTGGTCGACCTTGATCACCACTCCGTCGATCTCGTAGTCGAGCGACTCGCGGCGCTCCTCCCACCAGCGGCAGCGCTCGACGATCTCGTCCGCCGTGTCGTGCGCCTCGACGTCGCCGTTGACCTTGAACCCGTGTCCGCTCAGCCACTCGAGCTCGTCCGCGTGGCTGGCGAACTCGATCCCCTCATGGCCACCGATCCCGTAGCACCAGATCGAGAGCGGCCGCGAGGCGGTGATCGCGGGGTCGAGCTGGCGGATCGTGCCGGCGGTCGCATTGCGTGGGTTGGCGAACGTGGGCTCCCCGGCCGAGGCGCGATGCTCGTTGAGCTCAGCGAACGCCCTGCGCGGGAAGTAGATCTCGCCGCGGACCTCCATTCGCTCGGTCGCCGCGTCGATCCGGAGCGGGATCGCCCTGATCGTGCGCAGGTTCCTGGTCACGTCCTCGCCGATCACGCCGTTGCCGCGGGTCGCGCCCCGGACGAACTCGCCGCCCTCGTAGAGCAGCGAGATCGCGATCCCGTCGATCTTCGGCTCGGAGACGAAGCGCAGCTCCCCGGGCCTGATGTCGAGCTGGCGGAGCCGGTTGTGCAGGCGCGCCTCCCAGGCCCGGAACTCGTCCGCGCTGCGGGCGTTGCCCAGCGAGAGCATCGGCTCGAGGTGGCGAACCGGCTCGAACTTGTCGACCGGCTCGCCGCCGACCCGCTGGGTCGGCGAATCGGGGCTGCGAAGCTCGGGGTGCTCCGCCTCGAGGGCCCGGAGCTCGTCGAGCAGCGCGTCGTATTCGTCATCGGCGATCTCGGGGTCGTCGAGAACGTAGTAGCGATGGTCGTGGGCGGCGATCTGGCGGCGGAGCTCCTCCGCCCGCTTGCTCGGGTTCCTTGCGCTCACCTGGCGCCCGTCATCGCGGCCTCGAGCATCCCCTCCAGATCCCAGTCGCGCAGCCGGCCGAGGCCCTCGCGATCGGTGAGGTCGAAGTGCACCGGGGTGATCGCGATCCGCCCCCGGGCGACGGCGGCCAGATCCGTGCCCGGCTCGTCCTCGAAGGAAGGCTCGAAGCCGTAGATCCGGTAGCGACGCCTCCCGTCGCCGTCCTCGTCGACCAGCTTCAGCTCGTCGTTGTAGAGCCGCTTTCCGAGCCGGGTGACCTCGATCCCCTGCGGCTCACCGGAGGGGCAGTTGACGTTCAGGAGCGTCGCGGCGGGCAGGGGTTCGGCGCCCAGAAGCGCGACCAGCTGGGCCCCAAACCGAGCCGCGACGGCGAAGTCGAAGCTGCGGCCAGGGAGAAAGCTCATCTCGCGGGCCGTCGACTGCTGCGAGATCGCGATCGCCGGGATGCCCAGCACGATGCCCTCCAAGGCCGCCGCCACGGTGCCCGAATAGGTGATGTCGTCGCCCAGGTTGGAGCCGTGGTTGATCCCGGAGACGATCAGGTCCGGCCGGGCGCCGACCAGGCCGAGGTCGCCGAAGCGGACGCAGTCGACCGGAGTGCCGTCGGTGGCGTAGGCGATCCCGCCGTCGTCGAGCCTCACCTCCTCGACGGAGAGGGGCGAGCGGGTCGTGATGCTGCGCGCAGTGGCGCTGCGATTGGAGTCCGGGACGATCACGTGTGTCTCGATGCCGGCCAGCTCGGCGAGCGCGCGACGGAGGGCGTGAAGGCCCTCGGCGCCGATTCCGTCGTCGTTCGTGAGCAAGACCCGCATCTCCACCGATTCTAGGGGCGGCCAGGGCCGCTTCCAGGAGCGCACACCGCCACAATCGAGGCGTGCCCGACCGCAACCGGGCGGGCGGGGAGGAATCGCTCGACATCCCGGATTAGGGTGCCCTAAGATGCCCTCCTCTTTGAGGCAGCGCGCATGACCTTCAGCGAGACCGTTCTTCTGGGCGCCCTGGCCGGGTTCACGATCTACCTCGGGCTGCCCTTCGCGCGACTCCAGCTCCTGGGCCCGCGCACTCGCGTCGCGCTCGCGATGTTCGCCGTCGGCGTGCTCGCGTTCCTGTTCGTCGACGTGATGGAGCACGGGCTGGGGATCGTCGAGGAGACCGTGGAGGGCTACAAGGACGGCGATGAGACCCTCGGCCGTGTAGCGGGTCTCGGTCTGCTGCTCGGCGGCGGCTTCGCGGCAGGTTGCGCAGGACTGGCCGTGCTCGAGGGCAGGATGCGCCCGCGCGGAGCGAAGGCACCGCCGATCGCCGGCGGCTCCCCCGAGTTGACGGTCGAGGACGCCCAGGCGCTCGATCTGCAGGCGGCCGCCGCCCGGGCGACCGCGCTGCGGACGGGGATGACGATCGCGGCGGCGATCGGTCTCCACAACTTCGCCGAGGGCCTCGCCATCGGCGTTTCCGCGAGCGCGGGGGAGGTCAGCCTGGCGACCGTTCTGATCATCGGATTCGCCCTGCACAACGCGACCGAGGGCTTCGGCATCGTCGGGCCACTCGGATCCATAAGGCCGACCTGGGGCTGGCTTGCGCTCGCCGGGCTGATCGGTGGCGGCCCGACCTTCCTCGGTTCGATCGTCGGCTACAACGTGACCTCGGAGCCGCTAGAGCTTGCCTTCTACGCCCTCGCCGGCGGGGCGATCCTCTATGTGATCGGCGAGGTCTGGAACGGGATGCGCCGCTACGGATACCGGGAGCTTGGGCTCGCGCTGCTCGCCGTCGGCTTCATCGTGGGCGTGGCCACGGATCTGGTCGTCGCCTACGGCGGCGGCTAGTCCCGGCACCGCCGACCTCGGATACCTTGAGGCGGTGGAGCCGGGCACGTCCGACGCGACCGCGGTGTGGCGGGAGCCGGTTCGGGGCTCGTATCCCGACCGCCGGCTGATCGCGCTGCCCGGCCGCGAGCGCCTGGATGGCTGGCGGCGGGGACTTTGGCCTCCGCCGCCGCTCTCCCACCTCACGGGCGCCCGGCCGACCGGGTTCGGGTCTGGAACGGCCGACGCCGAAATGCCCGCCTCGGGCTGGCTGGCGGCATCGAACGGGGTGATCACCGGAGGAGCCCTGGCGCTGCTTGCCGACATCGCATTCGGCTGCTCGATCGAAACCGAGCTGCCGGCTGCCACGCCGTATACGACCGCGGAGCTGTCGCTGTCCTTCCTGCGCCCAGCCCGCCCTGGAGGGGTGTTGACGGCGAGCGGGCAGGCGATTCACGTCGGTCGCTCCGTGGGGCTGTCGGAGGCCTTCGTGATCGAAAAGGGAAGCGAGCGCCTTCTGGCCCACGGCACCTCCCGCCTGACCATCTTCCCCCCGCTCGACCCCGCACCCGACCCGCCCACCGACCTGGAGCCGTTCGAGCCCCCCCAGCACGAGACACCCGATCCCTACCTGCGGCCGCCGCCCAACGGCGTCATCGAGCAGGAGGTCTGGAGCGAGCTGCCGGGTGCCGAGATCGTGCGGCGGCAGCTCGCCGGCGAGCTGCCGCCGCCCCCAATCCATCATCTGACGGGGCTCGGGCCGCGCGAGATCGGTGAGGGCACGGCCACGCTGGTCATGCCCTGCACCGAGTGGCTCGCCAGCCCAACCGGCCGCCTCCAGGGCGGCGCGGTCGCGATGCTCGCCGACTTCGCGATGCTGATCGCGGTCGAGACGACAGTTCCCGCGGGGCTCGCCTTTGCCGGCCTCGACCTGAAAGCGAACTTCCTGCGCCCCGTGTCGCCCGGCGACAGCGAGCTGACGGCGCGCGCCGAGGTGGTCCACGCGGGCCGCACGATCGCCATCACGCGCGCCACCGTGGCCGACGCCGAGGGCAAGCCCGTCCTCTTGGCCACCGGCTCCTCGATTTACCTGCCCAACCGCCCGGCCAGCCTCGGCGAGGTGGAGCTGGGCGGCCGCGAGGACATTGACGGTCAGTAGCTCACCGATGCGAGATACAGGCCGTGCGGAGACGCCGTCTCGCCGGCGCGTTCGCGGGGGGCGCCGAGAAGCAGCTCCTCGAAGTCCTCTGGGCTGCGCCCGCCGTTCGCCACCTCGAGCATCGTCCCCACCAGGACCCGGACCATGTGGCGCATGAAGGCATCCGCCTCGATCCAGAGCTCCAGCAGCTCGCCCGGGAACGGATCGGCAAGCCTCTGCGCTCGCCAGTCGGACCGGATCACCTCGCGCTCGAAGCGAACGTGCTCGGTCTGGGTGGGGGTGAAGGCCGTGAAGTCGTGCCTGCCCACCAGCGACGCCGCGCATCGGTCGAGCGCCTTGCGCTCAAGTGGGTGCGGCGACCACAGGGCGCGCCCGATCTCGAGCGGGTGCCGCAACGGCGAGGCCAGCACTCGGTAGCAGTAGGTTCGCGAGCGGGCGTCGCGACGGGCGTTGAACCCCGCGGGTGCCGCGCTCGCCTCGATCACGGAGATCTCCGGCGGCAGTACGGCGTTCAGGCGGTGCGCCAGCTCGCCCGGCGGTGCGGCGTCGAGCTCGAAGCTCGCCACCTGCCCCCAGGCGTGAACGCCCGCGTCCGTGCGGCCCGCGACGACCAGCGACACCGGCCCGCCGAGAATCCGCTGAAGCGCCGCGTCGAGCTCGCCCTGCACGGTGCGCAGCCCCGGCTGCGCCGCCCAGCCGGCGAACGGCGCCCCGTCGTAGGCGATCGTGAGGCGAAGGACTCCCATCAACGCCGGCCTTTCGCGAGCCTGCGCTGGAAAACGCTAGACGAGCTCGAGGAAGACCATCTCGGTGGAGTCGGAGCGACGGGGACCGAGCTTGACGATCCGCGTATAGCCGCCGGGACGCTCCGCGTAGCGAGGCGCGATCTCCTCGAACAGCTTGTGGACGATGAACTTGTCCTGGCCGAGCTCGGAGAGGGCGCGCCGGCGAGCGTGCAGATCGCCGCGCTTGGCGAGCGTGATCAACTTCTCGAGCTCGGGCTTCACAGCCTTGGCCTTCGCCTGGCTGGTCTTGATCCGCTCGTGGTCGATCACCTCGCGGCACAGGTTGCGCAGCAACGAGCGGCGATGCGCCGTGTCCCGGCTGAGCTTGTGCCTCGCCTTCCCGTGGCGCATCGTGGTCTCCGGCTGCCGCCCTACTCGCCTCTGAGCGAGAGGTCGAGGGCGTTGAGGGCCTCGATCACCTCATCCGTGGAGCGCTTGCCGAAGTTGGGGATCGCGTTCAGCTCCGACTCGGAGCGCTGGATCAGGTCACCCACTGTCTGGATGCCGGCCCGCTTCAGGCAGTTGTAGGCGCGGACGCCGATCTCCAGTTCCTCGATCAGACGGTCATCGCCGTCGCCGGCGGGGAGCGGCGCGAAGCCGGCCTCGGCCACGCCGGCGCCGTCACGGCTGGTCAGCTCCTCGACTCGGTCGGCGTCGGTGAAGATCGCCAGGCTCTTGATCAGGATCTCCGCCGCCTCACGAAGCGCCGAGGCCGGCTCCATTGAGCCATCGGTCTCGATGTCCAGCGACAGCTTGTCGAAGTCGGTTCGCTGGCCTACCCGCGCCGAGTCCACCGCGTAGGAAGTGCGGCGGATCGGCGAGAAGATCGAATCGATCGGGATCACGCCGAGCGGCTGGTCCTCTGTCTTGTTCTCCTCGGCGGGCGAGTAGCCGCGGCCGCGGCCGATCGTCAGATACATCTCCAGCTTGGTCCGCTTCTCGAGTGTCGCGATCGGGACGTCCGGGTTGAGGATCTCGACCCCTGCGGGCAGGTCGATGTCCTTTGCCTTCACGTCGCCGGGCCCAGTCGCGACCAGCGGGGCCTCGACCTCGTCCGCGTCCGTGTGCATGCGGATCACTATGTCCTTGAGGTTGAGGACGATGTCGGTGACGTCCTCTTTCACTCCGGAGACGTCCGAGAACTCGTGAGCGACGCCCTCGACCCGAACGCTCTTGATCGCGGCGCCGCCCAGCGAGGAGAGAAGCACTCGGCGCAGGCTGTTGCCGAACGTGTAGCCGAAGCCCTTGTCGAGGGGCTCGATCGTGAAGG
>JBBPIK010000114.1:0-5256 GCA_038040415.1 Actinomycetota bacterium
AGCTCCGGATCACGTCCGCGGCCAGCCAGATCGCCTCCTCGACGGCGATCTCCGGCACGCCCTTCACCTGCACGCCCACGAGGGTCATTCTCGCCGTGCGCGGGGTGACGCCGCGGCCGGTGGCGGTTGCCCCGAACAGCAGTCCCAGTGGCCTGGCCTCGTCGGCGATCACCAGGGTTCCCTGCGGCAGGTCGCCAGGGCGTCCCTCGAGGCCTTCGCCGGGCTCGGTGGGCCGAATTCCCAGGCGACCGTCCACACGCCCCGCGTCGAAGGCTCGCAGGGCCACTCCTGACTCGATGATCGCGATCGTCAGCGCGTCGTCGAGCAGGCTCTGGCTGATGAAGCCGCCGCGCTTCATGCGCTCGAGCGCGATCGCTTCCACCGGCGTGTGCTGCTCGTCGGGATCGAGCCCGATGTGCCGGTAGAAGACACGGTAGGCCCAGGGGATCGCCTGGTGGCGGAGGTTGATCGCCTGCGGTCCCGAGAACCTGTTCGAGAGCTCCGCGAGGCGCTTCTTCACCTGCCGTGAAGCCCGGCCGGAGCCGTGCTCGATCGACAGGTAGCGGAGGGCGAGACCTGGGAACTCCTCCCGCAGCGCCGGCGCGACCCAGCCCGCCTCCGGAACGGCCTCCTCGCTCATCAGCGGTCTTCGCGGGCCCGCTGGCGAGAGTGGCGGAGCAGGCGCTGGACGTCCTGGGTGAGCTGCTGCTCCGAGAGCTCCTCGGCGCCCACCTTCGCGAAATCGAGGACCCCGCCCGGGAAGGCGAACGCCACGGTCGGGCATCCGCCCACCAGGTAGAGGTCGCTGACGGCACCGTCGCGGTCGTAGCCGACCGGGATCCTCCATCCTCGCTCGTTGACGATCCGGCGCACGTCGGCAGGGTCGTCGCGGATGTCGATCGCGAGGAAGTTCACGCGACCACGGTAGCGGGAGGCGACCCGGTCGACTGCGTCCTGCGTGGGCAGGCAGTCGGCGCCTCCCGTGAACCAGAACGAGATCACGAGGGGGCGGTCGAAGAGGTCGCAGACACGGATCGCGCCGCGCACCTCGATCTCACAGGCCGGATCCCGCCGCGCCTCGGCAGGGCAGGGATTCTCAGACGTCGAGCAGTCGTCCTGGTAGATGTTCGCGTCTTGGTCGAGGGGGCCGGTGCGGGCGTCCGGAACCGCGAACTCCGGCAGGGCCATGCCGCGTTCGTCGGTGCCGGTTCCGAGCGTGCCGCCGCTCTCGGTGCGAATCGTGTTCAGGGTGGCGACGGCGATCAGGACCAAGAAGGCGATCCCGACGAAGGTCGAGTAACGCCACCCCGGCCGCGGGCGCGGCGCCCCGTCGCCACTCACCGGGCGTCAGCGGGCGCCGGGCGCCCACGGCGGCGCAACCGCCCCGCCAGCGCCGACAGCGGCTCGAATCCGCCCTCGGACCAGACCAGGGCCGCGGGCAGCACCAGGAGCACGCCGGCCAAGGCCACGCCCAGGTCGAAGACAGTCACCAGCCCGAAGTCGCGCAGCATGCGGATGTCGGTGAACACCAGCACCGCGAAGCCTGCGATCGCGGTGATTCCGGATGCGAAAACGGCCGCCCCGGTGCCCGCGTAGGCCCGGCGAAGGGCCTCCCCCATGGTTCCACCGCGCCGGCGCTCCTCGTGGTAGCGGGCCGAGAGCAGAACGCTGAACTCCGTTGCGATCGCGATCACCAGCGCGCCGAGCGTCGCCGACATCGGGTTGAGCGGGACGCCCGCCACCCATAGCACCAGGGAGGACCAGCCGGTCGCGAGCACGATCGGGATCAGCGGCACGAGCGCCCTGCCGGCGGACCGGTACACGGCCACCAGGACCAGCGCCACCGCCAGCAGGCCGGCGACGGTCACCAGGTAGCGGCTCCCGGAGAGCGCCGAGTTGGCGTCGGCGGCCAGCACGGGCAGGCCGAGGACCTGGGTGCTCACCCCCGGCGGCGGGTCATCGCCGGTCCCCGGTGGGTCGACCTGAGCGCGGATGTCGTCGATCAGCTCCTTCTGCTGGTCGAACGGCATCACCTTGATCCCGAAGGTGATCACGCCGGTGTTGCCGGGCTTGCCTGTGTCGGGGTCCGTGGTGACGAGCGCCTGGGCGACGTACGGAGGAAGCAGGCGCAGGCTTTCCTTGATCCGCTGCCGGCTCGGGGTAGCCTGCCCGCCCGCGTAGAGAAAGTCGGCGAGCGAGATCTCGGGGCAGATCTCCGTCTGCTCGTCCCGACAGGACGCATTCCGGCCCTCGAACCCATGGCGCGCCAGGATGCGCTGCTCGAAGTCGTGCATCCACGAGATCACTGCCGGGTCGCTGAGGTCGGGGGCGGTCACGGTGACGTAGGTGAGCCCCGAGATGCCGGTGGCCTGCTCGAGCTCGTCCACGTCCTGGAGCGCAGGCAGGTCGCCCGGCACGAGCTGGCGGATATCGGAGATCACCGGGATCCGCGTCCCCACCCCCCAGCCGAGGATCGCCACAAGGGCGGCGACCGCCAGCACCCTGCCCGGAGCCGCGATCGAGAAGGCGAGGGCGCGCCCGCCCACCGCCCGCGCGCGGGAGCCGAGAACCGCACCCTTTGCGCTCAGCGGCACGCCCCCGCGCCGGAACACGATCAGCCGGGCGGGCTTGCCGGTTGGCCGCTTCAGCAGCGAGAGGGCCGAGAGGCCCACGGTGAGCGCCAGCGCGAAGGCGACCACGAGCCCGAGCACCAGGAGGAGCGCGAAGCCGCGCACCATCGGGATCGGCGACAGCACCAGGACGGCGAAGCCGGCCACGGTGGCCAGGCCGGCCGTTGCGATCACCGGGCCTCCCCTGGCGGCGGCCTCCACAGCCGCACGAGGCGGCGAGGAGCCCGTCTGCACCGCCTCGGCGAAGCGGGCCTGGAACTGGATCGCGTAGTCGACGGAGAGCCCGATCAGCACCGGCAGCACCGCGATCGAGGCCATGGTCAGCGAGCCCCCGATCAGCGAAAGGAAGCCGAACACGATGCCGGCCGCGCCCAACGCGATCCCCAGCGGCAGGAGCCTGAGCGGGGTGCGGAAGACCGCCGCAAGGGTGATCACCATCGCTGCCAGGGCGGCGGCCAGGAGGACGAAGATCTGGGTGGAGAGCTCCTGCGCCAGCCCCTCGAAGACGACCGGCACGCCGCTGACCACGTAGCTCGGCTGGGTGCCGGATCGCCCCTTTTCGAGCTGGAAGCTCGGATCGGCGACCGCGTCGCGGAACAGGGCGATCGCGTCGCGGCGCTCGGACTCGCTGAGGCCGGGGCGCAGGCGCACGGAGATCAGTGCCGCGTCGGTGCTGGGGACGATCGCCGAGAACCGGGCCTTCGGCACGCAGCCGTCGAACTGTGGGTCGCAGATCACCGACGAGACGTAATCCGGGTTGGTGAGGCTCGGCGGGCCCGTCTGGCCGTACTCGGCAGCAAGGGCCTGGACCTGTTGCCCGAGCTTGAACAGCACCTCCTGGAACGCCGCCAGCCCGGCCCGCTGCTGCTCGGCCGCGGAGAGCCCCGCATTCTTCGCCTGGCGCGCGGCCGCGACCGCCGCCTCACGCCCCCGCACGACTGCCGCCTCCTGCTGTTGGGTGAGCAGCTCGCTCGCCTGAAGCGCGAACTGGTTCAGAAAGGTCGCCGGTCCGAAGACCACCGCGCTCGGGTCGAGGCGGGAGATCGCCGCACAGGTGGGCGGCGTGGGCTGGCCGCCGGCCTCCTGCCCGCCGGGTGCCCTGCCCGAGAGGCAGCTCTCGAGCGCCAGCAAGCGCACCAGGTTGTCGGTGGCGAGGAGCTGGCGCAGGTCGCCCTTGACAAGAATCTCAACCGGCTCGTCCCCGAACTCCTCGTAGAACCTCTGGGTCTCGGCGTAGGTGCCGGAGCCACGGTCGACCAGCGAGTCTGGGCTGCGATCGGCCTGCAGACGCAGTGCGGCGACCGCACCGATCAGGGTGAGCAGAACCGCGGCGAAGATCACCGGCGTCGGCCGTTCGACAGCCCGCCCGGCAATCCGTGCCAACAGGTTCCTCATCGAGGCAAGGTTAGGACGTGGCTCGGGCTAGCGACGAAGTCGCGGGTCAAGGTGGGTCGCTGGGGCTAGCGACGAAGTCGCGGTGCAGGCGGCTGGGCCTGCCGGGTCAGGTTGGCGCCCTCGCCCGCCGGAAACGGAGCCGAAGGCGAGGCTTCCGGCGGAGTGATGTCAGTCCATTGCGAGGGGGCCGACGGTCTCCGCGTTCAGGAACTGGGCGACGAACTCGTTGTCGGAGTTGAAGAGCTCGTCGGCGGGGCCGCTCTCCACGATCCGGCCCTTCCAGAGCACTGCCAGGAAGTCGGCGATCCGGCGGGCGGTGCCGAGGTCGTGGCTGATCACGAGATAGCAGCCGCCAGCCTCCGCGTGCACCTCGCGGATCAGCTCGCAGAGCAGCGCCGTCCGGACGGGGTCGAGGCCGGAGTCGGGCTCGTCGAACATGACGATCGCGGGGTCGAGCACCAGCGCCCGGGCAAACCCGGCCCGCTTGCGCATCCCCCCGGAGAGCTCGTTCGGCATCTTCTGCGTGGCCTCGGCGAGCCCCACCTCCCGAAGCCGCCGGTTGCAGATCTCGGCGATCTCGTCCTCCGACTTGTCGGTGTGCTGGCGAAGGGGAAAGGCGGTGTTGTCGAACACGTTCATGGAGCCGAACAGGGCGCCGTCCTGGAACAGCAGGCCGAACTTCTTGCGCATCTCGAACAGCTCGTCGTCGGTCAGGTTCGGGACCGACTGGCCGTGTACGAGGACGTCCCCCGAGTCGGGATAGAGGAGGCCGACGATGTGCTTGATCAACACGCTCTTCCCCGTTCCGGAGGGCCCGAGCACCATGGAGATCTGGTCGTTGGGGAGGCCGAGGTTGAGGCCGTTGAGGATGCGCATCCGGCCGAACTGCTTGACGAGGTCGATCACCTCGATGGCGTCCTCGCCGCCGTGGTCACGCTTCTCGCCGGTGTGCCAGCGGTAGGGGTCGGTTTCGCTCGGGTCCACCCCGGGGATCACGTAATCCTGGTTCAGGGTGCCGAGCTCGGGTGCGGGCTCGTGGTAGGTCGACCCTCCCCGCTCTTGCACTTCCCGCTCCTCCACGTCCAGCTCCTCCAGTTCCCGCTCCTCGCGGGTGGGGCCTGTGATCTCATCAGCCATCTGTGCCGTTCATCCTCCTCCGTGCGTTTTGGCGGGGGGTCACCCCCCGATCGGCGCCCTCGGGTTGGCGCCCCAGAAGATCAGGGTTCCCATC
>JBBPIK010000115.1:0-5216 GCA_038040415.1 Actinomycetota bacterium
ACCCGGCCATCCACCTGCTCCCCCCACCTGCTTCGTCTATTTGTGACCGCTGTACGGAAGTCACCCGAGGCACCGAACCCGGCGTCGAGGGGGCGACGTGAGCGCATATGGGTCTAGCCCTATAAGGCGGCGGCGCCGCTCGAAGGTGGAGATGCAGACCATCAGGGAGGCGATCGTCGCGGTGCTCGCCCAGGACCACCCGATGACGGTGCGCCAAGTCTTCTACCAGCTCACCGCTGGGGGCGTGATCGCCAAGACCGAGGCTGAATACAACGGCACCGTCTGCCGGCTGTTGGGGGAGATGCGCCGCTCCGGGGAGATCCCCTACGAATGGCTGGCTGACGCCACCCGCTGGATGCGAAAGCCGACCACCTACTCGTCTATCGAGTCGGCGCTTCACCACGTTGATCAACACCAGCTCGGCATCTTGAAAAAGGCCGAGCTTGAGGAGCGGCGGGGGCTAGAGAGAATCGCGGCGACGCTCAACGGCAGCGGGGAAGGGACGTCGTGAAGTCACAACCCGTGGCACCGTCCCGCGCGTTGCGCTTACCCGCGAAGAGGCGGCTGCATCCCTCGGCGTCTCCTTGGCGCACTTCCAGCGCCACGTCCAACCGGACTTGAAGCTGGTCCGCTCCGGGTCCTGCCGGTTGGTTCCGATCCGTGAACTCGAGCGATGGGCGCAGGAGAACGCAAGCTTGGCGGGAGGCGAGGGGTAAGGTGGCCAAGGCCCGCGGCCCTCGGGGTCGTCTTGCAACTTCCCCCGGTCGCGGGCCATTGCTTCGTGTCTTTGACGACGTAGACTCAGTGGTGCAAGACGACTCCACCAAAGGGGGAAGCATGGGCACCAAGGAGCGATCTCCAGCCCGACAAGGGATTCAGGAACGCACCGACTCAAAAGGCTGTCCGCGTTATCGCGGCACCGCCTTCGACAAGCGGGCCAGGCGCCACCTGTTCGGGCCTTGGACCCCTCACCTAGCGGAATCCCGAGCATGGCGCGTGGACGCGCTGGCGCGGCTCCAGAACGGCACCCTGAGCGCTGCCCAGGGTCCAACCGTCCGCAAGGCGGCCGAGCTATTCGTGTCGGGGATGCAGTCCGGGGCGATCCGCAACCGATCGGGGAGGCGCTACAGGCCCTCGGCGGTCCGGGGGTATGAGCGCGAGCTACGCGCTCGCATCCTGCCGGCGTTGGGAGCCTCGCGGCTGGCGAGGTTGAACCGCGCCGACATTCAAGTCTGGGCCGACTCGCTCGCCTCCGGGTCCTTGGCGCCGAACACGATCCGCAACGCGGTTACACCGTTACAGGCCCTCTACGGCTGGGCGATACCGCGCGGCTTGGCGCACGTCAACCCATGTACCGGCCTGCGGCTGCCGAGCGGTGAGAAGGCCCGCAACCGGATCGCCACGCCAGCGGAAGCCGCCATACTGATTGCGGCCCTGCCGGTGAAGGATCAGGCGGCCCTCGGACTCGCCGTCTATGCGGGCCTACGGATCGGCGAGCTGGTGGCGATCGAGTGGGAGGCGATCGACCTGGAGGCGCAGAAGCTCCGAGTGGTCCGCGGGTGGGATGAGAAGTCCTGCCAGTTCCTAGACGCCAAGTCGAAGGCGGGCCAGAACCGCACGGTGCCGGTCGTGGACAGGCTGGCGACCTTACTTGCCGATCACCGCGTCCTGATGAACCATCCCGAGTCGGGCCTTCTGTTCCCCGGAGCTTGGGATGCGAGCCGACCGGCCTCTCCGGGGGGATTCCGTAACCGAGCCGCCGACACTTGGAAAGAAGCGAAGCTCAAACCGCTGGGATTCCACGAGGGCCGCCACACCTTCGCCTCGCTGATGATCGCTGCCGGCGTCAACGCGAAGGCCCTCTCGACCTACATGGGGCACGCCAACATCTCCATCACCCTCGACCGCTACGGTCATCTTATGCCTGGAAACGAGGCGGAAGCGCGGACGCTGCTAGACGCCTATCTGGACCGCGAAGGTGGCTAGGCCGTAGCCATGACCGTAGCCATGAGACAAGAAAGATGCCAGCTAGCAGGCTATTCGCCGAGCGTTCGGCGGTTGGCCACACCGCCCATCGTATGTGTCAGGCACGGGACTAGGGCGCTAACGGGGTGAGCGGCAAGACCTCCTCGTCGCAAGCGAAGTGAATTCGCGTTCGCGCTCAGTGTTGAGGCTGAGCCCGCTCAGCTTCCCGAACCCGCTCGGCGAGGGCTGCCAATACCCGCCGAGCCACGATCGGGACGGTTTCGATCAAGTGCGAGAACTCACGAGAGCCGAGCACGAAGACTCGCATGTCGCTTTCGGCTGTGACCGTGGCGGAACGTGGTGCCCGGTGAAGGAGTGCCATCTCGCCGAAGCAGTCGCCGGGGCCGAGTTTGGCGCTTCGCTTTCCACGGATCGTCACCTTCGCCCGGCCAGCGGCGATCACGAAAGCCTCGCGCCCGGGATCGCCCTGGCGCATAAGGACCAGGCCAGCGGGGACTTCAATCTCCTCAGCGAGGGCTGCGATACGGGAGAGGTCCCGTTTGGTGCAGGTCGAGAAGAGCTGGACCTGCGAGAGCCGTTCGACCTTGGGATCGCGCGCCCGTCTGGGTCGCCTCATCCCCACGAGTATCCCAGCGGATGAACAACGCTGAGTACCGAAACCGCACCGACCTGAAGGCAACGCTCAAACGCGAGCGAAAGCCGGGGGCGTGAGGCAATCAATCCGCTGTTTGGGTGATCACGTAGGGCTGGTGTCCTACGGCCCAGCTAGCTTCCCGCCCGCACACCCACTCGAGGCTGGCACCTCCCATGCACGCAGCCTCAGGCGAAGCGCCCGGCCAATGCTGGGCGCTCGCCGTTTGATGCCGCTGCCGCGATGCGACCGATGCGGTGGGCCACACATCGCGTCGGATGCGTCGGGCCGATGGCGAGATACTGGGTGAGCGATGCCGCAGGACAACGTGGAGATCGTGCGTCAGGTCTACGAGCGCTGGGGGCGCGGAGACTTCCAGGCCGGCACGGAGCTCTTCGACCCCTGGGCGGTGCTCGTCCTGAGGAAAGAGTTCCCGGACCCCGGGGCATATCTCGGCCCCGAAGGGATCAGTAAATACATGCGGGGGTTTCTGGAGGGTTGGGATGAGTTGGTCATCGAGGGCGAGGAGTTCATCGCAGCCGGGGACAGCGTCGTGGTTCGGGTTCACCAGCAAGCCGCCGGCAAGCAGAGCGGCACCCCGGTGGACATGCGCTACTTCCAGGTGTGGACTTTCCGTGGAGGCACGGTGATCCGGCTCGAGAGCATCGGAGTGCGCGAGGAGGCCCTCCAGGCCGTGGGGCTAGGCGAAGAGGCACAGACCACCGGCGAGTAGGCGCCCCAGGCGTCCGCTGCCGCCTGAGAGGGTCAGCCGCTCAATGCCTCAGCCGGGCGAGGCGCTCCCCGAGCCTCCTCATCACCCTGCGATGCTCGCGGTCGGCGAGGTTTTGCAGCTCACCGGGGTCGTCGGAGAGCCGGTACAGCTCGCGGGCTCCGCTCTTGTGCTTGACGAATTTCCAGCGCTTGGTCCGCAGCCCCCAGTAGGGGGGGACCATGCCCTCGGTGTGGAGCAGCATCGCGTGCCCTGACCCGCGTCCCCTGATCAGCGGCACCAGGCTCCGGCCGTCAACGGGCGGGTGCTCCACGCCGGCCAAGGCGGCGAGGGTCGGGGCGATGTCCTGATTGCCGACCATCGCTCGCACCGTGCGGGCCGGCACCCCCGGTGCGCGGATCATCAACGGGACGTGGATGCACTCCTCATAGGCGCAGCCCTTGTAGATCCAGCGGTGCGACCCGAAGGAATAGCCGTTGTCGGATGCGAACACGATGATCGTCCTCCCAAGCTGCCCCTTGCGCCTGAGTGACCTGACCAGATTTCGCAGCAGTCGATCCTCGGAGCGCAGCGTCGCCCAGGCGGCTCGCATCGTCCGGCGTACGAGGCGCCGGCTCACCGGCGGGAGGCGCTTCCACCACCTCGGCGCCCCCTTGGCCGCCCGGTTGAAGTTGGACGGCAGCTCGACCTGGGCATGACGGAACAGGTGACGGTCGCGAAAGTCGGGCGTCGCCAGCTCCGAGCTGCGGCGCCGATGCGGGCCATAGGGGGCGACGTAGGCGAAGAAGGGCGGTTGGGCCGCCCGAATGAACCGCCCGGCGCGGCGCGCGATCACCCGGGTCGAGTAGTCCTGGTGTCGACTGCCATAGCGTTTCGAATGGTCGCCGGTAAGGAGCTTGTAGTCGTAGTACTTCGCCTGGGTGGTAAACGGCGAGAACCTGTCCCAGCCCGCAGGCACGAGGGGCTCGCCCTTGAACGGGTAGCCGTTCAGGTACTTGCCGAACAGGCCCGTCTCATAGCCCGCGCCGTCGAGCCAGGTGGCGATCGTCGAGCCCGGGTCGAGCTTTTCCCCGTCGCTGTTGTCCTCGACCTGGGTGCGGTGGGAGTAGAGCCCGGTCAAGATCGTGGCTCGGGCTGGGCAGCAGAGGGGGTTGTTCGCGTAGGCGTGAGTGAAGCGGGCGAAGTCGCGACGGTGCCGGTGCAGCCAGGGCATCCGCTTCACCGTGCTGCGGTAGGCCTGGTCGTCGGTGAGCACGAGCACGATGTTCGGCGGAGGCGCAGCGGCCCGGGTGCGCTCCATCGTCACGACCACCACCGCTCCCAGCGCCGCGCAGATCGCGACCAAAATGAGCACCGCCAGCGAGGTCCTGGTCATCAGCCCGACCGTACAGCATGCGTTCCGGCTCCCAAACGAGCGGGTTCGTGTGCCGCTAGAGCCAGCCGCGGCGGCGGAAGTACGCGACCATGCCGACCAGTAGGACGAGCATGGCGCCGACCACTACGAAGAAGTCCTCGGGGTCGCCCTCGCCCGGAACGCCGACGTTCATTCCCCAGATGCTGGCGATCAGCGTCAGGGGCAGCACGATCACGCTGATCGCAGTCAGGAAGCGCAGGATGTCGTTGACGCGGTGCGAGATCACCGACTCGTTGGTGTCCTCCAGCGCCTCGACGACCTCCTTGTAGTTCTCGAGCATGTCCCAGATGCGCTCGGAGGCGTCGACGATGTCGTCGAAGTAGATGTCGAGGTCCTCGGCGATGTAGCGCGTCTTGGTGCGCTCGAGGTCGCGGAACGCCGCCCGCTGCGGCCTGACCACCTTGCGGAAGTTGATGATCTCCTGCTTGACGTTGGAGATGTCGCGCACGATCTCC
>JBBPIK010000116.1:0-5140 GCA_038040415.1 Actinomycetota bacterium
CCCGGCCGGTGATCGCCTCGAGCAGCCCGTCCAGAGCCTCGGAGAGCGGAGGGGCTTCGGCAAGGTCGCTTTCAAGCAGCCCGTGGATGCGAATCGTTTCGCCGCCAGGCATCCGACGCGGGTTGATCAGCTGATAGCGAGCGTCGGCAAGGCTCACCCTCCCCAGGGACACGGTCACGGTGGCGTAGGAGATGATCTCGTCGCCGGCCGGATCGAGCCCGGTCGTCTCGAGGTCGATGACGCTGAAGGTCGCATCGCGCCACGGAGTGGACGGGGCGGGCGGGGGCGCACCTGTGTAGGCGAGGACGCTGGGCGAGTCGGGGAGTTTCACCGACGCCTCGTGCCCGGGCCACAAGCGTCTGGCCGCACCCGGCATCAGGTGGTCCACGTGAGCTCGGCGGCGAGGGTCTTCTGAACGGCCGCGACCTCTCGGAACCCATCGCGCAGATAACGGCGGGTGAGGGAGTTCAGCTGCTTCGGATCGAGGTGCTCGTCGGGCTCAATGCCTTGCTCGAGCTGGTTCACCTGGTGCTCCATACGGAGGGCGGCGAAGAGCTCGAACGCCTCAGCCAGCGTCCGGGCGTGCGCCTGGTCGAGCGTTCCCGCTTCACCCGCGGCGCGCAGCCGCTCGATCGTGGGCGTTACCTTGGCATCCGCCTTGAAGGCCGCATAGCGCGCCAGATCGAGAATCGGCAGCAGCCCGCCGTGCTTGATGTCCAAGGTGCCCCGATGCTCGCCCGAATGCTCGACCACGATGTCGCGCATGAAGCCGGTGGGCGGCTTCGCGGAGAGCGCCAGCCGCAGCAGCCAGCGCAGCAGGGTCGACCGGTGCTGCGACTCATAGAAGTAGGACTTGGGGTCCAGCTCCTTGGGCCCGTAGACGGTTCGGCCATCGAGCAGGATCGAGGTCGCGATCAAGACCTTGTTGTCCCCTGGATGCGCGAGCCAGCGCTCGATCGCTGCCTGCCACTCCCCGATCGAGCAGGAGGCGAACCGGTCGGCGGCGGTGACGCCGTGGGGATCGACCCGCCAGCCGACGACCTTGAGGCAATCCGCGACATCGGCTGCAATCGCGTGCATGTATTTCGGATCTGCACCCGAGGTGTCCCTCCAGGCCATGCCCGAGTCAACGTCCGAGGAGGGCATCGGCTCGCGCCTGCCGTGGCTGCCCAGCGAAAGCCAGGCAAATTCGACCGGTGGCGGTCCTTCCGACTCGATCGCGAGCTCGATCATTCGCCGGATCAATGCGTCTCCCACCACCGAGATCACCTGGCTGATGTGAGCGGGGCCGAGGTCGGCGCGGTGGAGCGCGACCACCGTCGAATGCAGGCGACCGGCTGCGTCGCGCAGCTCCTCTTTCGTCTTCGCCTCGGCGATCGCACGACGGAGGACGAAGGGGGTGTGCGCCTCCGCGGCGACCAGGTCGATCCCGACGATCACCCCGAGTACCTCGGACCCCGGCGAGACGACCGGCACATGGCGGACGTCGTTGTCGAGCATCGCCAGCATCACATCCGCGCCGGTCTGCTCGGCCCCGACTGTGATTACCGGCGCGGTCATCACCTCACTCACCGGTGCGTCAACCGACATTCCGCCGGCCACCACGCGTGATCGCAGATCGCTGTCGGTGACGATCCCCAGCATCCCATCGTCGCCACGCACCAGCACCGAGCTTGCGCCCTCCTCGACCATGCGCTCGGCGGCCTCGCGCAGCGAGATCTCAGGCCGGCAGATCACCGGCTGCCGGCGAATCAGCACCCGGGCCGGCTGTTGCGCCACTTCCGCGCCGGCGACGTCGGCGTCGTGCGCAGTGACCGGCTTGCGCCGTCTGAGCAGCGATCGGGCGAGATAGGGGAGGCTGGCGGGCCGAGCGAGGAGGGGAAGCACGTCCTGGGCGGCGAGCGCGTAGCAGAGCGAGTCCTCGTGGGCGCGGGCCTCGAAGCCCGTCAGCAGCCCGGACAGCATCGAGGGGTGGCCGAACAGCTCGCCCTCCCCGAGCAGGTCCACCACCCGACCGCGGTCCACCAGCTCGACCGCCCCCCGGCGCACCACTCTCACCTTGGTCTGGGGTTGCTCCCCCTGCTTGAAGATGACCGTGCCAGCGGCGAAGAACTCGACCTCGGCCCGCTCGGCGAGCCGCTCCAGGGCCCCTTCGTCAAGCCCGCTGAACGGATCGTGCCCTTTAAGGAACTCGGCGATGTCGTGCATCCAGTATGGAAAGCTAACTTGCCCTCGGGTGGGTCACCGGCTAGCGAAATCGTCTACGCGACGGGTCTCGCGGGCCAGCGGCTCTTGACGATCCTTCAGGCGTCGATAGGAGAGACGTATCTCAGCAGTGACGACCAAAGCCTGCCCGACAGGATTCGAATCTGTGACCTTCGGTCTCGCAGGTTGGTGATCCAAACCGGTCCCTCGTCACCTCAAGGTGAGAGGCGCGGGAGGCATCTTCGCTTCCTGTCTTCGTGCAACCACGAGCCCGGCCTGCCATCCCGGCGCGCGTCCTCCTGCCGGAGGCTGAATTGACTCGGTGTCTATCCCGCTGCGCGCGATCAGCCACGCGATCACTGAGTTCGAGTTCCACATCTCACCCGTTCCAAGCTCATCGCGACCCCACACGGGAGTCGGGACCTGTGGGACCAGGTCGAGTACGCGGCGGGCACTATCCTCGTCGTTGCTCAGTCGCTGCGGGCTGTCTACGGCCTCGGCGACGTCTGGAATGTGTCCGTCGCGCCAAAGACGGATCTCGTAGCGGAAGATCCGAAATCGCCCTGCCCTGCGACTGCCGACGGCGCCTTCGACGACGGCGCCCCGCTGCTTGCCGCTCAGGTCGGGGACCGGCGTCCGTTCGATGACGTACGTCGCCCCTGGGACTTGGACCTGGAGCGCGGAGTGGTAGAGGTCGCACGCTGGACGCCGCCCGATTCGTGCCGCCAGCGCCTCGTAGGCGCGACCGTTGGCCCTGACGAAGTGCCCGCCCCCGCCGAGGGGCAACCAATACAGGTCAACCGCGGCCTTCTCAGGACCTGCCGCGGCGTTAGCCAGGTTTCGTCCGTCTCGCGCCACGCCGCGAGTATCGCAAGCGATCCGCGCCCACCCCGCCACCCGAGCGCTTGCGCCTCCCTGGCAAAGCGAGCGTCTTCACCCGTGGACTGCAGACGCTTGCTGCGGACGAAGACCGGAAGCTCGACTGACCTGCGATCAGAGTTGCGCTTTCCCATGAAGGGAACACTCTGTCCGTCGCCTCTCGCGCGAGGAGTCAGATGTCGAGCTCGGCCCAGATCGCGGCGTGGTCTGAGGCCTGGTGGGGCTCGCTGGTGAGTGTGTCGAACAGGAAAGAGCAACGGCCTGATCGCGGGCCGGTGTTCGGAGTTTGTTCGGAGTTCGTTTGGGCGTACATCGTATTTCGGCGCTCGGAGTGGCTTTGTTGGGCAACGGCAAGGTGCTCGCCGCCGGCGGGATTACCACCGGCAGCACCGTCTTGGCCTCGGCGGAGCTGTTCAGCCCGTAACCTCCTGCTCGTCGCCCCGGGCTTCCCCGACGGTGATGGCCCGGCCGGCGTGCTTCGCGATCCGCAGCGCCTGGTCGAAGTCCGCCGGGTAGTCGAGTGCGGCGCGGAGCTGCCACGCTCGGGCCTGGCTCGGACGCTACGACGAGGCGCTTGCAATCCGTCGACGGGCCGTTGACAGCCATGCTGACTTCGGCGCCCTGGCAGCTCTCGCGGGGGTCTACGGCGAGCGCGGGGAGATGGACGAGGCGGAGCGCTGGTTCCGGGCGGCGACGCGTTGCTACCGCGACACCTCGCCGTTCCCGCTGGCGGTGCTGGAGTTCCAACGTGGCAAGTTGTGGAAGGAGCACGACGATCTCCGCCGTGCCCGCGCCTGGTTCGATGCGGCGGTGCGCCGGCTTCCCGCCTACGTCCCCGCGCAGGGCCACCTAGCCGAACTCGACGCCGCCCTGGGGGAGACGGCGGCGGCTATCGCCCGCCTTCGGCCGCTGGTGCTCGCATCCGACGATCCCGATTACGTGACGCAGCTCGCCCGCATCTTGGGCAACGCCGGCCAAACCAAGGAGGCGCGGACCTGGTGGTTGCCGCCAACTACCTCGGGCCCTACATTGCGAGTGCGCTTGGCAAGGACCGGTCGCAGCAGTTCGCGGACCTCGGTCCCTCCGCCGATCCCGCCGCGGACGAGGCCGCGCACGAGCGGGCGGTGTCGCTCGTGCTGGCGGCGGCGGACGCCGATGCGCGTATCGGCGACTATGAGAGTGCGATCGCGTGGCTCTCCCTGGTCGAGCAACTCAACCTCGTGATTCCATCCGAGTACGTGGCGCGGCGCCACGAGTGGCGACAGAAACTGCAGTCTGATGTGGCGCCGGATGCCGCGGCCGAGCGGATCGATCCCAGCCACGCAAGCGCTGCGGCGGCGATCAGCGATCTAGAAAGGCGCGTGGTTGGCTACGGGAGATCGAGCACCGCACCGAAGGCGAGATGCGCGAGCACCTCTCGGCGCTGGATGAGGGAATGGACCATCTCATCACTCTCTCTCTGCGCAGCGGAGTTCTCGAGGGCCCCAGGACGCGCGGACGGGCTGACCCGAAGGCGTGAGCAATGAGCGAGACGGGCGGTTCTGTGTGGGCTACCGATTGGCGGGCGGCCCGGCGCCGTTATAGCGTGTCCGGGTGACCCGGCGGCGCAACCGAGTGGGGCTACTCAAGCCGACTTGTGGACCTGGCGCAGCGGGTGATGGCTCCGCAGATGGTGTAGGGACTACGCTGCGTCGGCGTTGCGATCATCAGCCGCTCCTCGATGCCCAATTTGAAGCTCGACTACGAGAGGATTTGAGCGGCTCCGCCACAACCGCGCGATGGGTGTACTCGCTGGGAGACGGCTCCGCCGAGATGCGCGAGCTACTCGGCAACAAGGGCGCAAATCTCGCAGAGATGACGCGGGTACTGGGTACCGAGAAGGTGCCAGGTGGCTTTACCATCACCACCGCTGCCTGCGTCGAATACATGCGCAACGCCGGCCAGCTGCCGGCTGGTCTCGAGGACCAGATCGCCGATGCCATAGGGGAGCTGGAGCGCGCAAACGACAAGCGCTTCGGCGATCCCGAAGACCCGCTGCTGCTCTCCGTGCGGTCGG
>JBBPIK010000034.1:0-5403 GCA_038040415.1 Actinomycetota bacterium
GGCGGGCCGGCTCCCGGCGGGCCCGTGAAGCCTGCTCCCCTGGCGTTCTCCTCGCCCTCCGGAAGCCGCCCGTCGCGTCCCACGTAGCCGTCCTTGCCCCCGACGACCACGTAGACGGCATCCTCGTCGCCCACGTTCCTGATCTTGCGCACCGTGGAGGCGTCGACGCGAGCGGCGCTCCCCGGCTGGAGGGCATGAGTGGAGCCGTCGCCGAACTCGAACTCGATCCGGCCGCGGTGGCAGAAGTAGAGCTCCTCCTGCTCGTCGTGGAAGTGGCGCCCGGTCTCGTATCCCGGAGGCAGAGCGATCGCGTTGACCCCGAAGGCGGTCACGCCGAGCGACTTGCGGATCTTCCGGAAGCCGTACTGGTCGCCCATCTGGTCGATGTGCCCGACCGCGTAGCCCTCGCCCTCGGTGACGCCCTCGCTCACACCACCGATCCTACGCGGCTGGGGCTAGCGACGAAGTCGCGGTAGCTTCGGAGGTGCCTGCCGGGTCAGGTTGGGGCACTCGCCCGCCGAAAACGTAGGCGGAGCCGAGGCTTTCGGCGGATTTGTGCAGGTCCGCGTGCCTCCGTATCCTGAGCGAATGGCCGAGGCACCGGACACCTTCACCAAGCAGTACATGCTGACCGCGGGGCCGACCCCGCTGCCGCCGCGCGTCTCGCAGGTGATGGCGGAGCCGATCCTCTATCACCGCGCCCCGGCGTTCGTCGAGATCTACGCGCGGGTGCTGGAACGGCTGCCCCTGGTCTTCCAGACGCGAAACGAGGTTCTGTGCTTCGCGGCCACGGGAACCGCCGCGATGGAATCGGCGGTCGCCAACCTCGTTGGCCCCGGCGACCCTGCCGTCGTTGCTTCCTGCGGCAAGTTCGGTCAGCGCTGGGCCGAGCTGTGCGACGCCTACGGCGCCGGCACGATGCACCTGGAGTTCGAGTCGGGCGACAAGGTGGACCCGGCGCGCCTCGACGAGGCGCTCGCCGGCCTCGGCCGCCCGGCGCGGGCGGTGTTCACGACCCAGTCGGAGACCTCGACCGGTGTCCTCAACGACATACGCGCGCTCAACGAGGTGACGACGGCGCACGCGTCGGTGCTCTGCGTCGACGCCGTCTCGGGCCTGGGCGCGGTGGATCTGCCGCAGGACGAGTGGGGGGTGGACGTGGTCGTTGCGGGCTCCCAGAAGTCGCTGATGTGCCCGCCTGGGCTGGCATTCGCCTCGGTCTCTGAGCGCGCGATGGCCATGGCCGCTGAGGACCGTGGACGCCCAGCGGGCCGCTACTACCTCGACTGGGGGCGCACGGCTGCCGGCCAGAAGGAGGAACCGCCCAACTCGGCGTTCACGCCGGCCGTGACCCTCTTTCGCGCCCTCGACGTGGCGCTCGAGCTGCTATTCGAAGAGGGTCTCGATCGAGCGTTCGCCCGTCACGCGCTGCTTGCCCGCGCCGCCCGGGCCGGGGTCGAGGCACTGGGGCTGGAGCGGTTCGGCCCGGACGATGAGAACGCGAACGTGGTCACCGTGGCCCGGCTTCCCGAGGAGATCGACGGCGGCCAAGTGCCGAAGCTGATGCGTGACCGCTACGGGGTGACGATCGCGGGCGGCCAGGGCGACCTGAAGGGCAAGATCGCGCGCATCGCTCACTGCGGCTACTACGGGGCCTTCGACATCGTGGTCGCCCTCACCGCGCTCGAGATGGCGCTGCGCGACCTTGGCCACGACGCCGATCCCGGCGCGGGCGCTGCCGCCGCCCAGCGCGTGTTCGCGGTGGCCGGGACTGCCCCGGCACCCGTCGGCTAGTGACGGACCGAAAGGTCTGCTGGTGACCGACGGCAAGCCGAAGATCCTGGTCAAGGAGAAGATCGCCGAGTCCGGCGTTGAGCTCCTGCGCAACGACTTCGAGGTCGAGCTCGGCCTGGAGATGTCCGAGGACGAGCTGGGCGAGCGGATCGGTGAGTTCGACGGAATCGTGGTTCGCTCGCAGACCTCGCTGACGGCGGAACTGATCGAGCGCGGGGCGAGGCTGAAGGTGATCGGTCGCGCCGGGACGGGGGTCGACAACGTCGACGTGAAAGCGGCCACCAAACGCGGCATCGTGGTCGTCAACGCCCCCGAGTCGAACGCGGTCGCAGCCGCCGAGCACACGCTCGCCCTGGCGCTGGCCCTGTGCAGGAACATCCCTCAGGCACACTCCTCCCTGGTGGGGGGCGATTGGGCGCGGGCGCGATTCGCCGGCAACGAGCTGTACGGCAAGACGCTCGGCGTGATCGGCTTCGGGCGGATCGGCCAGCTTGTCGCCCACCGGGCCCAGGCCTTCGCGATGGAGGTAGTCGCCTTCGACAAGTTCGTCGCCGCGGAGCGGTTCCGGGAGCTCGGTGTCGAGCATGCCCAGGCCAGCGACGACCTGTACGCGAAGGCGGACATCGTCACCATCCATCTGCCCAAGACGCCCGACACGATCAACTGGATCGACGCCGAGGCGATCGCGAGGATGAAGGACGGGGTGCGGATCGTCAACTGCGCCCGAGGCGAGCTGGTCGACCTCGAGGCGCTCCAAGTCGCGCTCGACTCCGGCAAGGTCGCCGGCGCGGCGCTCGACGTATTCCCCTCCGAGCCCGTTACCGAGCACGCGCTGTTCGGGCGCGACAACGTCGTCGTCACCCCGCACCTGGGAGCGGCCACAGCTGAGGCGCAGGACCGCGCCGGGACGATCACCGCCGACCAGGTGCGGCGCGCGCTGACGGGCGGCGTGGTCACCAACGCGGTCAACATCGCCGCCGTCCGCCCCGAGGAGATGGAGGCGCTGGCGCCATTCGTGCCGCTGTGCGAGAAGCTCGGCCGGCTGGCGCAGGGCATCGGCAACGGCTCGGTCGACCGGATCGTGGCGGAGTTCCGGGGCCGGATCGCCGACCACGACACCCGGCTGCTCGGCATCGCCGTCCTGGTGGGGCTCCTCTCCGGCCATACCGAGGAGCAGGTCAACCTCGTCAACGCCCCCGCCCTTGCCGAGGAACGCGGCATCGAGCTGACCGAGCTCAAGGACACCGCGTCAGACGAGTTCACGGAGCTGGTCACGGTGCGGATCGAATCCGCGGATGATGCGGTCGAGGTGGCGGGGACCGCGGTCGGTCCGAGGAACCTGCCCCACCTGGTCAGGGTCTGGGGCGAGAGCTTCTACATGCCGTTCGCGGACCACCTGGTCGTGTTCCGCTACAAGGACCAGCCGGGGATGATCGGACGGATCGGAACGATCTTCGGCCAGCACAGCGTCAACATCGCCTCGGCCGCGGTCGGGGCCGAGGAGTCGGGCGACCAAGCCGTCCTGGCGCTGACCACGGACGCACCCCTCCCGGAAGGGGTTCTCGACGAGATCCTGCGACTGGACGGCTTTCACGCCGGCCGGGCAGTCGATCTCTGAATACATCAATCCGGCGGCATGCTTGTCTTCGACTCCGCTGCCACCGGGTTAGGGCGCCGACCTGGCGAGTGCGTGGGTTACTTCTCGCGACGCAACGCAGCCGTCTTCGGCCCCAGGGTGAGGGCCATTATCGAGAGTGACGGCGAGGCGCGGTGTGAGGCATTCGTCGGTCGCCGAGGCGATTCCGAGAACCCTAATCTCGGCGTCAGCCTTCGCGCTCCAGAGGACGGCCGGCTCTTCGGGTCGTTGTCGTCGTAAAGCCTTGCGATCTGTGTCGCATTTGTCGTAAGCGGGGCCTCTCGAGCTTCGTCCGAAGCGGGCACCTCGGATACGCCTCGTCGAGAGTGCCGCTCCCGTCCCAACGGATAGTCACCTTGTCCCATACATGGGGCAGTGCCTACCGATGAAGACCGCCGCCATCGTGACTCTCTCATTGATTCTGTTGGTTGTGGGCGGAGCGGCGGCCTTCTGGGGCCACATACGGAGCGAGCACACCCTTTGCTTCGCCTACTTCCAATCGCGCGACGCCGCGGAGCGTGCAGCGTCGGGTGGACATGCTGCGGGCTTCGACGACGTTGAGGTAGAGGCCGTCGGCCCCGACGCCCGCCTGCCAACCTCCAAGGGAGGGCGCGCGATCTCCGTCGACTTCACTACCGGCGAAACCGGGGGCGATGCGACCAGCCTCCGCCAGGAGTTCCGCGAGATCGTTGAGGGCGAGGGAGCGGGCGGTGCAGGTTGCGTCGAGCACTCGCGCATGGACTGACTAGCGGCCGAGCCTGCTGCCGGCTCCTCGTCCGAAGCGGCGGGCCGGGGCTGAATAGGAGACGATGAGCCGCCCCGGGTGGGGGTGACGAACGTTCGTGGTCATATGGACCACAAACGTGCGACACCTCTGGTCGGACGAGGAGGCCGCAGGGTCGAGCAGGCCGCAGAGTTATAGGGTCGGGGGGATGCGCGCGGTTGTGATCACCCGGCGTGGGCCCCCCGAGGTCCTGCAGGTTCAAGAGCGGCGCGACCCGCCGGTCGGGCCCGGCGACGTGCGGATTGCGGTCAAGGCCGCGGGGATCAACTTCGCCGACACGCTGGCCCGGATCGGCCTGTACCCCGACGCGCCCAAGCTCCCCTGCGTGGTCGGCTACGAGGTCGCGGGCGAGATCGAGTCGGTGGGGGAGGGCGTGGACTCACACCAGGTCGGCGACCGGGTGATCGCGGGCACCCGCTTCAACGGCCAGGCTGAGCTGGTCACGGTGGCCGCGGACATGGCATTCCCCCTGCCCAAGAAGCTGTCGTTCGAGGAGGGCGCCGCCTTCCCGGTCAACTACGCCACCGCCTACGCGGCCCTGGTGATCATGGGTGGCCTGAAGGAGGGCGAGCGGGTCCTGATCCACGCGGCGGCGGGCGGAGTGGGAACCGCCGCGACGCAGATCGCCAGCGGAATCGGGGCGGAGATCTTCGGCACGGCGTCGGCCTCGAAGCACGATGCGATCCGCGAGCAGGGCGTGGAGCACGCAATCGACTACCGGAGCATGGACTTCGAGGAGGAGGTGGGGAGGATCACCGCCGGGGGCGGACTTGACGTGGTCATGGACGCCCTTGGCCCGACCTCCTTCCGCAAGGACTACCGGCTGTTGCGCCCCGGTGGGCGGCTGATCATGTACGGGCTCTCCGAGGTCCAGAGCGGCAGCGGCAAGCGGGACATCCCGGCCGCCCTGCGGAGCCTCGCCCGAATGCCGCTGGCGACGATGCCGTGGTGGAAGAGCCTCGGGGTGATGAACGAGAACAAGGGGGTCTTCGGTCTCAACATGCTCTCCTGGTGGGATCGGGAGGGCGACCTCGACCGGGCGCTCGAGCCGCTGCAAGAGGGCCTGGTGAAGGGCGACCTGAAACCCGTGGTCGCCGAAGCGTTCCCGTTCGACCGTGCCCCGGACGCGCATCGGATGATCGAGGAGCGGCGCAACGTGGGCAAGGTCGTCCTCGTTCCCTGACCGCTT
>JBBPIK010000034.1:5503-26343 GCA_038040415.1 Actinomycetota bacterium
GATGATCGAGGAGCGGCGCAACGTGGGCAAGGTCGTCCTCGTTCCCTGACCGCTTCCCGAGCCCGGTGAGCCGCCCGCGCCCGCCGTTACGCTGCGCGCGTGCTCGTGCTCGCCAGCATCGGCAGCCTGTATGAGCGGGCGATCGTCGACACCGACCGCCAGCCCGAGTTCCTGTTCTTCGTCGCCTTCCTGGCCACCTTCGGCTTCATCCGCACCAGCGCCCACCTGATTCGCGCGCAGGTGAGCTGGTGGCCGGGCAACGTCGAGGTTGGCGGGACCCATATCCACCACCTGGTCTGGGGAATCCTCCTGCTCCTGATCGCGGGCTACGTGGGCGTCGTGATCGCGCCAACCTCGCCGTGGCAGGAGATCGTCACGATCCTGTTTGGGGTTGGCACCGGCCTCACCCTCGACGAGTTCGCGCTCTGGCTCAACCTCAAGGACGTCTACTGGTCGGAGCAGGGAAGGCGCTCGATCGACGCGGTGATCGTTGCCGCCACCTTCACCGGCATGGTGCTGGTCGGCTTCACCGCCTGGGTCGACGTGGCGACCGCGGTCGAGGGCGCGGTGTTCGCGTTCGTGGGCGCCTTCGGCGTGTTCGCCATCCTGGTCGCCGGCGTCAACCTAGCCAAGGAGAAGTTCGGAGTGGCGCTGATCGGCCTCTTGGTGCCGCCTGTAGGGCTCGTTGGAGCTTTCCGGCTGGCCAAGCCGGGCTCGTTGTGGGCCCGCTTCTACGGCGAGCGCAAGAGGGCTCGGGCTCGGGCGCGATTCGGGGAGCCGGCCGCCCAGCCCACCCCGAGTCAGTCGACTGCCGGCTCGGGTTGAGGCCCTGGCGGCGAAGGCCTCGCCGCATCGGGCACCGAGGTTTCGCGCCGCCAAAGGAGTGCCTCGTCGATCAGCACCCCGATCGTGGCGGCGGTCGGGATCGCCAGCAGCGCGCCGAGGATGCCGGCCAGCTGGCCGCCGACCAGGATCGCGACGATCGCCACAGCCGGGTGGACCTGGACGGCGTTCTTGTACAGGAGCGGCTGGATCACCCGGTCCTGGACCTGCTGGTAGAAGAGGAAGAAGACCAGCCAGGCGATCATCGCGCCGGGGAAGCCGTGGAAGGCGGCGACGATCGCCACGAAGATGCCACCGACGGTGAAGCCGATCAGCGGCACCAGATCGAGGAAGCCGACGATCACCCCCATGGTCACCGCCAAATCGACGCCGAGCAGCTCGAGCACCAGCCAGGTGAAGACACCGGCGGCGACCGCGAGCAGCAGGTTGACCGAGACGTAGGCCTTGACCACGCCGGCGATCCGAGTCGCGATCCTGCGCGCGCGGGTGGCCGTGTCGGGCTGCGCCCGGGACAGAAGGCGCTCGCCCTGCTGGCGGCCGTCCAGGAGCAGGAAGAAGCTCAGGGCGAGGATGGTGATCGCGGCCAGCAGGTGCTCGAGGATGCTCACCGTCACGCTCCGGACCTCGGTGGCGGCGTCGCCCAGCTTGGAGGGGATGGTCGACGCCTGCTGGGTCAGCGCCTGGGTGATGTCGTATTTGCGATTCAGGTCCTGAAACTCCTGGCTTTGGTTCGCCCACTGCCGGAAGTCGTGGACGTAGCCGGGCGCCTTCGATCCGAGCTCCTCGAACTCGCGGATGATCGGCGGCACCACCTGGAGCACCAGGAAGACGAAGAAGCCGAACAGGACGACGTAGACGAGCAGGATCGCCAGCCAACGAGGGAGCAGCTTGTGGCCCCGGACCCGGAGGCTCTCCACCCGATCGACCGCGGGCAGTATGGCGAGCGCCAGAAACAGCGCCGCGAACAACCATCTGATCTCGGTGCGCACGTGGAGGACGACGATCGCGAGCAGCACCGCGACCGCGGTCACGGCAAGCGAGATCGCGACTACCTTGACTACGGCTCCGGCCTGGATCCGGGCGGCCTCCACGGCATGCGCTCCTGGGAGGAACGTTCCGCGCGTGCGCTAAAGTCCCTGCCCGATGACGCCGCCTCTGGACAGCCTGGCGCTTCTCCTTCTCCTCCCCCCGCGGGGGGAGTAGCGCTGGGCGGCGCGAGAGCCGCGAGTCAGAAGGTCATCGGAGTCTCAAGGAGAAGGAGGAAAGGCCAATGAGCGGCCCAGGATCGGTATCCGAGCAGGATCGGGTCCACATCTTCGACACCACGCTGAGGGACGGCGAGCAGTCGCCGGGCATCTCGCTGAACACCCAGGAGAAGGTGGAGATCGCCCACCAGCTCGCCCGGCTCGGCGTGGACGTGATCGAGGCGGGCTTCCCGATCACCTCACCCGGCGACGCGGAAGCAGTGGAGGCGATTGCCCGCAACGTGGAGGGCCCCGTGATCTGTGGCCTCGCCCGTACCCACAAGGCCGACATCGACGCGGCCTGGAGGGCGATCAAAGATTCCGCGCGCCCCCGGATCCACACCTTCATCTCCACCTCCGACATCCACATCGAGCATCAGCTCCAAACCACGCGTGACGACGTCAAGGGGCAGGCCAAGGCGGCTGTGACGCTCGCCAGGTCGTACACCGAGGACGTGGAGTTCTCGCCCATGGACGCGACTCGCGCCGAGGTCGAGTTCACGGCCGAGGTCTGCGCGATTGCGGTCGCCGAGGGCGCGACCGTGGTCAACATCCCCGACACCGTCGGCTACACGACGCCCGAGGAGTACCGCCGCTACTTCGAGCGCCTCTACGAGCTGGCGCCCGAGCTGCACGACGTGCGGCTGTCCGTCCACTGCCACGACGACCTGGGGATGGCGGTTGCCAACTCGTACGTCGGTGTGCTGGCCGGTGCCCGCCAGGTGGAATGCGCCGTGAACGGGATCGGCGAGCGGGCTGGGAACTGCTCGCTGGAGGAGATCGTGATGCTGCTTCGGACCCGGCGCGACGTCCACGGGGTGGACACCGGGGTCAACTCCCGCGAGCTGGCCAGGACCAGCCGCATGGTGTCGCGCTTCACCGGCTATCCGGTGCAGCCCAACAAGGCCGTGGTCGGCCGCAACGCCTTCGCGCACGAGTCCGGCATCCACCAGGATGGGGTGCTCAAGGAGCGCACGACCTACGAGATCATGGATGCGCGCGAGGTTGGCCTGGAGTCGAACTCGATCGTGCTCGGGAAGCACTCCGGGCGGCACGCCCTGCACGATGCGCTCGCCGAGCTGGGCTTCAAGGTCGATGGCAACGCGCTGAACCAGGCGTTCGCGCGCTTCAAGGAGGTCGCCGACAAGAAGAAGCAGATCACCGCGCTCGACCTCGAGGCGCTCGTCTCCGAGGAGATGCGGGAGTCGGCCGAGCGCTATGTGCTCGAGTCGTTCGAGGTCGCGGCCGGCTCTCATCGCTCACCAAGCGCCAAGGTGGCCGTCACGGGCCCGTCGGGCAAGAAGGTGGTTGCCGAGGCCACGGGCGACGGCCCCGTTGACGCGATCTTCGTCGCCATCCAACAGGCGACGGGGGTGGCCTCGGAGCTTCGCTCCTACACGGTCTCGGCCGTCACCGAGGGCGAGGATGCCCTGGGCGAGGTGACGGTGATGCTCCGCGCCCACGGTCGCCTGGCCAGCGGCCAGGGGGTCGCCACCGACATCCTCGAGGCCTCGGCCCGCGCCTACGTCCGGGCGCTGTCGAACGCGCTCGAGGGCGCCGCGGTGCGCGAGGCCGACGCGGTCGCGGCCGACGCGGCGGCTGAGCCGGCGACGCCTGGGCCGTAGCCGCCATATAGTGCGGCCAATGGCCGGATCGCTGGAAGGCCGCAGGGCGCTGATCACCGGCGCCTCGTCGGGGATCGGCACGGCGACGGCCGAGGCGATGGCCGCCGAGGGTGCCGCCGTTGCGCTCGGCGCACGGCGCAAGGACCGCCTCGACGAGCTCGCCTCGCGGATCGAGGCCGGCGGCGGCAGGGCGGTGGCAATCGAGGCCGACATCGCCGACGAGGCGCAGGCCAAGTCGCTGGTTGAGACCGCGCACGCGGAGCTCGGCGGCCTCGACACCCTGGTCAACAACGCCGGCGTGATGCTGCTCGGCCCGCTCCAGGGCGCCGACCCGGAGGAGTGGCGGACGATGATCGGGGTCAACTGCCTCGGGCTGCTGTATTGCACCCACTACGCCCTGCCCCTGCTCCGCGACGGTGGGGGAGGGGACGTGGTCAACGTCTCGTCGGTCGCCGGGCGTGTGGCCGCGCTCGGCTCCGGCGTCTACAACATGACCAAGTGGGGGGTCGTCGGGTACTCGGAGTCGCTGCGCCAGGAGGGCGCCTACATCGGCGTCCGGGTGACCTGCGTCGAGCCGGGCTTCGTTGACACCGAGCTTCAGGGCCACAACGAACACCCGCTGGTGGTCGAGGAGATCGAGAAGATGCGCGAGTCGACCGGCAAGGTGCTCGAGGCGGCGGACATCGCCAACGCGGTCGTCTACGCCGTCTCGCAGCCCAAGCACGTGAGCATCAACGAGGTGCTCGTGCGCCCGTCGGGCCAGACGCGCTGACCCGCAACTCCTGAACAAACGTACGTGATAACGTACGGATGGTGCGAGCGGCGACCTCCCACAACGGCACCCTCGGAACCCGTGTGCGGGCGCTGCGCGAGGGGATGGGGCTCTCGCTCAGGGATCTTGCGGACCGCACCCAGGTGAGCCCGCCGATGCTCTCCCAGGTTGAGCGCGGGGAGACCAGCCCGACCCTGGCGATCGCCGAGAAGATCGCCGCCGGGCTCGAGCTGAGCCTGTCGCAGCTCCTGCGCCTCGACGAGGACGGCCACGTCGTCGTCGTGCGTCGCGGCCGAGGTCGTAAGCACAGGCGCGGCGGCCATCGCGTCGAGGAGCTGACGCCGCCGCTTCCGGGCCAGCGCGCCGACGTCTCCCTGCACCGGTTCGGTCCCGGGACGGTCACGGGCGGCGCGGACGACCCGCCGATCCACGAGCCTGGAAGCCGCGAGACCGCGGTCGTCTTGGAGGGGACGGCGACGCTCGCCGTCGACGGTGAGCGCCACGAGCTGCGATCCGGAGACAGCGTCACCTTCGACGCCGACCTCCCACACCACTTCGAGAACAATGGGGAGCAGCCGGCCGAGCTCCTGGCCGTCGTGGCGGCGGGCCTTCGCCGAAGCTGAACGATGCCGAAGACCATGTTCGACAAGATCTGGGACGCCCACGAGGTCGCCGACGGTCTGATCTACATCGACCTCCACCTGGTGCACGAGATCACATCGGCCCAGGCATTCGAAGGCCTGCGGCTCGAAGGGCGACAGGTGCGCCGGCCCGACAAGACCCTGGCGACCGCCGACCACAACGTGCCCACCGACGGCACGCCGGCAGCGCACCTGATCGCCGACGAGATGTCCCGCAAGCAGGTGGAGGCGCTGGAACGCAACTGCGCGCAATTCGGGGTCCCGGTTTACTCGCTGGGCTCGAATCGGCGTGGCATCGTGCACGTGATCGGCCCCGAGCTGGGGCTCACGCAGCCTGGCACGACGATCGTCTGCGGCGACTCGCACACGTCCACACACGGCGCCTTCGGAGCGTTGGCGTTCGGGATCGGCACCTCCGAGGTCGAGCACGTGCTCGCCACCCAGTGCCTGCCGCAGAGGCGTCCCAAGACGATGCGGATCGAGTACGCCGGCGAGCGCCGCCCGGGCGTAACGCCGAAGGATCTAATCCTGGCCACGATCGGACGCCTCGGGACGCACGGGATGATCGGGTACGCGGTCGAGTACGCCGGCGAGCCGATCCAGACCCTCTCGATGGAGGGGCGCATGACCGTATGCAACATGACCATCGAGGGCGGTGGTCGGGCCGGCATGGTGGCGCCGGACGACACCACCTTCGCCTACGTGGAGGGCCGCCCAGGCGCCCCAGAGGACTTCGACAAGGCGGTGGAAGGCTGGCGCGGGCTCAACACGGACGAGGGCGCCGAGTTCCACTCGAGGGTCGAGATCGACGCCTCGGCGATATCACCGATGGTCACCTGGGGAACCCAGCCCGCGCAGGTGGTCGAGGTGACTGACCGGGTACCCGACCCCGACGCCATCGACGCCTCGGCCGATCGCGAAGCAGCGGAGCGCGCACTCGCCTACATGGCACTGGAGCCGGGCACGCCGATGACAGAGATCCCTCTGGACCGGGTCTTCATCGGTTCCTGCGTGAACTCGCGGATTGAGGACCTGCGCGAGGCGGCGGCGGCGGTTGAGGGGCGCACCGTGGCCGACACGGTGCGTGCGATGGT
Source organism: Actinomycetota bacterium (assembly GCA_038040415.1). Lineage (GTDB taxonomy): Bacteria > Actinomycetota > Thermoleophilia > Solirubrobacterales > 70-9 > AC-56. Next base: position 11,723 of record JBBPIK010000034.1, read on the forward strand.
CGTTCCGGGCTCCGAGCAGGTGAGGGCCGACGCCGAGGCGGAGGGGCTTGACGAGATCCTTCGCTCGGCCGGCTTCGAGTGGCGCACGTCCGGCTGCTCGATGTGCCTGGGAATGAACCCGGACGTGCTGGCCGACGGGGAGCGTTGCGCTTCCACCTCGAACCGTAACTACGAGGGTCGCCAGGGCAAGGGTGGGCGCACGCACTTGGTCTCGCCGCTGATGGCGGCCGCCGCCGCCATCGAGGGCCACTTCGTGGACATCCGGGAGTGGCAGTGAGGCCCGTGGAGAACAACTCCGCCGGCAGCTTCGCTGCCGTCGGGTCGAGGTGATCCCATGCGACCAATAGACGTAATTGAAGGCGGCATATCGGTCCTCGACCGGGCTGACGTCGACACTGACCAGATCATCCCCAAGCAGTTCTTGAAGCGGCTTGAGCGCACCGGATTCGGCGAGTTCCTCTTCTACGACTGGATCCGGTCGGGAGAGATCGAACTGGAGCGCAACCCGATCTTCCTCACCGGCCGCAACTTCGGCTGCGGCTCCTCCCGCGAGCACGCCGTGTGGGCGCTTCAGGGCTTCGGGTTCGAAGCGATAGTCGCGCCCTCGTTCGCTGACATCTTCTACGTCAACTGCACCAAGGTCGGTCTGCTGCCGGTAGTCCTGGACGAGCGGCACTGCACGGCGATCGCCGACGCCGGCGAGGCACGGATCGACGCCGACGATCAGACCGTGAGCTTCAGCGGCGGCGTGGTCGAGTTTGAGATCGACCCTGACGTGAAGCACCGCTTGCTCCATGGGCTCGACGAGATCGGCCTCACGCTTCGCAAAGAGGCGGCGATCGGCGAGTTCGAGTCCTCCGGGGGCGCCGATCGCGGCCCTGTGACCACCGCGCTGTGAGCGAGACAGAGCCCACCTCGGGTGGCACCGTGGATTGGGACGCGGCCAGCTACGACAGCATCGCCGATCCGCAGGAGGCTTGGGCCCGCGAGGTGCTGGAGCGGCTCGAGCTTCGCGGCGACGAGACCGTGCTCGACGCCGGCTGCGGCAGTGGCCGGGTGACCCGGCTTTTGGTCGAGCGGCTTCCGCGGGGGAAGGTAATCGCGGTGGACGGCGCGCCGTCGATGATCGACATGGTGCGCGACGTGTTGCGGCCTCAGGACGAGGCGCTGCTCGCCAACCTCATCGAGCTCGAGCTGGACCAGCCGGTTGATGCGATCTTCTCCAACGCCACCTTCCACTGGGTGCTCGACCACGACCGGCTCTTTCAGCGACTCCACGCGGCGCTGTGCTCCGGCGGGCAGCTCGAGGCTCAGTGCGGCGGCGAGGGCAACGTGGCCGAGTTCGAGCGGGCGATCGAAGCGCTCAGCGGCGACGAGCGCTTCGCGCCATATCTGCGCGGGACCCTGCTCCCGTGGAAGTTCGCCGGGGTGGGGGAGACGGAGGTGCGACTCGAGCGCGCCGGCTTCGAGGGAGTCCGCCTGTGGCTCGAGCGAAAGCGCTTTCAGCCTCGCGACCCGCGCGGCTACCTGCGCGCGTCAGGCCTCGCCTCCCACCTCGACCGCCTGCCACAGGACCTGCACGAGGAGTTCGTGGACGCCGTCACCGGCTCGATGCCGCGGCCGCTGGTGCTCGACTACGTGCGCCTCAACATCTCGACGCGACGGCCGTGACGGCAGCCGACTTCCAGGCTCGGATAACCCTGCTCCCAGGAGATGGGATCGGCCCGGAGATCGTTGCCGCGGCGCGCCGCCTGCTGGAGGCGATCGATCGCTTCGAGCTCGCGGAGGAACTGGTCGGCGGCGCCTCCATCGATGCCCACGGGGTCGCGCTGACCGACGAGGTGCTGGAGGCCTGCCGAGGCTCCGACGCCGTCCTCTTGGGCGCCGTCGGCGGGCCGAGGTGGGAGACCACGGACCATGGCGCCCCGCGGCCGGAGCAGGGCCTGCTCGGCCTGCGCCAGGGCCTCGGCCTGTACGCGAACCTACGCCCGGTGCGGCCCAGCTCCGCGCTGGTCGATGCCAGCCCGCTACGCGGAGATCGGATCGCCGGCACCGACCTGCTGGTTGTCCGCGAGCTCACCGGCGGCATCTACTTCGGCGACAGCGGACGCGACGGGGATCGCGCCCACGACACCTGCGAGTACTCGCGGGGGGAGATCGAGCGGATCGCGGAGGTCGCCTTCCAGGCGGCCCGCGGCCGGGCGGCGGGCGGCTCGAAGGCGCCGCGAGTGACCTCGGTCGACAAGGCCAACGTGCTCGAGACCTCGCGCCTGTGGCGCGAAACGGTCGAGAGCGTGGCCGCCGGCTATCGGGAGGTCGAGTTGGAGCACCTGCTGGTGGACAACGCAGCCATGCAGCTCGTCTCCGAGCCGTCCCGGTTCGACGTCATCCTGACCGAGAATCTATTCGGCGACATCCTCTCCGACGAGGCCGCGATGCTCACCGGCTCGCTCGGGATGTTGCCCTCGGCGAGCCTGGGAGGGGATGGGCCCGGGCTGTTCGAGCCGGTGCACGGCTCGGCGCCCGACATCGCCGGCAAGGGGGTCGCCAACCCGCTCGCCACCTTCCTCTCGGTGGCGATGATGCTTCGTCACGGGCTCGACCGGGCGGCCGAAGCCGCGTCTATCGAGGCCGCCGTGGAAGCGGTGCTCCAGCGCGGGCTCCGGACCCCCGACCTCGCGGGCGGAGCGGCTTCGTCGGCGGGCCCGGCTGATGCCCCGGCGGAGACCGAGGTCGGGACCGAGGAGATCACGGATGCGGTCCTCGAGGAATTGCGAGCTTGAAGTCGGCAGCGAGTCGGGCATACTTGGCGGTCAGCCGTAAACCCGACACGGAGGGCGAACGTGGAGAAGTCGGAGTGGATCTGGATGAACGGCGAGCTCGTTCCGTGGGACGACGCCAAGGTCCACGTGCTCAGCCACGGCCTCCACTACGGCAGCGGGGTGTTCGAGGGCATCCGCTGCTACGAGACCGAGAAGGGTCCAGCGGTCTTTCGGCACCGAGAGCACCTCGAGCGCCTCGGCAGGTCGGCGGCGCTCTACTACCTGGAGCTGCCCTACGCGCTCGAGGAGCTGCGCGACGCCACCCACGAGCTGATCCGGCGCAACGGCTTGGTGAGCTGCTACATCCGCCCGGTCGCCTTCCGCGGCTACGGCGAGATGGGGCTGTACGCCCCTGCCGCGCCGGTGGACGTGGTCGTTGCCGCCTGGCCCTGGGGGGCCTACCTCGGCGAGGAGGGAAAGCGCAACGGGGTGCGCGCCAAGGTCTCATCGTGGCGGCGAATTTCTCCGGACGGCCTGATCCCGCACGCCAAGGCGTCCGGCCAGTATCTGAACTCGATCCTCGCCAAGACCGAGTCGGCCAACGCCGGCTACGAGGAGGCGATCCTGCTCGACCAGCGGGGCTTCGTGTGCGAGGGCTCCGGTGAGAACATCTTCGTCGTCCGCGACGGCCAGATCCTGACGCCGCCGCACGGCGCCTCGATTCTGGACGGGATCAACCGCAAGTCCGTGATCCAGATCGCGCGCGACTTCGGCTACACGGTCGTCGAGCGCGACATCGCGCGCGCCGAGCTCTACCTGGCCGAGGAGGTCTTCCTCACCGGCACCGCCGCCGAGCTGGTCCCGGTGCGGCAGATCGACGACCACGACCTGGGCGAGCCCGGAGAGATCACGCGCGTCGTGCAGGCGAAGTTCGACGACGCCCTGCACGGGCGCGCGCAGGAGTACCTGGAATGGCTGGACGTGGTCCAGCAACCGAGTAGAGTCACCTCTTGATGCACGTTCTCTTCGAGGCACTCGGACGAATTAGCGGCGCCGCGGCCGCCTAGCGGCTCGCGGCTCGCGCGGCGTTCGCCGCGCGCTTCCTCGGCCCCACGGGGCCCCGTCCGCCCCCCGAACCGGAAAGGCATCGAGTTGACACAGGTGAAGCTCTACGACACGACCTTGCGTGACGGCATGCAGGGGCAGGGGATGTCGCTATCGGCCGCCGAGAAGGTGCGCGTGATCGAGGCGCTGGACCGCCTCGGGGTCCACTACATCGAGGCCGGCTTTCCGAGCTCGAATCCGAAGGAGGCGGAGCTCTTCGGGCTGCTCGCCGGGGTCAACCTCGAGACGGCACAGATCTGCGCCTTCGGCATGACCCGCAGGCGCGGGCTCGCGGCCGAGGACGATCCAGCGCTCCGCGAGCTGGTCGCCTGCCCCGCGCCGGTGTGCACCCTGGTCGGCAAGACCTGGGCGCTTCACCTGGACAAGGTGACCAAGGCCTCGCCCGAGGAGAACCTCGGCATGATCACCGATTCGGTCTGCCTGCTGGTGGCGCATGGCAAGCGCGTCGTCTACGACGCTGAGCACTTCTTCGACGCCTGGCGTGAGGATTCTGCCTACGCGCTCGACTGCCTGCGGGCGGCGATCGCGGCCGGCGCGGAGAACGTCACCCTCTGCGACACGAACGGCTCCAGCCTGCCCACCCAGGTCGCGGAGGCGACCGCGGCGGCGGTCGAGGCCCTTGGGGACCGCACGGAGGTGGGCATCCACACGCACAACGACACGGAGTGCGCGGTGGCCAACTCGCTCGCCGCGGTGGACGTAGGTGCGCGCCTGGTGCAGGGGACGATGAACGGCTTCGGCGAGCGGTGCGGCAACGCAAACCTGGTCTCGATCCTCCCCGCGCTACAGCTCAAGATGGGCTACGACTGCGTCCCGCCGGATCGTCTGCGGCGGCTGACCGAGACCTCCCACTTCGTCGACGAGCTGTGCAACCTGGCACCGGACCCCGATCGGCCCTACGTCGGCCGAAACGCCTTCGCCCACAAGGGGGGCATGCACGCGGCGGGGGTGAAGGCCGACGCCCGGACATTCGAGCACACTGACCCGGGGCTGGTCGGCAACAGCCGCGACGTCCTGATCTCCGAGCTGTCCGGCAAGGGCTCTGTCATCAGCCGTGCCGAGGGCGCCGGCATCGACCTCGACGCCGACGCCGCGAAGCGCGCCGTCGAGCGGCTCAAGGAGCGCGAGCATCGCGGCTACCAGTACGAGGCGGCCGATGCCTCGTTCGAGCTGTTGCTGCGACGGGAGACCGGCGCCTACGAGCCCCTTTTCCGGCTCGAGGGCTTCCGGGTGATCACCGAGAAGCGCGCCGATGGCAAGGTCGAGACGGAGGCGACGATCAAGATCTGGGTCGACGGCCGGCGCTACGTGAGGACCGCCGAGGGGAACGGGCCGGTGAACGCGCTCGACCGGGCGCTGCGCGACGCGATCACCGACCTCCATCCGCACCTGGCCGAGATCGAGCTGGTCAACTACAAGGTCAGGATCCTCGATGCGCACCACGGAACGGGGGCGGTGACGCGTGTCCTGCTCGACTCCTCCGACGGGCAGGAGTCTTGGGGCTCGATCGGCGTCTCGGAGAACATCATCGAGGCGTCGTGGGAGGCGCTCGTCGACTCGCTGGAGTACGCGTTCCAGCCGCGGAGAGCAGCGGGCCGGCCGGAGCAGGCGGCCGAGCCCGCCTCCCAGCGGGCGCCAGCGCCTTCGTGAGCGAGGGCGAGCCGATTCCGCTCGCGCGCCCCGAGCTCGGTGCGCGCGAGGAGGAGCTGGCGCTGGAAGTGCTGCGCTCCGGGCGGCTCTCGCTGGGACCGGTGCTGGAGCGCTTTGAGCGAGAGTTCGCCGCTTGGCTGGGGGTCGACGAAGCGGTTGCGGTCTCCTCCGGCACCGCCGCGCTCCACCTCGGCGTTCGAGCGCTCGGCTGGGGTGCGGGGGACAGGGTGATCACGACCCCGTTCAGCTTCGTCGCCTCGGCAAACTGCCTGCTCTACGAGCGGGCGATCCCCGTCTTCTGCGACATCGACCCGCTGACCCTCAACCTGGACCCGTCGGCGGCCCGTTCCGCGCTGAATGACGACACAGTTGGCTTGCTGCCCGTCGACATCTTCGGCTACCCAGCGGCGCTGCCGGAGCTGGAGGCGGTGGCTGAGCAATCCGGCCTGGGCATGCTGGAGGACGCCTGTGAGGCGGCCGGGGCCGTGGACGCGGAGGGCATCCGTGTGGGCGCGCGCGGCCACCTGGCGACCTTTGCCTTCTACGCCAACAAGCAGCTGACCATGGGGGAGGGGGGCGTGATCGTCGCCCCGTCGCCGGAGATCGCCGCTCGGCTGCGCAGCGAGCGAAACCAGGGCCGAGCCGAGGACATGGGCTGGCTGTCGCACGATCGGCTGGGGTTCAACTACCGGTTGACGGACCTTCAGGCGGCGCTTGGAATCGCGCAGCTCGAGCGGGCCGAGGCGCTGCTGGGCGCGCGCGCCCGGGTCGCCGCCCTTTACGGCGAGCGCCTGGCCGGCATCGGCGCCGGCCCCGCCGGCGAAGGAGACCCAGACGGCCTGGTGCTGCCCTGCGCGGATCGCGGGGCCGAGCGGCGGAGCTGGTTCGTGTACGTGGTCCAGCTACCCGAAGACGCCGACCGGGAGGGGGTGATCGCGGCGCTCGCCGAGCGGGGCGTGGCCGCCAAGGCCTACCTGCCCTGCATCCACCTGATGAGGCACTACCGGGAGCATTTCGGGCACCGGGAGGGGGAGTTCCCGGTCGCCGAGAGGGTGTCGCGGCGCTCGCTGGCGCTGCCTTTCTTCACCGCCATGGGCGAGGCAGAGGTGGAAACGGTGACTGGCGCGCTGGCCGCTGCGCTGGGCCTGCGCGCGCCGGCCTGAGCGCCAACGGGCTCAGAGCCCGTGGTGGGGCCACTCGGGGTCGCGGCCCTCCTTGAAGGCCCGGGCGCCGATTGCGTGCGAGTCACGCCTCATCCACATCGAGATCGTTGCGTCACCCTCGTTTCGGAGCTGCTCCTCGAGCGTCCTGCCGACGTTTCGAACCATCGTTTCCTTGTCGGTCCGAATCGCCCCCTGCGGGAGTGCCGCGATCTCGCGGGCCAGCTCGAGCGCCCGTTCGAGCGCTCGACCCTCGGGCACGACCTCGTTCGCCAGCCCGATTCGCAGCGCCTCCTCGGCATCGACCGGGCGGCCGGTGATGATCAGCTCCATCGCCTTCGCGTACCCCACCGCCAGCGGCAGGCGCACGGTCATGCCGTCGCCGGCGACGATGTTCCAGCGTCGCTCCAGCGCCCCGAAGACCGCGTTCTCGGCCACGATGCGGATGTCGGCGAGCAGGGCCGTCTCGAGGCCGGCTGCGACGGCCCAGCCGTTGACGGCAGCGATTACGGCTTGAACACGTCAACCTTGCGCGTGTAGCCGCAGGCTCCGGGCAGCTCGTAGACGCTGCGGCGAAACTCGTCCCATTCGGGCATCGGCCACTCGGCGGCGTCGGCCAGGTCCCATCCCGCGCAGAACGCGCTGCCCGCCCCAGTGAGCACGAGGACGAATGCGTCATCGTCGTCGCGAAACCGGCGCCAAGCGTCATGCAGCTCGGTATTCATCTTGGCGGCTGACCGCGTTGCGCTGCTCCGGACGATTCAGCGTCAGTACCGCGACCTGCTCGGCGAGCTCGTATCGCAGGGTTTCGTAGCTCACACCCTGCCCCCGTCGATCATCCAGCGCACCGTGCTGCGGATGCCCTCCTCCCAGGGCCTGAACTCGACGCCAAGCTCGGTGCGCGCCTTGGAGCTGTCGGCCCGCGCCTGCCAGAGCAGGAAGTGGAGCTGGCCGGTGCCCAGCAGGGGCGGTCGCCGGATCAGCCGGGAGGCCGCTTCGCCCGTGGCCGCCATCGCCTTCGCGAGCGGGACCGGCAGGGTCGGCGGGACCCAGCCTCGGCCGGCCTCCTCGACCGCCACCGAAAGCATCTCCCGCAATGTCGCGTAGCCGTCGGTGAGCAGGTAGCGCTCGCCGGGCGTGCCGCGCTCGAACGCCGCCAGATGTCCCGCTGCAACGTCGTCCACGTGGACGAAGGTCATTCCTCCCGGTGGGACGGCAGGCAGGCGACGGCGGATCGCGTCGCGAATCGCCCGGTCGAGCCCCGTTCCCTGCCAGGGGCCGGGGCCGTAGACGCTCGACGGATTGGCGATCACCAGCTCGATTCCATCCTTCGCCTGATCCAGGATCAGCTCCTCGGCTCGCTGCTTCGAGCGCTCGTACGCGGTGCCCTTCGGGTACTCGGCGACGGCCCGCTCCGACACCGTGCCGCCTGTCTCGGCGTGGAAGACGTCGAAGGTGGAAGTGTGGACCAGGCGCCTGGCGCCCGCTTCGCGGGCCGCCGCCACGACGTTGCGAGCCCCCTCGGCGTTCACGCGGTCGAAGATGCCCGGGTCGGCGAACCACTGCTCGAACAGCCCCATGCAGTTGAAGACGCCCTCGACGCCCCCGGCCGCCTCCCGGATGGAGCCCGGGTCGGTGACGTCCCCCAAGGCGAGCTCGACGCCGGGCGGAAGCACCTCGCGCGCCTTCGCCGGGTTGCGAACCAGCGCCACGACCTCGTCCCCACGATCGGCCAGCCGGCGGGCGACCGCGTTACCGACCTTGCCGGTGGCACCCGTGATCAGGAACCTCATCGGCGCGCCAGCCTACCCTGTTCATACACTGGCGCGATGGCTCGCTTCCGCGACCCGCCCGACCCGCTGTTCGAGCGCCTCAACGCCTCGATTGGCTTCGATCTGCGCCTGGCGCCGTACGACGTCGAGCAGTCGAAGGCGCACGCGCGCGCCCTATGCGCGGCAGGGGTGTTGGACACCGGCGAGCTGGCCCGGATGGAGCAGGGCCTCGACGCGGTCGCCCGGGAGCTCGAGGACGGCTCCTTCCCACTCGAGGGCGACGAGGACGTTCACATGGCGATCGAGCGGCGCCTGACCGAGGTCATCGGACCGCTTGGAGGCAAGCTCCACACCGGCCGTTCCCGAAACGACCAGGTGGCCACCGACGTCGCCCTGTACGTGCGCGACCATGCGGGCCGGGCTAGAGAGCTCGCCGCCTCGCTGATGGCGCGCCTGCTGGAGCTGGCGGAGCGGCACGCCGGCTGGCCGATGCCCGGCTACACGCACCTGCAGCGTGCGCAACCCGTCTATCTGGGGCATCACCTGCTCGCCTACTTCTGGATGCTGGGGCGCGACGCGGCGCGCTTTGGCGAGGCTCGCGAATCCGCCGCTGAGCTGCCCCTCGGCTCAGGGGCGCTGGCCGGGCTGAACTGGGACCTGGATCGAGATGCCGTCGCCCGCGACCTGGGCTTCGAATCGGTGGCGCCCAACTCGATCGACGCGGTCTCCAATCGCGACTTCGTTCTCGACTATCTCGCCGCGGCGGCGATCTGCGCCGTGCACCTCTCGCGCCTCGGCGCCGAGATCGTGCTCTGGTCGAGCGACGAGTTCTCCTTCTGCGAGGTGGCAGAGGACTTCTCCTCGGGCTCGAGCATCATGCCGCAGAAGAAGAACCCCGACGCGGCGGAGCTCCTGCGAGCCAAGGCGCCGCGGATTGCCTCCGGCTTCCTGACCCTCGCGGGGGTGATGCACGGCCTGCCGCTCGCCTACTCGAAGGACCTCCAGGAGGACAAGGAGGCGCTGTTCGACGCCGTCGACAACCTGGAGCTCTGCCTCGAGGCGGCCGAGCGCATGCTCGGGGGCTTGAGCTTCGACCGCGAGCGGCTCGCCGAGGCCGCCGCCGACGAGTTCGCGGCCGCGACCGACGTCGCCGACCTCTTGGTTCGCAAGGGGATGCCGTTTCGAGAGGCCCACGGCGTGGTCGGCGGCCTGGTGCGCGAGGCGCTCGAGCAGGGCAAGGCCCTGTCCGAACTGACCCCGGAGGAGCTGAGCCGCCACTCAGAGCTGCTCGACGACTCCTACTACGAGGCGTTGGGCTTGGAGCAATCGCTGGAGTCGAAGGGCTCCACGGGCGGCACCGCGTCGGCACGGCTCGCCGAGCAGCTCGAGGCCGCCAGGGCGTCCCTCGACGAGATCCGGGGATGAGCTCGCAACTGCTCGTCTCGAAGGGGCTCGAAGCCGACTTCTTCGATCGCTCCGTGCAAGACGTTGCCCCCGACCTGATCGGCTGCGCGCTGCTGTTCGACGGGGTCGGCGGGGTGATCGTGGAGTGTGAGAGCTACGAGCGCGATGACCCCGCCTGTCACGCGCACGTCGGCCTGACGGCGCGAACCGAGCCCCTGTTCGGGCCGCCCGGGCACGCCTACGTGTACCTCTCCTACGGCGTCCATTCATGCCTCAACTTCGTCTGCGAGCCCGAGGGCACGGCCGCCGCGGTGCTGATCCGGGCGCTCGAGCCGCGTTGGGGGGTCGAGCGGATGGCCCGGTGCCGTGGCCGCGAGCGCGCGCACGAGCTGTGCTCGGGGCCGGGCAAGCTGACCGAAGCGCTCGGGATCGGGCTGGAGATGAACCGGGCGCCGCTCACGGAGGCCCCCTTCGAGCTGCGGAGCCGCGACCAGGATTGGCGCGAGGTGGCGGTTGCGACCGGTCCCCGAATCGGCATCAGCCGCGCCGCCGAGCTTCCCTGGCGCTTTTGCGCCGCCGGCAGCGAGTACCTCTCGCGGCCGCTCCCCTAGCTGGGGGTTCTCCTCTAGCCGGCCGAGACGCCCCCGCCGGTGCCGCCCGAGTCGCCGCCGCCGGACGGCGATGGGGCGGGCGCCTGCTGCTGGGTGTCGCCCTGGGTCTCGGAGGGAGCCGGCCCGGAGGGCGTGGGCGATGGCGTTGCCGGCGGCTGGGTGGCAGGCGCGTCTGTGGTCGATTCCTCGTCGGATTCCCGGTCGGGGCTCAGCTGGTCGTATGCGAGCACGACGTCGTGGAAGATCAGGGCGGGGATCGTGCCGCCGTCCACTGGCCCGCCGCCGAACTCGGTCAGCATCGGCTTCACGGAATTGGCGTGTCCAACCCAGACGGCGACTGTGACGTCCTCGGTGGCGCCGACGAACCAGGCGTCGCCGTTGTTCTCGGTCGTGCCGGTCTTGCCCCACTCGACGGTGGCGCCGGTCGCGGCGCTGGTGCCGGTGCCCTGGGAGACCACCGTCCCGAGGATCGACCGGGCGGTGGCGGCGATCTCGGGGGAGATCACCTGCTCGGTCTCCACCCTGTCCTGGCCCGGGTCGCCGGTGTTGGTCTCGACCACGTCGCCGCCCAAGCCGGGTCGCTCGTCGCTGACCTTCTGGATCCCGATCGGGGCGCCGTCTGAGGTGGCCATCGTGCCGCTGACCCGCTGGCCGTCGTGGGCCAGGGTCTGGAAGGCGTGCGCCATGTCGAGCGGGGTGACCCCCTGCTCGAGGCCGCCGAGGATCATCGCCGGGTTGGTCGAGATCGCTGTCTCGATCCCCATCTCCTGAGCGGTCTTGGCGATGTTCTCGGTGCCAACCTGGAGGCCCAGCTCCGCGTACACCGAGTTGTCGGAGTAGGTCGTCGCGGTGGCGATCGAGGCGCTCCCCAGGTAGTTGTCCTCGTAGTTTTCGACTTCGAACGTCTGTGGCGCCTTGACTCCCGGCGTCTCGAAGGGGAGCGCCTTCGGCTCCGAGGTGTAGACCGCGTCGGGGGAAATGCCCTGCGCGAGCGCCGTCACCAGCGTGAACGGCTTGAAGGCGGAGCCCGGCTGCCGCTGGCCCTGGGTGGCGAGGTTGAAGGGCTGCTCCCGGTAGTCGTAGCCGCCGACCATCGCTCGCACCCCGCCGGTGTCGTTGGCGAGCACCACCACGGCGGAGCTCAGGCCGACCCCGGCGGTGCGGTCGTAGGCGATCTGCTGCGCCTCCTCCTGGAGCGAGAGGTCGAGGGTGGAGTTGATGTGGAGCCCGCCGCCGAAGGCCTCTCCGGCGCCGTACTTGTCGACCAGTTGCTGGCGGAGCCAGGAGGAGAAGTAGGGAGCCCTTGAGTCCTCCTCCGGAGTCTTGATCTGCTCCGGAGCGGGTGGCTGCTCGCGTGAGTACTGCTCGGCCTCCTCCTGGGCGAGGTAGCCCTGATCGGCCATCTTCTGGAGCACCAGGTTTCGTCGCGCAGTGGCGGCTTCCGAAGCGATCTTGGGGTCGAAGCCGCTGGGGTTCGAGATCAGGCCGGCGATCATCGCCGCCTCCCAGGGCAGCAGCTGCGATGCACAGCGGCTTCCAGTGTCGCCGCAGCCGGGGTGGTTCCAACCGAAATAGGTCTTGGCCGCCGCCTCGATCCCGTAGGCGCCCTGGCCGAAATAGATCACGTTCAGGTACTCGGTGAGGATCTTGTCCTTGTCCCAATGACGCTCGAGCTGGTAGGCAAGGGCCGCCTCACGCAGCTTCTCGAACACGGTGCGGTTGAGCTGATTCCGAAGCGCGTTCTTGACGAACTGCTGTGTGATCGTCGACCCGCCCTGCGTGGCGCCTCGCTGCAGGATGTCCTGAAACACCGCGCGGCCGATGCCCTGGTAGTCGATGCCGCGGTGCTCGTAGAAGCGCTGGTCCTCGATCGCGACCGTGGCCTGCTTCATCGCGGGGGCGATGTCCGCCGAGCCGACCAGGATGCGCCCTTGGTTGTTGGTCAGGGTGGCGATCTTCTCGCCATTGATGTCGTAGAGGATCGAGTTCTCGGCGCTCTCGAACTGGGCGCGGCTCTCGAGCTGGGGCAGGTCGCCCGCGACCGCCATCATGATCCCGAAGATCCAGGACACGAAGGCGAGCACCGAGAGGCCCACGAAGACGAGCGCGAAGCGCAGCTTCTTGAGCTTCGGGCGCCGGCTCGGAGGCGGTTGCGCTGGGGCCGCAGGCGAGTCGGGCGAGGACGATTCGCCGCCGTCGGGACCGCTGCCGTCCGGCCCCTCTCCGTTGCTGGCAGGCTGTTGGGGGTCGTCGAGGCGCGGGGACCGTGCCGCCCCCGTCGCCCCGTCGGGGGGGCGGCGCCGGGGCAGTCTGATCCTAGGAGGCATCTGGTCTCGCTCGGATGATGGCCATCTCGGGAAGTCGCTCGGCGCGAGCGAACGCGGCGAAGCGGTCCGCCCAGTCAACGATTACCCAAGGACCGCGCGCAGGACGCAAACCCGCAGCGGCGGCGCGTCAGTCTAGCATTGGGCCGATGACGGATTCCGGAGCTGCTGGGCCGGCGCGGCGCCTGATCGAGCGCGCGGTCGAGGCCCTGCCGGAGGGGCGCCTGGCGGAGCAGCTCGCGGGCGGGGAGGCGCTGCGGGTCAAGCTGGGAATCGATCCCACCGCCCCCGACATCCACCTGGGGCACGTGGTGGTGCTGGACGAGCTTCGTGCCTTTCAGGACGCGGGGCACCTGGTGGTCTTGATCATCGGTGACTACACGGCTCGCGTCGGCGATCCCAGCGGGCGGGCGGCGGAGCGCCCGGTGCTGACCGAGGAGCAGATCGCAGCCAACGCCAGGACCTTTCAGGAGCAGGCGTTCAAGGTGCTGGATTCGGAGCGCACCGAGATCCGCCGCAACAGCGAGTGGCTCGCGATGGGCAGCGACGAGCTCTTCGGGCTCGTGCGACGGTTCACGGTGGCCCGCCTGCTCGAGCGGGAGGAGTTCAGCCGGCGGATGCAGGCGGGGGAGCCGATCTCGATCCTCGAGCTGCTGTACCCGGTGCTCCAGGGCTATGACTCCGTGGCGGTCGAGGCCGACGTGGAGGTGGGGGGGACCGATCAGAAGTTCAACCTGCTGTTCGGGCGGGACGTGCAGGCGGCCTTCGATCGGCCGGCGCAGTCGATCGTGACGATGCCGATCCTGCCCGGGACGGATGGGGTGCGGCGGATGAGCAAGTCGTTCGGCAACTACGTGGGGGTCACGGAGGCCCCGGAGGAGATGTTCGGGAAGCTGATGAGCGTGCCCGACACGGCGATGGGGGAGTACTACCGGCTGTTGCTGGGGGCGGAGCTCGATCCCAGCGCGCACGCGGGGGAGGCCAAGCGCGAGCTCGCCCGGCGGCTCGTGGAGCGCTTTCACGGCGCCGGCGCGGCGACCGCCGCGGAGGAGCGCTTCAACCGGCTGCACGTGAGGAAAGAGCTTCCCGACGAGATCGCCGAGGCGGCGGTGGAGGCGAGTGGCCCGAACGGGTCGGTCCACGTGCCGGCCCTGCTCGCCGAGCATTTCGGCCTCAGCCGCAGCGAGGCGCGCCGCCTGATCGACCAGGGTGGAGTGCGGATCGCGGGGACCGTGCTGGAGGCCGGGCGGCTCGACGTGCCCGCGTCGGAGCTCGACGGCGAGGTGCTTCAGGTCGGCAAGCGCCGCCACAGACGGTTGCGTGTGGCGCAGGGCGGCTGACGGCTCAGCTCACCTGGGACGAGTGCCGGTGGGTCAGTTTCACACCGGCGAGTGCCGGGCGAGCTGGGGCGATATACTCGCTGGTCGCCTTTGGGGCGGATCGTGGTTGCCCGGAGAGTTCCTCCGCGCAGGCACGAAGCGGTCCTTGAAAACTGAGCAGCGCGCGAGCCGAGGGAACGAAGTTCCCGAGGCTCGTGAACCACGTCCGACCCGCCGTGGTGGCTTCGGCCACGCGGTGGGCCAACAACCCTGTCATGTCGGTCGCCGGATTGTGTACTCGGTGGCCAGCCAGGCATGACAACTCTCTGAGACAGAGGAGCCGGCACCCCGTGACTGGGGCGCCGGGTTGAAACCCTCGAGTCACTTTTCACGGAGAGTTTGATCCTGGCTCAGGACGAACGCTGGCGGCGTGCCTCATACATGCAAGTGGAGCGACGAACCAGGGCTTGCCCTGGAGCAAAGCCGCGAACGGG
>JBBPIK010000035.1:0-26289 GCA_038040415.1 Actinomycetota bacterium
GCTTCCGCACCGAGTTCCTCACCGAGACGCGCGGCACCGGCATCCTCCACCACGTGTTCGACGGCTGGGAGCCGTGGGCGGGCGAGATGCGCACCCGCCCGACCGGCTCGCTGGTGGCCGACCGCCGCGGCGAGACCGCATCCTTTGCCCTGTTCGGCCTGCAGGAACGCGGCACGCTGTTCGTGGGGCCCGGCGAGGAGGTCTACGAGGGCATGATCGTGGGAGAGAACGCGCGCGCCGAGGACCTCGACGTGAACGCGATCAAGGAGAAGCACCTGACCAACATCCGCTCCTCCACCGCCGACGTGCTGGTGCGCCTGGTGCCCGCGCGCAAGCTCTCACTCGACCAGGCATTGGAGTTCCTGCGCGAGGACGAGAGCGTGGAGGTCACGCCCGCCGCCGTGCGCCTGCGCAAGAGCGAGCTGGCCAAGGGCGCGCGCGTGAAGACCGCGCGGCGCACGAAGAACTTCTAAGCGGACCAGGGGGGCGAAACGGGCGCTGGGCTGGCTTTGGGTCCATATGCAACCCAAAGCCAGCCCAATCGAGCGGGAACGGCGAATTCACCGGCTCGCGGCACGCCAGCAGGGAAGGATCAGCCGGGCGCAGCTGCTGGCCCTGGGCCTCGGGGCCGAGGCGATCAAGCATCGGCTGAAGACCGGGCGTCTGATCGCTTGCCGGCGTGGCGTGTATTCGGTGGGTCTAGCCCCTCCCACCCGGGAACGCCGCTGGGCCGCTGCGGTTCTGGCCTGTGGCCCCGGCGCGGTTCTGAGCCACCTGTCGGCCGGCGTGCTCTGGGAGTTGCGGGAGATCGACCCCGTGACGATCGACGTCTCGGTCCCCCGCCGCAATGCACGGTCGCGCGACGGCATTCGCGTACACAGGCCTCGCCGCCTTGATCGTGTGGACGTGACCCGCTGCCGCGGCATCCCCGTCACCTCGCTGCCCCGAACCCTGATCGACCTGGCGGAGACCGTGTCCACACGCACGCTCGAGCGGGCGCTCGATGAGGCCGAGTACCTGAAGCGCCTCGATGAACCGACCCTGCACGCCGCGCTCCACCGAAACGGCGGCCGAATCGGTGCCACGCGTCTGCGTGCGGCGTTATGCCGTCACGAGCCGGGAACCACGCGCACCCGGACCACGCTCGAGGAGGCGTTCTACGAGCTGGTGACGGCCAGCGGGCTGGAGCAGCCCGAAGTGAACGTCGCGATCGGGCCCTTCACGGTCGACTTCCTGTGGCGCGAGCCGGGCGTCGTGGTGGAGACTGACGGCGGCGCCTCCCATGATCGCGCGGCGCAGCGCGAGGAAGACAGCACGCGAGACGCCTTGCTCGCGGCGGCCGGCTACGAGACGCTGCGCTTCACCTGGCATCAGGTCCACGACCGCCCCGCGGAGGTGCTGGCCGCGCTGGAGGCCAAGCTCCGGCGATAGCCCGCGGGCTGGATTTGGGTTGCATATGGACCCAAAGCCAGCCCAACACCGGGTTTCGGCCCCGTTTGGGTCAGTTGACGCCGGCGGGCGCCTGCCCGCGAATCCACTCGCGCAGCGTCGTGTCGCCCACGCGGGCGTACACGCCAGGCTTGTCCGGCCGGGCACATCCTTCGCCGAAGCTCGTGGCGCCCACCACGCGCAGCTCGTCGGCCGCGGTGCGGCCGAACATCGGCCCGCCGGAGTCGCCCTGGCAGGTGTCCACGCCGCCCTGCGGGAAGCCCGCACAGACCATGGTGGTGGCATCGAAGTCGTCGTAGGCCCCGGAGCAGTACTCGTCCGTGGTGATCGGTACCTGCGCTTCCTGCAGGACGTTGGGCGCGCTCCCGCCCTCGGAGGTGGTGCCCCAGCCGACGATCGTCTCCAGGGTGCTCGGCGTCCAGAGGCCGCCCTCGGCGGCGCCCGCCACCTTGATCGGCGCCTTCACCGAGTTGCGGGTGAGCTTAATGATCGAGATGTCATAGCCCGCGTTCAAGAGGTAGTTGGGGTGCACCGTGGCGCTTTTCGCGGGCACCTGCTCGCCCTCACCGGACCGGGTGCCGCCGACCCGGACGTTGATGGCCTGGGGCGGGTAGGCGGCGGGCGATCCGACGCCGGTCCCGCCGGTCACCGAGCTGCAGTGGCCCGCACTCAGCACCGTGTCCGGGGCGATCAGCGTGCCGGTGCAGGAGAACAGCCCGAAGGTGATCTTGGCCACCGATGGGTACTCGTCCTGCGTTGCGTTGTTGCCGCCCACGATCGCCATCAACGGCGTCGCGGAGATGGCGAGGGCCGCGCACGCGGCGAGCAGCAGCATCAGCGTCCTACGAGCGATGGGCATCGAACCTCCGGATAGCCAGTGGGCCGCGATCCCCGTTCCGCGGCGCTTCCGCTACAGCTATCCCCGCTTGGCCAGACAACTGACCATAGGCGGCCCCCTGACAGCCAGGCTCCAGCTTCTGGTCCCCTTAATGCTGCTTTTTTCAGTTTCGGGCTGTGACGACGATCCGGAACGACGCGCAACCGCAAGGCCCCGCGCCGAGCCGCAACCCCCCGGCACCCAGTCGCTCCGACGCGCCCGCTGCCCGGCGGATGCCGCCCCCGGGTGCCGCAGCGCCTCCGGCCGGGTGACCTACGTGGAGGCCGTGGACCCCGACGGCGACGGCGACGCCCATCTCGTCCTCGTCAGCCGCCAGGGCCTGACGGCACCGGGCATCAGCGTGATCGACGTGCGGCGGGGACTGCGCCCGAGGCCGCTCCCCCGCATCGGCGACCGCGTGAGCGCCGCCGGCCCCGTCTACACCGGCTCCTACGGACAGCGCCAGATAGAGGCCGTCGAGCTGCACGTGGCGAGAGCTGGTCCCGACTAGGCGTCGGTGGTCGGGCGAAACAGTGGCGCCAGGGCGCCGCGCTCCCCCGACCCGCGCAGCGCCCGCCCGAAGCCCGAAGCCTCGAGCTCGGAGATGCGGATGCGGGCGGAGTCGAGCTGCGAGCGCATCTCGCGCAGCTCGGCCTCGAGCGACAGCACGCGGTCGGTGTCCGGCTGGGGGACCGGCTCGACCGGATGGCGCCGGGGGTGGATCCCGGGCAGGAACTCGGACTCGGCGCGGCGCTCCCAGCGATCGGGCTCCGGTGCCACCGGAGGGCCCTGGCTGCCGGGCAGGTCGAGCGGCTCGATCAGCCACCGGCCCCCGTGCCGGACGGCTGCCAGGCGGCCGTCCTCGATCATGAGCCTTATCTCGCGGGGACTGCGGCCGCAGGTGCGGGCGGCTTCGGGGATCGTCTGGAGGTGCATCGCCAGACCACCCTTCGCCGCACCGCACCCGCCTTCCTGCCGCTTGCGGGGGAGGGTTGGGTCAGCCCAGGGGCGGTGGGCCGCCGAAGCCGCGCATCTCGGGATGCGGCCCCGGAGGCGGGCCCATGCGGTCGCCGTCGCCCGGCCGGAAGCGGCGCAGGCGATCGCGCATCCTCTTGGCTGTGGCCGCGTCCTGGGCCATCACGACGGTCCGGCTGGGGGCCTGCAGCACGTGCACGCGGTCGCCGGCCTTGAGGTCCGACAGCTCGGCCTTGCGGCCGTTGCGGCGGATCACCGCGTTGTCGGCGACGTCGATCGTCACGTCCTTGTAGTCGGCGTCGTCGGTACCGGTGGTCACGGTGAGCTCCGACCCGGAGACCCACTTCACCTTGCCGCTGTCGCTCGTGACGGTCTCAAAGGCGTCGCCGTCCTCGTTCGGCACGACCGCCTCCGAGTGCACGGGCGGGCCGCCCACGCCGAGGCGCAGGCCGTGACGGTGGCCGCGCGGCGCGCGGCGCATTTCGGAGTCCGAGCCCGGCCGGCTCTGGGCCTTCGAGTCCGAGCTCGGCGCCGCGGCGCTGCCCACGATCCCGCCCGCCGCGCCCAGCACCGCGCAGGCGCTCGCCACGGCTCCCACCTTCATCCAGAGTGACCTGTCCATCGTCTGCCTCCTTCGTAGAGAACGGTGTGTGGCCACCGTGGCGGTCGCGCGTAAGCGCCACGTCGCCTCCGCGTAGGAGCTGCCTAAGAGAGCGGCGGAGTGCCGCTGATCGCCTCGTCGGGTAGAGGCACGACCGGCCCGAAGCCGGCGGCCACCCGGGCGCCGCCGCCGGGTGCGTTGGCGGCCTCGGCCCATCCGCCGTGGTCCTCGGCGGTCTGGCGCACGATGGCCAATCCAAGGCCGGACCCGGGCATGGAGCGGGCGCCGTCGGAGCGATAGAAGCGCTCGAACACCCGCGGCAGGTCGCCTTCGTCGAAGCCGGGCCCCCGGTCGCGCACGCTGACCCTTCCGTTCTTCACGCACAGCCCCACCGTGCCCCCCGGCGGGCTCCACTTGCACGCGTTGTCGAGCAGATTCGAGACCGCCCGGCCGATCCGCTCCGGGTCGCCGCGGACCAGCGTGGGCTCGGCCTCCACCTGGATGTTCACATCGCCGGCGCGCCTCTCGAAGCGCTCGGCCAGCGCCTGCGCCACCAGGTCCAGGCGAACGTCGTCCAGCGCCTCCGCGGGCTTCGCCCCCCGGGCCAGCTCCACCACGTCCCCCACGAGGCTGGTGAGCTCGTCCAGCTCCTCGATGATGTCGGCGCGCAGCCCCGCTCGCTCCTCCGGGGGAAGCCGCTCAGCGTCCTCGAGCACTTGAATATTGGCGCGCAAGCTGGCGATCGGCGTACGCAGCTCGTGCCCGGCGTCGGCCACCAGATGGCGCTGGGCTGCTATTGAGCTCTCGAGCGCGTCGAGGGTGGCGTTGAAGCTGGCCGCGAGGCGGCCGAGCTCGTCGCGGCCACCCTCCTCCATCCGCTGTGACGGATCCGGGTCG
Source organism: Actinomycetota bacterium (assembly GCA_038040415.1). Lineage (GTDB taxonomy): Bacteria > Actinomycetota > Thermoleophilia > Solirubrobacterales > 70-9 > AC-56. Next base: position 4,800 of record JBBPIK010000035.1, read on the forward strand.
GCCGTGAGCGCCTCGGTCCGGCGCGTGAAGCGCGCCACGGGCGCGAGCGCGGTGCGCGCTACCAACGCTCCCAGGCCCGCCGCGAGGGCGATGCCCGCCAGGCCCACCACGATCAGCACGATGAGCACGCGGTCGAGCACGCTGTCCACCTCGTCGAGCGGCCGGGCCACCTGCACCGCGCCGAACGGCGTGCCCGCGGTGAGCACTCGCACGTGGGTACTGTCCACCTCGGCGTCGGCCAGCCGCTCACCGGAGCGTGCGGCCGCTATCTCCAGCGTGGCCTCGTCCACCGGAAGCAGGGCCCGCCCGCCGGGAGGGCCGGTGGCGCTTCCGTCTGCTTTCACCAGCTGCACGAAGCCCGACGCTCCGCCGAAGGCAGGCGGCCCGTCACCGGGCGGCCGGAGCCGCTCGCGCAGCGGGGGCGGAGGACCACCGAGGCCTTCGTCGCCCATCGGGCCGGGGTCCCGAAACGCCGTCGCGCGCTCGCGCAGGGAGCGGTCCACCTCGCCCCGCAACTCGGAGCGGATCGCCACGTACACGGTGACCGCTGCGCCGAGCACGGCCACCGCAACGGCCAGGCCGGCTACGGCGGCGATGCGCGTTCGCAGGCTCACGGCTCGCGTAGCACGTAGCCCACGCCGCGCACCGTGTGGATCAGCTCGCGCGACCCGGCGGCCGTGAGCTTGCGCCGCAAATAGCCCACATAAACGCGCAGGGCATTGGAGGTGGGGCCGAAGTCATACCCCCACACGCGTTCGTAGATCAGGCTGTGGGTGAGCACCCGCCTGGGGTTGAGCATCAGCAGCTCCAGCAGCAGGTACTCGGTTCGGGTGAGCTCGACGAAGGCGTCCCCCACCTGCGCGCCGTGCCGGCCGGCGTCCAGGCGCAGCTCCTCGAAGGACAGCGAGTCGGGGTCCCCCTCGGTGCCGGCCCGCCGCAGCAGCGCGCGCAGGCGCGCCTTGAGCTCGCCGACGTCGAATGGCTTGGCCAGGTAGTCGTCGGCGCCGGCGTCGAGGCCGTCGATGCGATCGCTCACGGCATCGCGGGCCGTGAGCATCAGCACGGGCACGCGGTTGCCCTGGCTGCGCAGCCTCCGGCACACCTCGAGGCCGTCGATGTCGGGCATACCGACGTCGAGCACCACGGCTTCGGGCGTGGCGGTGCCGGCCTGCTCGAGGGCCTGGCGACCATTCTCGGCCAAGCGCACCTCGTAGCCCCCGAGCGTCAGCGCACGGCGCAGGGCGTCGCGAACCGCTCGATCGTCATCGACCACCAGGACTCTCACGCGCCCAATTGTGCCCGCGCGGCGGGCGGACCGGGAGGACTCCTACGGAGCTCTTACTCAGCGCCCGCGATGCGCAGCGGTGGCCGGTCGGGATTTTCCCCAGCGATCGGGTCCGGCAGCGGCAGCCGCGGCGCGGCGCCGGAGAACATTCTCCTCGTAGGCGCCGAGCCAGCTCATGAAGCGCGCGCCGTCCAGCGGACGGCTGAGGTAGTAGCCCTGGGCGAGGTCGCAGCCCATCTCCGCCAGGCGCGTCCAGGCGTTGGGGGTCTCCACGCCCTCCGCCACCACCTCGAGGCCCAGATTGCGGCCGAGCTGCACCGTGGACTTCACGATCGCGGCGTCGTTGTTGTCCTCGTTCATGGCCATCACGAAGGACTTGTCGATCTTGATCGTGCTCACCGGCAGGTTCTTCAGCGACACCAGCGACGAGTAGCCCGTGCCGAAGTCGTCGATGGCGATCCGCAGGCCCATCGCGCTCAGCCCCTCGAGCACGATCTGGGCACGGCGGGGGTCATAGATGATGGCGCTCTCGGTGACCTCCAGCTCGAGGCTCTCGGCCGGCGCCCCCACGCGCGAGAGCATCTGCTGGATCTCCCTGGGCAGTTCGAGGTCGAGCAGGATCTGGGGCGAGAGGTTCACGGCCAGGCGCAGGTCGATCCCGTTGCGCCGCCAGACCATCCCCTGCTCGAGCGCCTGCTCCAGCAGGTAGATCGTGACCGGGCGGATCATCGAGGTGTGCTCGGTGACCGGGATGAACTCGGCCGGGAGCAGCAGGCCGCGCTCGGGGTGCTGCCAGCGCACCAGCGCCTCGGCGCCCTCCACGGCGCCGTTGTCGAAGCGCGCCTTGGGCTGGTAGTGCAGCACCAGCTCGCCCTGGGCCATCGCCCGGTCGAGCTGCGCCACGAGACCGAGGCGCGCCGGGCTGTAGTGCTGCTGGTCGGGCGAGTAGATCGCGTGACCGGAGTGCCCCTTCTTGGAGGCGTACATCGCCACGTCGGCCGCACGCATCAGCTTGCCGGCCTTGTCGCCATGGTCGGGGTAGAGCGCGATCCCGATGCTGGCCTCGACCCTCAGCGCCAGGCCGCCCGCCGTGAACGGCTCCTCCAGCGTCTTGTGCACGCGCTGGGCCGCCACCGTGGCCGCCTCTGCATCGGAGATGTTCGGGAGCAGCATCGCGAACTCGTCGCCACCGAGCCGCGCCACCGTGTCGCCCTCGCGCACGATGATATTCAGGCGCTCACCCACGCGCTCGATCACGCGGTCACCGTTGAAGTGCCCCAGGGAGTCGTTGATCTCCTTGAAGCGGTCGAGGTCCATCAGCAGCACGCCCACCCGTTTGTTGCGGGGGCACTCGGCGAGCGCCTTCTCCAGCAGCTCGTTGAAGAGGGTGCGGTTGGGCAGGCCTGTGAGCGCGTCGCTGAGCGCCTGGCGCTCCTTGCGCGAGGCTTCCTCCGCCATCCGCCTCCGCGCGTCGCGCAACACCAGCCCGAGCCCGAGGCAGAGCGCCCCCAGTCCCAGCCCGAGGATCAAATACACCGGCCCGGTCTGGTCGGCCACCGTCGCGTCGATCGCGCCGGACGGCATCCGCACGCGCAGGGCGCCGAGCGGCTCCCCGCCGGGCGCGACCACCGCGCTGTAGACATCCACGGCGTCACCGAGCTCTCCCACGCCGGACTTGCCCTGCAGCGCCGCCGCGAGGAGCGGCGAGCGTGGCCGGCTGCCCACCAGCTTGGGGTCCACTGCCTGCACGATGCGGCCCTTGAGGTTGATCAGCGACGCGCCGGAGACCTCGCCATCGGAGACCACCAGCCTGAAGCCGCGGGCCAGCTCGCGCCGCTCCGAGGCCGACAGGGTGCCGGTGAGACCGGCGCGCAGGTTCTCGACGCCGAGCAGCCGGGCCGTGACGATGCCCTCGTGCTGCGCGCGCTCGAGCGCGCCGGACCGCGCCGAACCGTCCAGGCTCCTGACCAGCAGGAAGGCCATCACCAACACCGGGACGAGCGTGACCATCCCGATCTTGGCGAGAAGGCCCGGCCTGCCGATCCACGTTGGGCGCACTGGTAGTGGATCGGCCTGTCACGGCCCGTCCTTGAGGGGCCTTCCGTCCATTTGGAGCGGCTTGAGGGCAGGTCAGGTCGCGGGGGCGGCCACGGGCGCGGGGGTGACGGCGTTGCGCCGGCTCATCACCCACGCAAACGAGCCAGCCGTGATGAACATGAACAGGCTGTAGACGGCGGCTGGGATGGCCAGCCCGGTGGCGATCGCGGTGGCCACCGCGATCGTGAGCGTGCTGTTGTGCAATCCGGGCGACCCTCTCACGTCGCAGGAGGGCCAGGCGCCGCGGTGCTTCAGGACTGCACGGAGGCCATGCCCGCCCGGTCGTAGCGGTCGCCGGCCGCCTCTGGCAGCTCGGACTCGATGCGCGCCAGGTCGTCCTCGGTGAGCTCCACGTCGGCCGCGGCCACGTTCTCCTCGACGTAGGAGCGCCGCTTGGTGCCGGGGATCGGCACCACGTCGTCGCCCTGGGCGAGCACCCACGCGAGCGCCAGCTGGCCGGGCGTGCAGCCCTTCTCGTTCGCCAACTCCTCGACCTTCGCCACCAGTCGCTGGTTCTGCTCCAGGGCCTCGCCCTGGAAGCGCGGCCCGTGGCGGCGGAAGTCGTCGGAGTCCAGCTCGTCGGGGTTCTTGAACCGGCCCGACAAGAAGCCGCGACCAAGTGGCGAGTAGGCCACGAAGCCCACGCCCAGCTCGCGGGCGGTCGGCAGGATGTCCTTCTCCACGTCGCGCGACCACAGCGAGTACTCGGTCTGCAGGGCGGCGACCGGGTGCACCTCCACAGCGCGCCGCAGGGTGTCGGCCGACGCCTCGCTCAGGCCGATGTTGCGCACCTTGCCCTCCTCCACGAGCTCGGCCATCGCCCCGACGGTGTTCTCGATCGGTGTGTCGGGGTCCACGCGGTGGAGGTAGTAGAGGTCCACGTGATCGGTGCCGAGGCGCTCGAGCGAGCCCTCGATCGAGCGGCGCACGTTCTCCGGCGAGCCGTCCAGCGAGCGCTTCTTGGGGTCGTCGGGGTCGGCCACGATGCCGAACTTGGTGGCGAGCACCACCTCATCGCGGCAGCCGTCGATGGCCCTGCCCACGAGCTTCTCGTTCTCGTAGGGCCCGTACATCTCGGCCGTGTCGAGGAAGTTGCAGCCCAGTTCCAGGGCGCGGTGGATGGTGGCGATCGCCTCGCCCTCGTCGGTCGTGCCGTAGAAGGCGGACATGCCCATGCAGCCGAGCCCGATGTCGGGCACCGTGAGCGGTCCTAGATTGCGCTGGTCCACCTTGGGGTGAGCCTTTCGCTTCGGGTGAGCAGCTCCCTTACCCAGTCCTGATAGAAGAACGCTGGCCAAGCTAGCGTTGCGGGAGATGTCCGACGCCCCCGCCACCGATCCCGAGCTCGAGCGCGCCGCCTGGGACCTCGACCCCCTGGTGGAGGGCGACGGCGAGGCCGGAGTGCAGCGCCAGCTCGACGAGGCCGCCCGGCGCGCCGAGGCCTTCGCCGAGCGCCACGAGGGCAAGGTGGCCAAGCTCACCTCCGACGGGCTGGCCGACGCCATGCGCGAGCTGGCGCAGATCTCAGAGCTGGCCGGCCGCGCCGGCTCCTACGCCAGCCTTCGCTTCGCCACCGACACCGCCGACCCGGCGCGCGGCGCCTTGGTGGCCAAGGTGCAGGAGCGCGGGACCGCGATCCAGACCCGGCTGTTGTTCTTCGAGCTCGAGTGGGCCGCGCTCGATGACGACCGGGCCGAGGAGCTGCTGGCCGGCGATGGGCTGGACTTCTGCCGCCACTACCTGCGCTCGGAGCGCCGCTACCGCCCGCACCTGCTGACCCAGCCCGAGGAGAAGATCGTGACCGAGAAGGGCCAGACCGGGCGCTCGGCGTGGTCGCGCCTGTTCTCGGAGCTCACGTCGGCGATCGTGGTGGACCTGCCCGAGGCGGCGCGCGAGCCGGGCGAGGACGGTGGCCCCGTGGTCCTCGACGTGGCCCTCAGCCGGCTGTTTTCGCCGGACCGCGAGGTGAGGCGTACGTCCGCCGAGGCGATCACCGCGGCGCTGGAACCGGGACTGCGGACGCGCGCGTACGTGTTCAACACGCTGTTGCAGGACAAGGCCGTGGACGACCGCCTGCGTAGTTACGAGCACTGGCTCGCGAGCCGCAACCTGTCGAACGAGGCCACCGACGAGTCGGTCCAGGCGCTGGTCGAGGCCGTGCGCGGGCGCTATGAGCTGCCGCGCCGCTGGTACCGGCTGAAGGCCAGGCTGCTCGGCCTGGACAAGCTGGCCGACTACGACCGGATGGCGGCCGTGACGCAGGACGACGCCGCGTTCACCTGGACCGAGGCCCGTGAGGTGGTCACCGACTCATACGCCTCGTTCTCGGACGAGCTGGGCGAGTTGTCGAGGCGCTTCTTCGACGAGCGCTGGATTGACGCTCCGGTGCGCCCGGGCAAGCGCGGCGGCGCCTTCTGCGCGCCAACCGTGCCCTCGCTGCACCCGTACGTGATGCTCAACTGGACCGCGCAGCGCCGCGATGTGCTCACGCTCGCCCACGAGCTGGGTCACGGCGTGCACTTCGCGCTGGCCGCGCCGCAGGGCGTGTTTCACCAGGGCACCGGCCTCACCCTGGCCGAGACCGCCTCGGTCTTCGGCGAGGAGGTCACGCTGGGACGGTTGCTGGAGTCCGCCGAGACGCCCGAGTCGCGCCTGCCGCTGCTGGCGGAGTCGATCGAGGACACGATCGCCACGGTGTTCCGCCAGACCGCGATGAACCACTTCGAGGACCTCGTGCACACCGCGCGGCGCGAGGAGGGCGAGCTGTCGGTGGAGCGCTTCGGCGAGCTCTGGGCCGAGTCCCAGACCGCCATGCTCGGCGACGCCGTGGACATCACCGACGGCTACCGCTCATGGTGGTCCTACGTCCCGCACTTCATCTCCACTCCCGGCTACGTGTACGCCTACGCCTACGGCAAGCTGCTGGCGCTCTCGGTCTACGAGCGCTACGAGCAGGAGGGGGCGCCGTTCGTGCCCCGCTACCTCGACCTCCTGCGCACCGGCGGCTCCAAGCCGCCCGAGGAGCTGGCGCAGATCGTGGGCCTGGACCTCACCGATCCCGGCTTCTGGGACCGTGGGCTGGACCTGGTGGAGCGCCAGCTGGAGGCCGCGGAACAGGCGGCGGCCGAAGCGAGCGGCGTCAGTCGGATCCTCTAGCCCGGCCAGCCGTCCACGAACAGGTCGAGCGCGAGATCGGCGCCCGGGGCCGCCACGTAGCGATCCAGGTCGGTGATCCCCGCCTCCGCCAGCACCTCGTCGTCGATGTAGGCGTTCCCGGTGCATTCGCGCGGGTCGCGGCGCAGGATCTCGGCGGCGGAGTCGGCGTAGATCTGGGGCGTACGGGCCCGGCGCATCGCCTCGTCGCCTCCGAGCAGGTTCTGGACGGCCGCAGTGGCGATCAGCGTGCGCGGCCACAGGCAGTTGGCCGCGACGTGAGCCTCGGCCTCGTCGGCGGCCACGCCCAGCGTCAGCATGGTCATCCCCATCTTCGACAGGGTGTACGCGGCGTGGCCGGCCAGCCACTTGGGATCGGCCGAGAGCGGCGGCGAGAGGGTGAGCACGTGCGCGTTCCCGGACTCGCGCAGGTGGGGCAGCGCGGCGCGGGTGAGCACGAACGTGCCCCTGGCGTTGATGTCGAGCATCAGGTCGTAGCGCTTGGGCTCGAGGTCGCGCATCGGGGCCAGGTTGATCGCGCTGGCGTTGTTGACCACGATGTCGATGCCGCCGAAGCGCTCCACGGTCTGGCGCACCGCGTCCTCGACCTGCCCATCGTCGCGTACGTCCCCGACGATCGCCAGCGCCTCGCCGCCGGCCTCCTCTATCTCCGCCGCGGCGGTGTGCACCGTGCCCTCCAGCTTGGGGTGCGGCTGATCGGTCTTGGCGAGGATCGCCACCCTGGCTCCCTCGCTCGCCACCTTCTTGGCGATCGCCAGGCCGATGCCTCGGCTGCCGCCGGACATGATCACCGTGCGGTTTTCGAGCGCGCTCACGGCGCGCAGACTATGTGAGCGAAACCCCCCGGGGGTACGGGTACACTCTGACCCATGGCGACCGACGAGACGCGCGGGTACACCGCGACCAAGGACGAGCTCCAGAAGCGCCTACGCCGGATCGAGGGACAGGTGCGCGGAGTGCAGGGGATGGTCGAGGAGCAGCGCTACTGCATCGACGTGCTCACCCAGATCGGCGCGATCCAGGCCGCGCTGGACAAGGTGGCGCTCGGCCTGCTCGATGACCACGCGCGGCATTGCATTGCGCGCGCCGAGCGCGATGAGCAGGAGGACATGACGGAGGAGCTGATGGCCGCGGTCGGGCGCCTCATGCGACGCGCGCCCTAGCCCACAGCACGCGAGCTTCCCCGTGCTACTTCGGGGCCGGCGTGGGGATCATGCCGCTGGCGGTGCTGGTTGGGCTAGCCGGCGGAGCGGGTGCGCTTCGGCGCCGCGTGGCCGCTTCTCTGGCGCAGGTCGGCGTCCTGGCGCGCGCTGGTCTCACGCCGTCCTCTCTCCTCGGCCTCCTCGCGCGTCTTGCGCTCCGCCCTGCCCGCTTTGCGAGCGGCGTCGTTGCGCGCCGTGAGCGCATCCATGTGGGCCTTGTAGGCGGATCCATCGGGCCTGCTGCGAACCGGGTCAGTCTCGCCTGGCGTCTCGCTCATCAGTCGTCCCCAAGCACGCTCCCCAAGAAGTAAGGCCACTGGAGGATGCGGGGGGCGATTGCCATCCGGCGCGGGTCCGTCCCCATCAGACTACTCCTATCGATAGTCGGAATTCACAATCCGTCAGTTGGTGTCTCCAACTATGTGATAAAAACTTACGCACCACGGCACAACAGCACAGGAGGGACCAGATGGCCCAGCACATGGTCGGGACGCGTGAGGAGTGGCTTGCCGGACGGCGTGAGCTGCTCGAGCGCGAGAAGGAGCTCACCCGCCGCAGCGACGAGCTCGCGCGGCAGCGGCAGGAACTGCCGTGGGTACCGGTTGACGAGGAGTACGTCTTCGACACCGACGAGGGCCCGAAGACGCTGGCCGAGCTCTTCGACGGGCGCTCGCAGCTGATCGTCTACCACTTCATGCACGGGCCAAACACGCCGGAGGGATGCCCCGGCTGCACGTTCGCGGCGGACCACTTCGACGGCGCGGTCGTGCACCTCAACCACCACCTGGCAATACACAGCGATCGACGTCGCCTCCGCCTACACCTGGGCCTTCCTGCGTTCGTCCGAGCGCAATCCGACCGCGCGCCAGACCGCCGAGCTCTGCCACCTGGTCGCTCGCGAGCTCAAGGCCGCCGGTTGGAAGCTCAAAGAGGTGACCACCGACAACGGCTCGGAGTTTCGATCGAGGCTCTTCGGCGAAGCGGTGGAGTCCGAGCGAGCCAGCCAGCGAAGGATCAAGGCCGGGCGACCGAACTCCAACGGCTGCGCCGAGCGGGTGCAGCTGACGATCCTCGAGGAGTGCTGGCGACCGGCGTTCAGCCGCTCGCTGGCGCCGTAGTTCACCGCGCTCAAACGAGACCTCGACGAGTACCTCGCCTATTACAACTGCGATCGCGCCCACACGGGCCGGTTGACCAAGGGGAGGGTGCCCGCGGATATCGTCTTCGGCGCCCGCAAGATGGGAGCGGTGAGATGAACCCGAGCTGTCGTCACAACTCGGGGTTAGGACGCCCTAGAGGGTCACCTGATCCGGGAGCGCGGCCCGCAGGGGCCCGCGGCCGGAATCCGCCCACTTGGGCGTCGGGGCCTCGGGCGGCCAGTCGCTGGTGATCTCCGCGGGCTCGACGGGGGGTGAGAACAGGTAGCCCTGGGCGAAGCGGCAGCCGGCTTTGAGCAGGAACTGACGTTGGGCCTCGGTTTCGACGCCTTCGGCGATCACCTCGAGGCCGAACCCCTCCCCGAGGTACATGATCGCGGTGACGAGCGTTCGTGCGGTGTCGACCTCCGGCAGGCCCTGAACGAAGGAGCGGTCGATCTTGAGGATGCTGAGGGGGAGCTCCCCGAGCCGCGCGAGCGATGAGTGGCCGGTCCCGAAGTCATCGATGGCGAGCCCGATCCCGAGAGCGCAGAGTGCTTCCATCTCGTCGTTCTGCCCGCGCCGCGGGGTCATCATCGCCGACTCGGTCATCTCTAATGTGATGCCCGAGGGCTCACCACCCGCCGCCTTGATCAACCGCCCGATCGCGGCTGCGCCGATCTGCTGGCAGGTGTCGGGCGGGACGTTGATCGAGATCGAGTGGTCGTAACCGGCGGCTCGCCAGGCCGCGGCTTGCCGACTCGCCTCGCTGATGACCCACTCGCTGATCGGTCGGATCAGGCCGGTGCGCTCGGCCAGGGGGATGAAGTCGTCCGGGGCGATCAGGCCGCGGATCGGGTCGTTCCAGCGAACGAGCGCCTCGACGCCCCTCACGCCGCCGGACCTGAGGTCGACGATCGGCTGGTAGTGGAGCGTCAGCTCGTCGTCTTTGATCGCCCGGCGCAGGCGCGCGGCGAGCCCGAGCTGTCCCTGGGCGTCTCGCGCGCCGGGTTGGTAGACGCGGGAGGCGTCGCGCCCGGCCGCCTTGGCCTCGTACATGGCGGCGTCGGCGTGCTTGAGCAGCGTCTGGGCGTCGGCGGCGTCGAACGGAAACAGGCTGATCCCGACGCTCGCGCGGACGTCGAGCTCGACGGCGCCGAGCGAGAGTGGCTGCTGCAGTGCACGACGGACCCGCGCTGCCGCGTCCTCGGCGGCTCGCGTCGCCTGGGGCGGGCTTTCGGGAAGGTCTGCCATCAGCACGAGGAACTCGTCGCCGCCGTCTCGCCCGACGATGTCGCCCGCTCGGCTGGCCCCGCGCAGGCGCTCGCCAATGGCGGCCAGGAGCTCGTCGCCGGCCGCGTGCCCGAAGCTGTCGTTCACGAGCTTGAAGTCGTCGAGGTCGACGTAGAGGACAGCCAGCGATCGCCGGCTGCCCTGCGCGTGCGTGATCGCGTCGTCGAGCCGGCTTCGGAACTGGTCGCGGTTGGGAAGGCCGGTCAGCGGATCGTGATTGGCGCGGTGGGCGAGCTCCTGCTCGGCGCGCTTGCGATCGCTGATGTCGAAGATCAAGCCCTGGGTGAGCGCAGGGCGTCCGTCGACCGACGGCAGGATGACCTGCTGGTCGACCACCCAGCGCACGACGCCGTCCGCCGACTGGACGCGATACTCGGCGCGAAACGGCTCCCGCGCCTCCATCGCAGCGACGAACGCCTCGCCGACGCGATCGCGATCGTCGGGATGAACGGGCCCGAGCCAGGCGTCGGGACCCGCCATCCACTCCTCGGGCGTGATCCCGAACAGATCCTCGATCTGGGGGCTGACGAAATGGGTCTCTCCGGTCTCGAGATCGTCCAGGTAGGTGACCGCCGGTAGCCGCTCGATCAGCGACTGATACTGGGCCAACGTCGACTGCAGCTCGCCGTGGAGCTTGGCGTTCTCGACCGCGCTCCCGGCCATGTCGCAGAGCAGCTGGCAGTAGGCGACGTCGTCGTCGCTGAAGGCACCGTCCAGCCGCGCGATCTCCATCGTCCCGATCGCCTCGCCACGCGACACCAACGGCAGGAGCAGAGCCGCGCTCAGACCGTATTCGCGAAGCCAGCTCTGCTCGGCGGGGTCATCGCCGGCGCGATCGACATGGATGCTGACCGCACGCCGGTCCGCCAGCACCTGCCGGGTGGCCGGGTACTCGTCGAGCCGCGCGTAGATCTCTCCGGACTGCTTCGTCGAGCCGAGCTCGACGACCTCGATGTCGGTCAGCGTCATCAGGACATCGCGCTCGCGATCCCACAGCGCGATCGCAGCCGTCGCCGCGCCGGTCGCGTGGATCGCCCAGGAGACCAGCTCCTCGGTGACCGGGAGCAGGTCGAGGCTCGACGTCATGCGCCGCGACAGTTCGATCAGGTCCTGGAATCGAGGATCAGTCATGGGACGCGCCCCCAAAATGGGCGGCTCTGTCTGTATCGGCACCCGGCGCGGGTTGGGTGAACATGTCGCCGCTGCGAGATAATGCTGCTCATGCCAGCCCCATATCCGCAGGACTTCCGCCCTCAGGCGCCCACCGTCGACCGCGCGCGCCTGGACGCGCTCCTGCACGAGGAGCTCGAGCGCTTCCGCGCGGAGCATCCGCGCTCGGCCGCGCTGCACGACCGCGCCCGGCGCTCGCTCGTGGGCGGGGTGCCGATGCCGTGGATGATGCGCTGGGCCGGCGGGTTCCCGATCGTGGTCGAGCGCGCGGAGGGCAACCGGGTCGTCGACGTCGACGGCCACGCCTACGTCGACCTGTGCCTCGGTGACACCGGCGCGATGACCGGCCACAGCCCGCCGGCCGTGACGGCCGTCCTGCGCGAGCGCCTGGGGCGGGGGCTCACCATGATGCTGCCGACCGAGGACGCCGCCTGGGTCGGCGAGGAGCTCTCCCGGCGGTTCGGCTTGGCGAAGTGGCTGTTCACGCTCACCGCGACCGACGCCAATCGCACCGCGCTGCGAGTCGCGCGCCAGATCACCCGACGGCCGAAGGTCCTCGTCTTCTCCTACTGCTACCACGGCTCGGTCGATGAGGCGTTCGCCATCGCCGACGGCGACGGCGGCACGCGCTCGCGCGAGGGCAACGTCGGGCCCGCCGTCGATCCCGCCCAGACGACCCGGGCCGTCGAGTTCAACGACCTCGAGGCGCTCGAGCGGGCACTGGCCCCCGGGGACGTGGCATGCGTGCTCGCCGAGCCCGCCATGACCAACATGGGCATCGTCCTGCCCGACGCGGACTACCACGCCGGCCTGCGCCAGATCACGCGCCGGCACGCGACGCTGCTCGTGCTCGACGAGACCCACACGATCTCGGCGGGCCCCGCGGGCGCGACCGGGCGCTGGGGCCTCGAGCCCGACCTGCTGACGATCGGCAAGGCCATCGGCGCCGGGGTGCCGTCGGGCGCGCTGGGGCTCTCGGAGGAGGTTGCGGGCGCGATGCTCGCCCAGCCGGAGGCCGACTACGAGGACACAGGCGGCGTCGGCGGCACGCTCGCGGGCAACGCGCTCTCGCTGGCGGCGATGCGGGTGACCCTCGACGCGGTGCTCACCGAGCGCAGCTACGTGCACGCCGTCCCGCTGGCCGCCCGGTTCGCCGAGGGGGTGCGGAAGACCGCGGTCGAGCACGGACTCGCGTGGAACGTGACCCAGCTCGGCTGCCGCGCCGAGTACCGCTTCCAGCCCGAGCCGGCGCGCAACGGCACCGAGGCCCATGCCGCCGCCGATCCCGTCCTCGAGCGCTATCTGCACCTGCACGCCCTCAACCGTGGCGTGCTGCTGACGCCGTTCCACAACATGGCGCTCATGGGACCCACGACCACCGAGCAGGACGTCGACCGTCACACCGAGGTCTTCGGCGAGGCCGTGGCCATGCTGAAGGGCTAGCTCCGCCAGCTGACCGGCACCTTGAGATCCGCGCGGCGGGGCCTAGCTCTCGCCCTGGCGTGTCAAGTGGGCGATCGGTGATCGCGTTATCGCTTCCGGCGCGAAGCAGAAGCCGGCGTCCCGTGGAGAACCGCGACCAAAACGGCGCTTGCCGGCGCGAGCGGCAACGGTCTTAGATCAGGAGTGTCTGGAGGAGCTGCCGGGCGCGGCGCGCGGAGGGATGCATTGACCTCGGGGCGGCGGGCCCGGCACCAATGTCATCTGGCCGCCTGCCGATCGTCCCAGGTCCTGTGGCGGTCACGCTCCTGCGGCTTGCGATAACACCTCCTGCTATTGAGGCGGGACCACTACCACCGGCACCGCGGAGAGGTGCAGCAGCTTGTGCGGGGTGGAGCCGAGAATGGCGCCCTTGAGCGGGCTCTCGCCGTAGGAGCCGACCACTATGTAGCGCGCGTTGCGCTCCTCGGCCACGCGGTTCAGGCCGGCGTAGGCCACCACCGCGACGGCCACGGCGACGTAGGTGACGTGCTGTCGGAGTCCTCGGTCTCCTCGTTGAGGTTCACCGCGCTCTCCCAGCCCCAGTAGATGAAGACGACGGCGAACGGCGAGAACCACGACAGGGCGGGGTCGAGTGAGCCGTCAGGCGCGTCGCCCGCGGCCACCTTGAAGAGCGCGACGCCGGCGAACAGCAGCAGGGCGCCCACCTGGGCCAGGGATCATCACGCGCTGCACTCGTGCTGAGAGTCGGTGCCGAGCACGCAGATGGCGGTCATCACCGCGATGATCAGGATCGCGAAGACGGTGACCGCGGGCTTGGAGTCGCGCAGCCCATCGAGGCCGGAGAGGTCGAAGGTGTAGAAGGCGGTGACATCGGCGAGCGACCCGATCACGATGATGCCGGTGGTGCACACGGCCCAGCCGCCGACCCAGCCGGCCCCGGGGCCGATGGCGTGGGTGATCCAGGAGAAGGTGGTGCCGCAGTCCGGGTCGGCGCGGTTCATGTAGTAGAACGACGACGCGATCAGGAACATCGGGACGAACGAAGCCAGCAGCACCGCCGGCGCCTGAACCCCCACGAGCACCACCACGATCGCCAGCACCGCCGCCAGGGAATAGGCGGGCGCCGTGGAGGAGATCCCGATGATCAGCCCATCCAGGAAACCGATTGCGTTCCTCTTCAGGCCGTGCTCGCTCGCTTCCATCCGGACTCCTCTCGTCAGGCCTCCAGGGTTTCGGGACGCACCGCGGCCATCCGCTCCGCCCGCCGCTGCTGCCAGACGGTGAGCAGCATGGCGACGAGCGTGACGAGGAAGATCATCGCCGCGATCACGTTGATCTGCGGCGGGATCGCCACCCGGGCCGCGCCCCAGATGAAGAGCGGGAACGTGACCGTCGAGCCCGCGTTGAAGTTCGTGATCACGAAGTCGTCGATCGAGAGCGCGAACGCGAGCAGCGCCGCCGCCAGCACCCCCGGCATGATCAGCGGCAGGGTGATCCGCACGAACGTCTGGAAGCTGTTGGCCCCGAGGTCCTGAGCCGCTTCCTCGAGCGACCTGTCGAAGCCGATCAGGCGCGAGCGGACCGTGACCACCACGAACGAGACGTTGAACATGATGTGCGCGATCAGGATCGTGGTGAAGCCGGTGGCGAACCCGAAGCTGAGGAACATCGACAGCAGCGACGCTCCCAGCACGACCTCCGGGGTGGCGAGCGGGATGAAGATGAAGAGGTTGGTCGCCCCCCGGCCCCGGAACTCGTAGCGCACGAGCGCCAGCGCCATCAGCGTTCCCAGCAGCGTGGCGCCGATCGTGGACAGCGCCGCGATCTCGAGGCTGCTCTTCATCGCGTCGGCGAGGCCCTCGACCGCGAACGGGTGCTTCCAGGCGTCGAGCGAGAACCCGCTCCAGATGAAGTTGAAGCGCCCGCGCGGGTTGTTGAACGAGAACAGCAGGATGATCGCGATCGGCACCATCAGGTAGACGAGGGCCAGGCCGGCGTAGACGTTGAGCGAGCGGTCGAGCAGCCAGCGTCCAAGCCGCGCTGCCCGCGGCCTGCTCTCGGGGCGGGCGGGGACAGTGGCCGCCTCCACTAGCGCGCCTCCGCTCCCATGAGCGACTCGGTGCCCGCGAACTTGGCCCACGCGAGCACCATCACCAGGATCAGGGCCATCAGCAGGAACGAGAGCGAAGCCGCGGTCGGATAGTCGGCGACCGCGAGGTAGCGGCTCTGGATGACGTTGCCGATCATGAACTGCCGCGGGGTGCCGAGCAGCTGCGCGTTGACGAAGTCGCCTGCGGCCGGGATGAAAGTGAGCAGCACGCCGGCCACCACCCCCGGCATCGACAGCGGCAGCGTGACCCGCAAGAAGACGTGGCGCCGGCGCCCGTAGAGGTCGTACGCCGCTTCGAGCAGGCGGTGGTCGATCCGCTCCAGGCTCGCGTAGAGCGGGAGGATCATGAACGGCAGGAAGTTGTAGGTGATGCCCGCCACCACCGCGCCCGTGGTGGCTAGCACGCGGCCGTCCTGGGGAATCAGGTGGAAGAACTTGAGCGTCCCGACCACCCAGCCGCCGTCGTCGAGGATCGTCTGCCAGGACAGCGTGCGGATCAGGTACGTGACGAAGAAGGGCAGCACTACCGCCAGCAGCAGGGCGTTGCGCCAGCGCCCGCCGCGGAACGCGATCGTGTACGCGAGCGGGTAGCCGATCAACAGCGACAGCAGCGTCGCGAGCCCCGCGTACTCGAACGAGCGCACGAACTGCTCGCTGTACGTGGAGATCGCGTTCGAGTAGTTGGAGAGCTCCCAGGTGAACCGGAAGCCGGTGTCGATCGTGCCGCTCTGGAGCGAGACCTTCGCCATGTAGTACATCGGGACGGCGAAGAAGAGCAGCAGCCACAGGAACCCCGGCCCCAGGAGGAGGTACGGGAGGAGCCGCTTGCGGCGCTGAAGCAGCGTCACGGCGCGCTCCTAGGCGCCGATCACCTTCTGGAACGCAGTGGTGAGCTTGCGCTCCTCGTCCGGCTTCAGCGTGCGGAAGATCTTCGCCCGCTTCAGCGTCTCGTCGCTGGGGAAGATCAGCTGGCTCGACGCCAGCTTGGGGTCCTTCTTCGCGAGGATCTCCTTCACGCCCTTCACCGGGGTGACGTAGTTCACGAACTCGGCGATCGGCGCCTGGATCTCCGGCTGGTAGACGAAGTCGATCATCTTCTCGGCGGTGAACGCGTGCGGGGCCCCCACCGGGATCTGCATGATGTCGTAGGAGAGAATGAAGCCCTCCTCGGGCGCGACGAACGCGATGTTCGGGTTGTCGGCCTGAAGAGAAACGGCGTCGCCGGACCAGCCGTAGATAAGCCAGGAGTCGCCCTTGGTGATGTCCTTCGTGTACTCGTTGCCGGTGAAGCGGCGGATCTGTCCGGACCTCGATGCCTTGTCGATCTTCTCGACCGCCGCGAGCATGTCGTCGAGCGAGCCCGTCTCGGGGTCCTTGCCCATCCCGAGCATCACCAGGCCGACGCTGTCGCGCATCTCGGTCAGCATCGTCGTCTTGCCCTTGTAGGCGGGGTCGAAGATGTCGTTGACGCTCTTGGGCTCGCGCTTGACCTTGTCCTTGCGGTAGATGATCCCGGCCTGGATCCCCTGCCACGGGACCCCGTAGTCGCGGTTCTTGTCGTAATCGGGGTGCTTGAGCGCGTCGAGCAGGTTCGCCTGGACGTTCGGCAGCTGCGACTTGTCGAGCTTCTGCACGTAGCCGAGCCGGATCATGCGGGCCGCCATCCAGTCCGTCACGGCGTGGAGGTCGCGGCCGCCGGAGTCGCCGCGCGCGTACTGCTGGCGGACCTTGCCGAAGAACTCGTCGTTGTCGTTGATTTCCTCGACGTACTTGACCCTGGTGCCGTACTCGTCCTTGAACTTGCCGAACGTGCCCTTGTCCGGGCTCTTCGAGTCGATGTAGAGCGGCCAGTTGGCGAAGTACAGGCTGCTCGCGATCTTTCCCTTGGGGATGACCTTCGACTGCTTCTTCTCGCCGCCACCGAGGTTGTCGTCGCCGCACGCGGCGAGCCAGGCGATCGCGCTCAGGCTGAGCGCCCCGCCGGCGCCGCGCTTGAACAGCCGCCGGCGCGTGATGTCGTCGTGGATGAGGCGCTCGAGTCGCGCCTCGAAGTCACTCTGGTCGCTCAATTCTGGTCCCTCCTCCTTGTCAGGCCGCGGTCGGCTGGGACGCCGACTCCTCGGCCGCCGCGGGCTCGCCGCCCACGGCCTCTCTCACGATATGGATGTGCTCTGTCGTCCACGCCAGGCGCACGGGCGAGCCCGGCGCGGGCAGGCGCTGGCGCGCCGCCTCGTCTGAATTGGGCACGAGGACGGTCATCGCCGTAGCGTCATGCAGGCGCACGGCCACCTGCGTGGTGGTCCCCAAGTAGAGCGAGCTCTCGATGACGCCCTTGACGGCCGGCTTGTCGGGCGGCAGGTCGTCCTCCTGGCGGTGGAGCTCGAGCTTCTCGGGCCGGACCACGACGTGGCAGCGCTCGCCCGGCGCGGATCCGTTGGTGTCCAGGTGCACGTCGATGCCGGCGTCGAGACGCAGCTCGCCCGGCGCGACCACCTCCGCGGGCATCAGGTTGGAGACGCCGATGAAGCCGGCGACGAAGGTCGTGGAGGGACGCTCGTAGACGGCCTCCGGGGGGTCTATCTGCTCGAGCACGCCGCGGTTCATCACGGCGATGCGGTCGGACATCGTCAGCGCCTCTTCCTGGTCGTGCGTCACGTAGACGAAGGTGATGCCCACATCGCGCTGGATCCCCTTGAGCTCCACCTGGAGCTGCTTGCGCAGCTTGAGGTCGA
This sequence comes from Actinomycetota bacterium, assembly GCA_038040415.1. GTDB lineage: Bacteria > Actinomycetota > Thermoleophilia > Solirubrobacterales > 70-9 > AC-56. The sequence continues at coordinate 22,442 of JBBPIK010000035.1, forward strand.
GGGCGCCGAGCGGCTCGTCGAGCAGCAGCACCGCGGGGCGATTCACGAGCGCGCGCGCGAGCGCCACCCGCTGCTGCTGGCCGCCCGACAGCTGTGCCGGCTTGCGCCCGGCCTCCGCGACGAGCCCCACGCGATCGAGCTCCTCGGCCACCCGCTGCTTGATCTCGTCCTTGGCCACGCCCTGGCGCCTGAGACCGAAGGCCACGTTGGCCTCGACGCTCAGGTGCGGGAACAGCGCGTAGCTCTGGAAGACCGTGTTGGTGGGGCGCTTGAACGCCGGCGTGCCGGTCACGTCGGTGCCGTCGAGCAGCACCCGGCCCTCGGTCGGCTCCTCGAAGCCGGCGATCATCCGCAGCGTCGTGGTCTTGCCGCAGCCGCTCGGCCCGAGGAAGGTGAAGAACTCGCCGCGGTCGATGTCCAGCTCGAGCCCGCGCACGGCCGTGAAGTCGCCGAAGCGCTTGACGACCCGATCCAGGCGAACGCTGGGTATGCCCTCCTCAGTGGCAGACACTTAGCGCACCGTATGGCCGAGACGGCGCGCGCGCAAGAGGCATATGACCTAAACCGGGCCGTCTGCGTTGGAACAGTTGGTACAACCGACACCCCTCCGGCTTCACTTCCGGCCGTTGCCACCCTGCCTTTGCAGCGGGTACCGCTATCCAGAACGTCCTAGCGAAACGGATTCGTCGGATTCCGCGTCCCTGCGGAATCCGACATGGGAGACCAGATGGCGACCACCCCCAAGTACGTGACCCAGACCGAAGAGCACGGCACCAGCTCGCTGCAGGAGCTGGCCAAGCGCCACCTGTGGATGCACTTCACGCGCATGAGCGCCTACGCCGACGCCGAGGTCCGGATCCTCGTACGCGCCGAGGGCTGCTACGTGTACGACGGGAACGCGCTACCTCGACGGGCTGTCGGCGCTGTTCTGCGTGAACGCGGGCCACCGGCGGGCGGAGATCGCCGACGCGATGGCCGAGCAGGCCAGGGAGCTGGCCTTCTTCACCGACTGGAGCTACGCCCACCCGCGTGCGGTCGACTGGCGGCGCGCGTGGCCGGGCTCGCGCCGGGTGACCTCAACCGCCACCGGGATCCCCGACCTGCGCACCCCGTTCGAGCCGCTGGCCCCGGCGGCCACCACGTGCCCAACACCAACAGCTACCGCTGGCCCGAGGACAGGGACCCGCTGTGGGCGGCGGAGGCGATCGAGGAGAAACTCCTGTTCGAGGGCCCGGAGACGGTGTCGTGCGTGATCCTCGAGCCGGTGCAGAACGCCGGCGGCTGCTTCACCCCCCAGGAGGGCTACTGGCAGCGCGTGCGCGAGATCTGCGACCGCTACGGCGTGCTGCTGATCTCCGACGAGGTGATCTGCTCGTGGGGCCGGCTCGGCCACTACTTCGGCGCCGAGCGCTTCGGCTACTCGCCGGACGTGATCACCACGGCCAAGGGCCTCACCTCGGCCTACTCGCCGATGGGCGCGATGATCGTCTCCGACCGCGTGGCCGAGCCCTTCATGGCTCGCTGATGTTCACGAGCGGCTACCTGGTCGTGTGGAGTGCGGCGGGGGTGGTCGCCTACGGACTGGACGGTCTCGCTCGGCGACCTCCAGCTGACGGCCGAAATCGAGAGCGAGCGCTGAGGTGGGGAATCGTCATCCTCGGAACGGCGGTCGCGCTCGTGCTGCTCGTCCGCTGAGGCCCGCTACGTCGTCGCGACCTCTTCTTGCCCGGGCGTCCCCGGCAAAGGCCGGACGTTCGGATCGCCTGCCTCAACCTCGAAGTCCTCGGAGCGGGTGACGTCCTCTCCGGCTGGAGCCCCCATCGCGCGAAGCACGAAGGAGCCGACCACGACGACGATCAGGTTGACCGCCAGGGCGATGATTCCCGTGTACAGCGTGACCTCGGTGTCGAAGCCAAAGTTAGAGAGCGCGTACTGGGCCCCGCCGAAGTGCTCCTTGCCGGTCGCCAGGTTTGGCGTGTCATAGACCATCAGCAGCCCCGCGAGGAGGCCCGCCGCCCATCCGGCCAGCAGCGCCCAGCGGTGCGCGAACGTGTGCCACAGGCCGAGCACGAGCGCTGGCAGCGTCTGCAGGATGATCACCCCGCCGATCAGCTGAAGGTCGATCGAGAACTGCGGATCGAGCGAGAGGACGACGAGCAGCGCCCCGGCCTTGACACCGATCGAGGTGATCCGAGCCACACGTGCCTCCTGCTGCGGCGTTGCGTCGCGGTTCAGGTACTCCTTGTAGATGTTGCGGGAGAAGAGGTTCGCGGCAGCAATCGCCATGATCGCGGCGGGCACCAGCGCGCCGATCACGATCGCGCCGAACGCGATGCCCGCGAACCAGTCCGGGAACTGGTCGTCGAAGAGGACCGGGACGATCGTGTTGGGGTCCTCGCCGATCGGCGCGACCCCCGCGGCGATCGCCATGTAACCGAGCAGCGCGAGCAGGCCGAGCATGAGCGTGTAGGCGGGCAGCGCCACCATGTTCCGCTTGATCGTGTTCCGGCTCCGAGCCGCGAGCACGCCCGTCATCGTGTGCGGATAGAGAAACAGCGCGAGCGCCGACCCGAACGCGAGCGACGAGTAGCCGACCGTTGCCGCGTCGCTCAGCACGATGCCGTCGTTTGGGACCTCGGCGGTTGAGAACTTTTCCCCCGCCGCGGCGAAGATGTCGTCGAACCCGCCGAGATTGATCGGGATCACGATGACCGCGACGATCACGACGATGTAGATCAGCGTGTCCTTGACGAATGCGATCAGCGCCGGCGCCCGCAGCCCCGACGAGTACGTGTACGCCGCGAGCACCGCGAAGGCGATGATGATCGGCAGGTCGCCCGAGATGCCGATCGTCTTCACGACCGCCTCGATGCCGACGAGCTGGAGGGCGATGTAGGGCATCGTCGCGACGATGCCGGTGACCGCGATCGCGAGCGCGAGCGCCGAGGAGCCGTGGCGACCGCGAACGAAGTCAGCCGGGGTGACGAACCCGTGGCGGTGCGCGACCGACCACATGCGAACGGCCGCGAGCAGCACCAGCGGGTAGACGATGATCGTGTAAGGCACCGCGAAGAAGCCGATCGCCCCGAGCCCGAAGACGAGTGCGGGAACCGCCACGAACGTATAGGCCGTGTAGATGTCGCCGCCGAGCAGGAACCAGGTGATCCAGCCGCCGAACTTCCGACCGCCGAGCCCCCACTCGTCGAGGTTCTCGAGCGACTCAGCCTTGCGCCAGCGCGAGGCCGCGAAGCCGAGCCCGCTGACGAGCAAGAAGAGCGCGATGACGATCGCGAGCTCGAGCCCGTTGATGTCGCCGTTCATCGTCGCGGCCCCCGCGTCTTGCGGTACACCAGCGCCGTCACCGCGACGCTGATCGGCACCCACGCCAGCTGGTACCAGTAAAAGAACGGCAGTCCGATGAGCTCCGGATCAGCGTGGTTGTAGATCGGCGGGATCAGCAGTCCCAGGAGAGGGACTAGGAGAAGCCAGTACCACGCACGATGCAAGGGATCCCGCTCCATGGTTCGCTCCCTACCCTACCCTGCCAGGCTGCCGGATGCCCTGCGGGAGATACCGGCTGCGGAGTGCCTACGTCCGGTGGCGCCGTCGGCTTTGGATCAGCGCGTGGTTGAGGATCGCCTCGTCGTCGTCCTCGCGAGCGACCACGACGATCTTGTTCCAGACGCCTGGGTGGACGACTCGCTCGTTGTAGATCCGGGTTCGAAAGCGTTCGGTGTAGACGGCTGGTAGGGCGCCACCGACGCCGTACATGCGTCGGCGGCGGCGCGATCACCCGCGCTCGTGGCCTGGCTGCTCCTAGGCGCGGCCGGGTAGCCGCCTGCCGTCCC
>JBBPIK010000036.1:0-24030 GCA_038040415.1 Actinomycetota bacterium
ACACCTCGCTGCCGGTCGCGATCAGGATCAGCTCGGGATCGCCGTCGGAGTCGGCCAGCACGTAGCCGCCGCGGCGAAGCCCCTCGGCGGACGCGTAGCTGGAGCGGTCGAGCACCGGCACGTTCTGGCGAGTCAGCACCAGGGCCGCAGGCTGGTGCTTTTGGCTCATCATCACGCGCCACGCCTCCGCCACCTCGTTGGCGTCGCAGGGGCGGATCACGTTCAGCCCCGGCATCGCGCGCAGGGAGGCGAGCTGCTCAACCGGCTGGTGGGTCGGGCCATCCTCGCCGAGCCCGATCGAGTCGTGGCTGAACCAGTGGATCACCGGCAGCTCCATGAGCGCCGAGAGGCGAATCGCGGGGCGTGCGTAGTCGGAGAAGATCAGGTAGGTCGACCAGACCGGGCGCAGTTTGCAGAGCGCCAGCCCGTTGGAGATCGCGGCCGATTCGTGCTCGCGAATCCCGTAGTGGAGGACACGGCCCGAGCGGTCCTCGGGCGAGAAGGTTCCCACGCTGTCAAAGGTCAAGCCGCTGGCGGCCGACCCCGTGAGGTCCGCCGAGCCGCTGAGCAGCCACGGCACTCGTGGGGCGATCGCGTTCAGCACCTGGCTGGACGCCTTTCGGGTCGCGATGCCGCCGGGATCGGCCTCGAAGCTCGGGATCTCGGCGTCCCAGCCCTCCGGCAGCTCCCGGCGCTGCATCTGGTCGATCTGCGCCGCGAGCTTCGGGTCGCCGTCGGCGACGCGCTGCTCCCACTCGCCTCGCAGCTTGCGGCCGCGTGCGCCGATCCCGTCGGCGAAATGCTCGTAGATGCCGTCGGGGATCAGGAACTCGGCGTCCTCGGGCCAATCGTAGGCGCGCTTCGTCTCGCGCACCTCGTCGGTGCCCAGCGGCTCCCCGTGGACTTCGGGCGTGTCCTGCTTGTGCGGCGATCCGTAGCCGATGTGGCTGTCGACGATGATCAGCGTCGGCCGTCCCGCCTCCCGCTTGAAGACCTCGAACGCCCGGCTGAGCAGCTCGAGGTCGTTGGCGTCGCCCACCCTGGTGACGTTCCACCCGTAGCCGACGAACCGCGCCGCGACGTCGTCGCTGTAGGCGAGCTCGGTGCGGCCGTCGATCGAGATGTGGTTGTTGTCGTAGATCCAGCAGAGGTTGTCCAAGCGCTGATGGCCGGCGATCGAGCCGGCCTCCCCGGAGACGCCCTCCATCAGGTCGCCGTCGCCGCAGATCGCGTAGACGTCGAAGTCGAACAGCTCCACGCCGAAGTGCGCGCGGAGCCACATGCCCCCGATGGCCATTCCCACCGTGGTCGCGATGCCCTGGCCGAGTGGGCCCGTGGTCGTCTCCACCCCCGAGGTCAGGTGGTACTCGGGATGGCCGGCGGCCTTCGAGCCAAGTTGGCGAAACGACTTGATGTCCTCCAGGCTGATCGACGGCTCCCCGAGCGTCTCGTAGTCGGGGTCGACCGCCTGCGCTTTGGTCAGGTGCAGCAGCGAGTAGAGGAGCATCGAGGCGTGCCCGGCTGAGAGCACGAAGCGGTCGCGGTTGGGCCAGATCGGATCCGCCGGGTCGAAGCGCAGGAAGCGCTGCCAGAGGGTGTAGGCGACCGGGGCCATCGCCATCGGCGTTCCGGGGTGGCCGGAGTTGGCCTTCTGAATCGCGTCGATCGACAGCGTCCGGATCGTGTTGATGCAGAGCGTGTCCAGGTCGGTCGCCTGCGACTGAGCGATCGTCGCCATCTCAGGCCGATGCTAGCCCACCCGGGGCGTGGGCCGTAAAGGGCAGGAGCGCGTAGATTCCCCGCCGTGTCACCGGGCCCCGAGGCCGAGCGAGAGAAGCGAGCCGCCGCCGAGGCGGCGGCGGAGCTGGTTGAGGATGGAATGGCCGTGGGGCTGGGGACGGGGTCTACGGTCGCGCATCTGCTGCCCGCCCTGGCCACACGAGGATTGGCTATCCGCTGCGTCGCCACCTCGCCGGCAACCGAGCGCATGGCGCGCGAGCTCGGGCTCGAGGTCGAGCCGTTCGACCGGCTTGCCCGGCTCGACATCGCCATCGACGGTGCCGACCAGGTGGCGCCCGACGGCTGGATCGTGAAGGGCGGCGGCGGGGCGCACCTGCGCGAGAAGATCGTCGCGGCGGCGGCGGAGCGGTTCGTCGTCGTCGTCGACTCGGAGAAGCCGGTGGAGGAGCTCTCCCCACCGGTGCCGCTGGAGGTCTTGTCCTTCGGGCTCCCGGCGACGCTTCGCGCGCTCGGCGACGCCGAGCTGCGCGACGTGCCCGCGAGCCCGGATGGCGGCTTGATCGCCGACTACCTGGGGCCGGTGGACGACCCGCAGGCGCTCGCCGCGCGGCTTGGGGCGACGCCCGGGGTGGTCGAGCACGGCCTGTTCGGGCCGGAGCTGGTCAGCGACGTCTTGGTGGGTCGCGGCGAGCAGGTCGAGGCGCTCGGGCCGGGCACCGGGTAGCCGGCGTGGCGGAGCTCGGCGGCTGGCGGCTGTGGTGGGCGAAGCGGCGCTGGTACGAGCGCAACCGGCGCCTTCGCCGGCGCTGGCGGATCAACCGGCACATGGCGCGGGCCGGCGCCTACATCCGCTTTCCGGTCGAGGGGGAGGTGCTGGAGGCGCTCGACGACGGTCGGCTGGCGATCGGCGCGGGCACGCTCCTGGAGCCCGGCTGCTGGCTCACGCTCTCTCCCCAGGCGCGGATCGAGATCGGCGAAGGCTGCTTCCTGAACCGCAACGTGATGCTCGCCGCGATGGACCGGATCGAGATCGGCGACCACGTGATGTTCGCCAACGGCTGCTTCGTCGGCGACGCCGCCCATCGCTTCGACGATCCCGAGACGCCGGTCCCCTGGCAGGGGTTCACCTCCAAGGGGCCGGTCCGGATTGGGTCCAACTGCTGGCTCGGGGCCAACTGCGTGGTCACCAGCGGGGTCCAGATCGGCGAGCGCTGCGTGATCGGCGCCAACTCGGTGGTCACCCAGGACCTGCCGCCCCGAGTGATCGCCGGCGGCGTCCCGGCCAAGGTGATCAAGGAGATCGAGTTTCGGCGCGGGAGTGGGGAGGAGGGATAGGTGCGGCTGACGCTCGCTGTTGCGATGGTGGTCGTTGCGTTAGCCGGATGCGGAGGCGACGATGACGACACGGCGGGGCCCAACACGACCGCCACCTCCACACGGGCCCCGACCACGACCAGCGCGACCAACGGCAGCCCCGATGCCCCCGCTGCCGAGTCGCCTGCCACGGGGGAGGCCGTGCGCGCCGCCGCCGAAGCCGTCCTGACGTCGAGTGACCCAGGCAAGGCTTGCGGCAAGTACGTCACGGACCACTATCTGAGCGTCGCCTACGGCGGACGGCAGGGGTGCGTCAACGCGCAGGTGCCCGGCAGCGCCGCGGACCAGCTCGAGTTCAAGTCCGTCCGCGTCGACGGCGACCGGGCAAGGGCCGTGGTCGTTCCCTCCGGCGGCCCCTACGACGGTGAGCGGGTGACCGTCTCGCTTGTGCGCGACGGCCCCCGCTGGGCGGTCGATGCCCTCGACGCGAGCATCCCTGTCGGCCCGTAACAGTTGGCTCGGTGCGCGTGTGGACGGCTTTTTGCCGGTATTCGGCACAAACCCGCCCCGCGGGTCGAGAAGTGCAGAGAAAGCGTCTCATCAGTCCCTCCGGGCTTCCCGCAGCCTGCGCCCCAACTCGAGGAGGGTCCGGGATCTCGTGCCGATCCGCTTTGCCGGAACCCCCCCGACCATCTCCAAAGGCCCCACGTCATCCCGGACGAGGCTCAGGGCCGCCACCCCCGCCCCTTCCGCAAGCGTCACACCCGGCAGGAGGACGCTTCCCGCGCCAATGCCGCAGAGGTCGCTCACGGTCACCGGAGCGTCCGTCACGTCCCTGAAATCCGGGGGAATCGTCGGCCCCACGATGCCCTCTCCCGAGTACTCGTCGCTCGATGAGTAGATGGACACCCGGCCCGAGATGCCTATGAAGTCCCCGATCTCGATTCGCGCCGCCCCCGCGAGAAAGGTGTGCGCCCCGAGGTGAACATAGTCGCCAATCGCGATCCCGCCCTCACCGGCGCTGAGGACCACGAAGGCATCGATACGCACGTTCGACCCGATCGACACGCGTTCCGCTCCGATCACCCGCACCGTCGGGTCGATTTGCACGTTGTCGCCCAGGGAGGCGAACCGATGCGATCCCGCGGCGGGCTCGCGCTCTGTGCTCATGGGCTCATCGCCGATCGATCCGCGACTCGGAAGACATGGTCGAGGGTGTCATTGAGCATGGCGGCTTCCCGGTCAGAGAGATCAGCGTAGACAGGAAGGCACAGGATGCGTCCGGTCAGATCTTCGGTTACCGGCAGCGCTCGATCAGCGTGCTGCTTGAAGGCTGTTGTTCGGTGCAACGCAGGTTGATAGAGGATCCTTGCCTCAACCCCGCGGTTGGCCAATGCATCGAGCATCCCCTGGCACATCCTCGGTTCGGCGACCTTCATAGGGAAACACTGCCAAGGGGGTCGACCCGCCCTCGCCGGAGGCTCGGTCCGGTCGTCCTGCTCTGCGATCTCCGTCAACCGTGCGCAAGCCTCCCTCCGTGTCGCTAGAACCGAATCGAAATCCGCGAGCATGGCGAGTCCGATCGCAGCCGTGAACTCGCTCATCTTGGCATTGAGGCCCCGGCCTCTCGGCTCTCCCCGCACGAGGTCGAAATTGATGACCTCGCGAACTCGCTGGGCAATCGACGGTGGCGCAAGGACAGCTCCCCCCTCGCCGATACCGAACGGCTTCGTGGCGTGGAAGGAGAACACCTCGGCAGCCCCCCCTGCACCTAGTGCTGGGCCACCCTCGGTATGCCCGCCGAACGCTGCCGCCGAATCTAGGATCAGGGGCACACCAACCCGGGCGGCCAAGGCCTCGACCTGAGACGTATCCCTGCAGAGCCCGAACGCCCGCACGTGAATGATCGCTACGCATCCGGCCGCCTCAATTGCTTCGGCGGCGGCCCCTGGGTCGAGCTCCCAGGTATCCGGATCGATGTCGCAGAAGACCGGGGTGCACCCGGCGAGGCGTACGGCGTGTGCCGTCGCTGGGAAGGTGAAGGCCGGCATCGCGACGGGGCCCTGGACTCGTAAGGCGATCAGAGTTGCGACCAGGCCGGAGGTCGCGCTCGAGACCACGGCGACATCCCGTTCCGGGATCCCGCACCGCTCCTGCAGCTCCCGCTCGAACCGCTGGACGACAGGCCCGTGGTTGGAGAACCACCCGGAGGCGTAGGCGGGCACGAGAAACGGGACCCATTTCTCCGAACTGGGGATGAGCGGCCGTACGAAGCGCAGGCGAGGCTCAGGCTCAGCTTGCGGGCTGGGCCGGTCGATGCCGAGCGCGGTGTCTCCCAGTTCGGCGACCTGGGACTGCATGAAGCTGTTCACGGGAGAGATCTCCCGACGTTGTAGGAAGTCGCGCAACCGCTCGGGGCTCGCGCGGAACACGTCCCGGTCCACTTCCTTGGAGCGCATGTAGTGGAGGATTCTGATGTCCGCGGCTTCGTCCGGATACTCCTCCCAACAGCCCGGATCATTCGGGAAGTTGAACCGCAATGGCATCTCGACCGGGCGAGTAGCGGTGCGGACCATCGCCAGTGTCAGGGCGAGCTGGCACCGGTGCACGGCCGTGCAGAATCGATTGACCGTCGCAAGGTCGTCAAAGATGGTCGTACCGAGACGCTCGATCGTCTCGCTCGACGCCGCCAGAACACCGAGGTTGAAGTACGGGGGGCAAAAGCGTCGAGTCAGCCGCTCGAGCCCGCTTGAGGATGAACTGGAGTGGCGATTTGTTGCCTCTTCCATCACCTTCCACCCCGGGTACTCCGACACCAGCGGCTGCGTTGGGAGGCCCGCAAATCGAAATAGCTCTGGCCAAAAACTGGCACGTGGCCGATCGACCCCGTCGCGGTACTTGAGGTAGGGGTGCGGCCAGACGTACGCGGTCACACCCGCGATGCTCCTGGTTCCCTGTTCGAACAGCTCATCGAGACTGCCCGTGCAGAGCACGTCGGCATCGAGCATCAACACCAGCGGAGCGTCGAAGCCGTAGGTGAAGCGCTGCGTAGCGGTTGCCGCCATGCCGAACTCGTCGAATAGCTTTGGGTCCACCCACCGCCACTCGATGTCGTAGCCCTGCGACCACGGGAGCGTGCTGGCGATGTCGTACGGCTCACAGTTCCGACTGACCGTGACGACTAGGCGAGCATCCGCGAGCCCCCCTCCTGACCGACGGACGGAGGCCGCGAGTAGGCGGATTCCTCCGAAGAAGGGTGCGGTCGGGGCGATCGGAACGTGTATTTCGCACGCAGTCATCGGCGCAACCGAGCGCTCTCACGGGTCCACGCCGTCATGTCGATGCCTGCTGCCCGATACCGATGGGTGAGAAATCGACGTCTGGGTAGAAAGCGGCAAGTCGTTCGACCCGCGCCAGTCTCTCCCGACCGAAACGCGCGCCGCGGCCGCTTGTCCCCCGGTTGAAGCGCGGCCTTGTAAGCCGGACCTGCTCGACTGACTGAGAGATAACCGCCCTGGGCGGCGTCGGTTCGCCGATGTGCCGGCAAACCGATTCGATTGCCAAGGCGGTATTGGTGGTCACGGTGTCATAGTCGAGCACCAGCAGATTGATGCCGCGCGCAGCGCGCATCCACCCGGCGAAGAACTGCACATACCAGACCGCCGCGATGTCAACCAGGAAATCCAGCATCTCATCATCGTCGCGAAGCAGATCACGCGGGTCGACGAGGGCGATGGGGACGCCCGGGCCGTCGTCGCGCAAGTGATCCCACAGGCTGATGAGAGAATCGAGGAGATCGCGGACAATCAGCACTGGAGGCGTCCCGACCTCTCTGAGAAAGTAACGCGTTGCGCTGGAGTATCGAGTGTGCGAGTGCAGCACGACTGCGCGATCGCGCAGTGCGAACGTCCCGAAGGCGTCGTATTCCTGCTCACGCCGGTCGAACGAAGGCACCGCCGGAATCATCCTGCGGCCCGTCGCGGCCGCCAGTGCAAGGGCAAAGAACGTCGAAGCGCTCTTGGGAAGGCACACCACGAATATCGGCTTGCCGTTCGCGCTGCGCGCCGCCTCAAGGAGTGGATGCGCCCGTTGTTGCCGATACGCGCCCACGGCCCCCTTTACTGCAAGCCGTGCTGCGCGAAGCTCAATTGCAGCGCTCGACGGGCTCAAACCACCTCGGAACCGGTCCCTGAATCCACCGACACGCTTGATCCACCTGAGCGACACGCGCAAAGTCTAGGGCGCGCGACGATAGGTCAAGTGTTCCGGGAGCTGCTCGGGCATCATAAGCCAACACACCATGTTGCTGTGATATGTCACCGCCTCATGGTCTGCTGAGTCTCTCGCCCCGCACTCGCGAATGTGAGGTTCGAGGGCGGCCAGTATGTGGTGTAGCTCGTGACATGTGTTGAGCTTGCGCACGGCACTCGCGGGCCTGGCATCAACTCGTAACCTGGACCAGGACGGTCCGCTCGCGCGGGTGGTCGTCGAAGTCGATCACCACCAGCTGCTGCCAGGTGCCCAGCGCCAGGCGGCCGCCCAGAACCGGAACCACCTCCGAGGGGCCGATGATCGAGGCGCGCTGGTGAGCATGGGAGTTGGTGTCGTGGTTGAGCCGATTGTGCTCGTAATCGCCACGGGCAGGGATCAGGCGATCGAGGAGGGCCTGGAGGTCGTGGATCCCGCCCGGCTCGTACTCCATGGTCGTGATCGCCACGGTCGAGCCACGGGCGAATGCTGTGGCCTGGCCCTCGGCGACGGCGGCCTCGGCGACGGCGGCCTGGACGCGGTCGGTGATGTTGACGATCTCGGCGTTGCCGCTGGTCGAGAGGCGGAACTCGGCGGTATGCACCGGCATGCCGGCAACGTAACAACAAGAGCGAGCCGGGCGGGATGCCCGGCTCGCTCGCTCCTGACCCCTCGGCCTCCCCCGAGGGGACGCCGGTGCGAGGCTCGGTTAGACGCCTCGCGGATGGGGGCCGCCGATGTGCAGCGCCTCCATCAGCCTCGGGACGAACACCAAGCCGGCCACGCCGACCATGACGTAGATCACGTTCAGCAGCGTGCCGGTCCCGAAGATCTCAGAGAGCACGTTGGTCTCCCCATCGGTAACTCCGAGGATGCCCCAGTTGAGGGCGCCCAGGAAGACGACGACGAGCGCCAGCGGCTCCAGTCTCTTCAAGGTCTCCAACTTGTCTTACCTCCTGAGAAGGGATTCCCACTCCTTTGTGCGAATCGTCACGAATGGTACACCGCCGGAGTTTCGCGGTTACCCTGGGTTTTGCCGCTGAGCAGGGTCTTTCCCGCTCCGCGGACGTGGTTCGGCGCCTACCAGTCCCAGGGCGCCGTGGCCAGGCTTCCGGTGTCGAGGTAGCGCTTCAGCTCCTCGACCTCCTCCGGGTCCACGGAGTACACGTGCTCCGCGTCAGGGAAGCGACGCGCCCGCACCTCCTCCGTGTACGCGCGCACCCCCTCGACCATCCGGTCGTGGATCTCGGCGTAGCGCTTTACGAACCGGGGGCTGTGTGGTCCGGTGCTGATGCCCAGCAGGTCGTGGAACACGAGCACCTGGCCGTCGGTGGCGAGCCCGGCTCCGATGCCGATCACCGGCACCTCGATGTGCGGCATCAGCGCGTCAGCGACCCCCGCGGGAACTGCCTCGAAGACGATCGCGAAGCAGCCGGCCGCCTGCAGCGCGACCGCGTCCCGGGCGATCCGCGCCGCCGACTCTGCGGTCCGCCCCTGCGTCCGGAAGCCTCCAAGCGCGCTCGCGGATTGCGGCGTCAGCCCAACGTGGCCCATCACCGGAATCCCCGAGCCGGCGATCGCCCGCGCTCGCTCCACGGAGGCGCCACCTCGCTCGAGCTTGACGGCGTCGCAGCCAGCCTCCCTCACGAACCGCTGCGCATTCTCGATCGCGTGCTCGTTGGAGCGCTCGTAAGAGCCGAACGGCAGGTCGCCGATCAAGAGCGGGGTGCGCAGGCCGCGGCGAACCGCGGCCGCCATGGTCACCATCTCGTCCATCCCCACCGGCGTCGTGGCGTCGTACCCGAGCACCACCATCGCGGCGGTGTCGCCGACGAGCACGATGTCGACCCCGGCCTCCTCGGCAACCTGGGCGGAGGGATAGTCGTAGGCGGTGACCATCACGATGGGCTGGCCGCCCCGCTTCATCTCCGCCAGCCGAGGCAGGGTGACGCGCGGCCGGCCCGCCGGGGCGTTCGGCTGGGCGCTCATGACGTCTCGGCCTCGGAGGCGAGCGGCGAGCCCAGCAGGACCTCGGGGTGGGAGTCGATGTCCACCACCACGTTGCGGTCGTCGACATGGACGACGACCGGAGCGTAGGCCTCGAGGTCGCTCTCGTCGTACGCGCCGAACGAGGCGACGATCACCTTGTCGCCCTCGCTCACGAGGCGGGCAGCCGCGCCGTTCACCTGCGCGGTCCCGGAACCGGGCTCACCTGCGATCGCGTAGGTGACGAAGCGGGCGCCGTTGTCGATGTCCCACACGTGCACCTGCTCGTTGGCGATCAGGTCGGCGCTTCGCATCAGTTCGGGGTCCAGCGTCAGGCTGCCGACGTAGTCCGGGTCGCAGCCGGTGACCGTCGCCCGGTGGAGCTTCGATTTCAGCATCTGCCTCTGCATTTCAGCCTCCGATCACGAGGTTGTCGATCAGGCGGGCCTGCCCCACCCGTGCCGCGACGGCCACCAGCACCGGTCGCCCATTCAAGCTTTCCGCCGGAGCGAGGCCCTCCGCGTCCCGAGCCTCGAGGTACTCCGGCTCGATTCCGGCCCGCTCGAGCTCCGCCCTGGCCGCGTCGAGGGCGACCTGGGGCTGCGTTTCCCCCGACGCTGCGACGGCCTCGGCCGCCCGCAGAGCCCGGATCAGCGTTGCCGCCCGGCGGCGCTCCTCGGCGCTCAGGTAGGCGTTTCGGGAGCTCATCGCAAGCCCATCCGGCTCGCGTACGGTCGGCAGCACCTCGACCTGGACGCCGAAGTCGAGGTCGGAGACCATGCGTCGAATCACGATTGCCTGCTGGGCGTCCTTTTGGCCGAGGAAGGCGACGTCCGGCGCGACCGAGTTGAGCAGCTTCGCGACCACCGTGGTGACGCCGCGAAAGTGGCCGGGGCCGCGCCGGCCGGGAGCGCCACAGAGCACCTCGGTCAGGTCCCCGCCCACCTCGACGCTGGTCGCGAAGCCCTCCGGGTAGACCTCCTCGATCGGCGGGGCGTAGATCAAGTCGACGCGTGCCCGCTCAGCGAGCTCGTGGTCGCGGGCCTCGTCGCGCGGATAGCTCTCGAGGTCCTCGCCGCGCCCGAACTGGGCCGGGTTGACGAACAGGCTCATCACGACCACGTCGCAGCGCCGGCGGGCGGCCCGCAGCAGCGACAGATGCCCCTCGTGCAGGTAGCCCATCGTGGGCACGAGGCCGATCGACCGCTCCTGGCGGCGAGCGGGCTCCAGCGCCTCATGCAACTCGGCTCTGTTGCGAGCCACTCTCACGCCCGCGCCTCCGTCTGCCGGGCCGCCAGCTCGGCGGCTCGATCGGCGAGCGACTCATACAGCGGCAGCAGCTCAGGGGCGATGTCGCGGAGCGCCGCCAGGTGTCGCCCCACCGTCGCGGCATCGCCGCGCGCGATCGGGCCAGTGAGCGCTTCGGGGCCACGCTCCGCCCAGTTCGCCGCCGTGCGGAGGACGAGCGGCGCCAGCAGCTCACGCGCATCCTCGATTCCGGATCGGTCGAGCAGCTCGGCGGCCGACTCCTCGAGGGCGACCAGCAGGTTTGAGGCGATCGAGGCGGCGGCGTGGTAGGCGGCACGCCTGTCCTCGGGCACCTCGAAGGGACGCATTCCGAGGCGTCCGGCGAGCCTCTCGGCAAGGTGGAGGGCCGCCGCGCTCGAGCCCGAGACGGCGCAGGGCGAACCGGTCAGGTTGGCGCCCCCGTCGGGGATCGTTTGGAGGGGATGGAGGGAGAAGGTCTCGGCGCCCCGCTCGCGAGCCGGCGCGAGGGCGTCCAGGGGGGTGGCGCCGCTCACGTGGCCGACGAAGCGAAGCGGCGGCACCGCGGTCGCGATCGTCGCGCAGGCGTCGGTGATCGCGGCGTCGGGGACGCACAGCAGGGCAACTTCGGCACGCCGGCAGGCTTCAAGCGCCTGATTGCGACCGGCAAGCTCGGCGGGCACGTCCGCAAGCTCGGCCGCAGCGGCGATCGAGCGGCCCGCCCTGCCGGCGCCGACCAGGGCGAGTCGCCGCGGCCAATCGTCCGCATCGGACGCGGCGACGTCGGAAAGCTCTCGTTCCAGTTCTCGCATCGGAGATACCAGACGGCTGAAATCGGTTCTGGTTTGGTGCTGGCCGGGTGGCCCTGGTCCACGCCCAGCGGGTCGCGGCCACCAGCAAGTATAGGTTGAGGCGATGACCGCGAACGCACTGCGAAGGTGGTGCCTGGCGCGCCCTGGGCAAGGGAGGAGTTCCCGTTCGGCGAGCAGCCATCCGTGTTCAAGGTCGGCGGCAAGATCTTTGCCCTCAGCGCGCTCGAGGCGCGGCCGCTGCGGGTCAGCCTCAAGTGCGACCCGGAGCTGGGGGAGGGACTGCGCGCCACCTATCCTGCGATCCAGCCGGGCTATCACCTCAACAAGCGCCACTGGCTCACGATCACCATCGACGGGTCGGTCCCGGACCAGACGCTCCGCGAGCTGCTCGAGGACAGCTACGACCTGGTGGTAGCCGGGTTGCCGGCCAGGCAACGGGCGAGCGTGGGGCGGGCGAGTTAGTGGAGCCGCTCGCGCGGCTACCATCGGCCGATGCCGATCCCCGAATCGGGAGGAGGGGCATGAGCGAGTCGCGCGAGCAACGCCGCGAGCGGCTGGTCGAGGTCTATGAGGAGGCCTCGGTGTGCACGAAGTGCCCGCTGGCCGAGACCCGCACCAGCGTTGTCTTCGGCAGCGGCAACGCCGACGCCGAGCTGATGTTCGTCGGCGAGGCGCCGGGCGCCGAGGAGGACCGCCAGGGGCTGCCGTTCGTCGGTCGTGCCGGGGGGCTGCTGACCGAGCTGCTCGAGGAGATCGACATGAGCCGCGACCAGGTCTGGATCACCAACGTATTGCGGTGCAGGCCCCCGGGCAACCGGGATCCACAGCCGATCGAAATCGAATCCTGCCAGCCGTACACTCATCGTCAGGTTGAGCTGATCGAGCCGCGAGTGATCGCGACTCTGGGCAACTTTGCCACCAAGCTGCTCACCGGGAGCAGGGTCGGAATCAGCCGCGTGCGCGGCACGCCGCAGCTCCGCGAGATCGCCGGCCGCACGGTCTTTCTGATGCCGCTCTTCCATCCGGCGGCGGCGCTGCGGACACCCTCGGTCGCCGACATTCTGCGCGAGGACATTCGCAAGCTGCCCGAGCTCTTGGAGCGGCCCGTCCCCGAGGCCGCGATCACCGAGCCGGCCGAGGAGCTGGCCGGGAGCGCCAAGGCTCGCGCCGACCAACTCGACCTGTTCGGTTGACGACACGGCTCAGCGCTTCTCCCGCGGAGACGGAGGCGCTAGGGGCGCAGCTGGCCGCCGGCCTGCGGCCCGGCGACCTGGTGCTGGTGGGTGGGGAGCTGGGCACCGGCAAGACGACCCTGATCCGGGGCGCCTGCCGGGAGCTGGGCGTAACCGAGCAGGTGACCTCACCCACCTTCACGATCGGCCGCCGCTACCGCGGGCGGGTGCCCGTCTCGCACCTGGACCTGTACCGCCTCGACAGCCTGGCCGGTGAGGACCCGGGTCTGCTCGACGACTACCTGACGTCCGACGCCGTCGCCTTCGTCGAGTGGCCGGCGGCGGTCGAGCCGGTGCTCCGGGAGCGACGAATCGCCCGCCGCGTCGAGCTTCGCCACGCTGGCGGCGATCGGCGTGAGGTGAACCTCTACGACCAAGCCACGGGAGACGAGGGGTGACGCTGGTCGTCGGATTCGACACCGCGACCGACGACGTCGCGGTGGCGCTGCTCCGTTTCGGCACGGGGTCGAGTTCGGAGCTTGTGGCCGAGAGCTCGACGGGCGCACGCGGCGACGAGCGTCCGCGGCACGCCGCGGAGCTGCTTGCCGAGCTGGAGGCGGCCGTCGAGCCGGTCGGCGGCTGGTCGGGCGTCGACTTGCTCGGCGTCGGAGTCGGTCCCGGCTCCTTCACCGGACTGCGGATCGGAGTGGCCACGGCGCGCGCGCTTGCCCAGGCGTTGGCGATGCCCGTTGTGCCGGTGGCCACGCTGGCGGCGCTGGCGCGCGGAATCGGAGAACGGACTGAGGCCCGCGGCCGGGCGCGGCTCGCGGTTCTCGATGCTCGCCGAAGCCAGGCCTTCGCCGCCCTCCACGGACCTGCGGATGAGGAGCTGTGGCCGCCGCTGGTAGCCATGCCCGGCGAGCTCGCCGAGCGGGTTGCGGCGCTTCAGCAGCCGCCGCTGGCCGCCGGTTCGGGGGCGATACGATTTCGTGATGAGCTGGAGGCCGCGGGTGCCGAGGTGCTCCCGGACGCCGACTCGGCGCACCGGGTTTGGGCACGACAGATCTGCCTGCTGGCCCAGGCGGGGAGGCCGGCGCGGCCTGAAACGATCGAACCGATCTACCTGAGACCACCCGACGCGGAGCTTTGGCTTGAGCGAGATACGCGCTAGACGCCTCGTCTACAGCGACCTGCCGACGGCGCTGGCGATCGAGCGCCGCTCGTTCGAGACGCCCTGGTCACTGGCGATGTTCGTGCTCGAGCTCTCCAAGCCCTCGGGGATCTGCCTCGCGGCCGCCGGCGACGAGGGATTGGTCGGGTATCTGGTCTGCTCGCGCTACGCCGAAGTCTGGCACCTGATGAACGTTGCGGTGCCGCCCGACAGGCGCCGCCAGGGCATTGCCAGCGGGCTCCTGGACCGCCTGTTCGAGGAGGCCGGCCCCGATGCTCGCTACACCCTCGAGGTGAGGACCTCCAACCACGGGGCGATCGCGATGTACGAGCGCTTCGGCTTCCAGCCCGCCGGGCACCGCCGCCGCTACTACCACGACAACGGGGAGGACGCCCTGATCATGTGGCTGGAGGCAGCGGCGCCGGTCAACGCTTGATCGTCCTGTCACCGACCCGTCCGGAGCGGAGTCGGGAGCACAAGCAGAAATCCGCGGCGGCCGAAGGCCGACGCGGAAAGTGATCTTGGGCGGGAGACGAGCATCCGGACGGAATCTGATTCTCGCCATAGAGACCTCTTGCGACGACACCTGCGCGGCGGTCATCGACGGCGGCCGGATCAGCTCCAACGTGATCTCGTCGCAGGCCAGCGTGCACGAGCGCTACGGGGGGGTCGTCCCGGAGGTTGCCTCGCGACACCACCTCCAGCTGGTCAACCCGGTGGTGGGCGCGGCGCTGTCCGAGGCCGGTGTGGAGCTGGGGGATCTCGACGCGCTCGCGGTCACCCGCGGCCCGGGCCTGGTCGGCGCACTGCTGGTGGGCGTGACCACCGCCAAGACCCTCGCCGCCGCGACCCGCAAGCCGCTGATCGGCGTGGACCACCTGCACGGCCACGTGGCGGCGAATTTCCTCGAGCCCGAGCCGCTCGAGCCCCCGTTTCTGTGCCTGATCGCGAGCGGTGGCCACACCCTGCTCGCCGGGGTGGTGGACGGCGGCGGCTTCGAGGTGCTCGGCCAGACCCTCGACGATGCGGCGGGGGAGGCACTCGACAAGGGCGCCCGCCTGCTCGGGCTCGGCTATCCGGGCGGCCCCGCGATCGAGCGCCTGGCGGTGGCGGGCGACCCCGAGTCGGTCGAGTTCCCGGTGGCGATGGCGCGCGATCCGGGCCTGGATTTCAGCTTCAGCGGCCTGAAGACGGCGCTCTTGTACGCGATCCGGAAACTCGAGGAGGGTGAGCTCACGGAGCGCCGCGCCGACCTGGCTGCCAGCTATCAGGCGGCCGTGGTCGAGCAACTGGTCGCCAAGCTGGAACGGGCGCTCGAGCCCGGCGAGTGGGTGGCGGTGGCCCTGGGCGGCGGCGTGGCCGCCAACGCGCTGCTCAGAGAGCGAGCCGGCCGGCTCTGCGCGGAGCGCGGCCTGCGGCTGAAGCTCGTGCCGGGCGAGCTCTGCACCGACAATGCGGCCATGATCGCCTCCGCCGCCCGCTTCCTGGAGCCTGCCCCGTATCCCGAGTACCTGAGCTGGGATGCCCTTGCATGACTGTCGTGACCCTCTACACCAGACCCGGGTGCCATCTCTGCGACGAGGCGCGCGAGGCCATCCTGAGTCTGCGTGCCGAGCTGCCGCCGTTCGAGCTCGGCGAGGTGGACATCGAGCAGGACAACGGTCTGCTGGCGCGCTACCTCGAGCGGATCCCGGTGGTCGCGGTGGACGGCGAGGTCGTCTGCGAGCTGGAGCTCAAGCTCGACCTGGTTCGCGCCAGGCTCGATACTGTCTCGCGATGATCAACTGGCCGCGCTTCCAGACCCGATGAGTGAGGTAATCGTGGCCGAGGACACCGCAGCGGACTTGGCCCTGTCGGATGGCGACCGCCTCTCACTCGGGGTGGCGGCGCGCCTGTCGCGCTACCTCCAGGTCCTGATCCAGGCTCGGAAGATGGGCAAGGAGACGATCTCGTCCCAGGAGCTCGCGGAGTACACCCACATCAACTCGACTCAGATTCGCCGCGACCTGTCGGGCTTCGGCAAGTTCGGCAAGCGCGGGGTCGGCTATCGGGTCGACTCGCTCGTGGAGCAGATCCGCAGGATCCTCCGCAGCTCCGGACAGCACAACATCGTGCTCTTCGGGGCCGGGCATCTCGGCCAGGCGATTGCCAGCTCCGACATCTTCGCCGACCACGGCTTCCAGATCGTCGCCATCTTCGACGTCGAGCCCGACCTGGTCGGCCAGCGGTTCGGCGATGTGCAGGTGCGCGGCGTCGAGGACCTGGAGCGGGTGGTCGAGGAGCAGGACGTGGTCGTCGGCGTGCTTGCGGTGCCATCCTCGGCGGCGCAGGAGGTGGCCGATCGCCTGGTCAGCGCCGGCGTCAAGATCGTCTTCAACTACTCCGAGCAGCTGCTCCAGGTGCCGCCGGACGTGACGGTGCACACCTCGAGCCCCGCCGTCGACCTACTGTATGCCCTGTACTTCTACCTGACCTGACCCCAAGGGTGGACGGGAGCACCGAGCTCCGAGAAGGGATTTGATGAGGGGCGAGGTGCGAGCATCGTGACGGACTCAAGAGGTCGCTCGGAGGCCGAGGACGCCGGCCACCTGGACCTCGAGCGGGTCCGCCAACTGTTCGACGCTTCCTCCGACTTCACGATCGGGCTCGAGGAGGAGTTCGCGATCGTCGATCCCGAAAGCCTCGACTTGCGCCATCGATTCGAGGACCTCTACGCAGCCTGCCTGCAA
Organism: Actinomycetota bacterium; assembly: GCA_038040415.1. Lineage (GTDB taxonomy): Bacteria > Actinomycetota > Thermoleophilia > Solirubrobacterales > 70-9 > AC-56. The sequence continues at coordinate 16,439 of JBBPIK010000036.1, forward strand.
GACGAGCTGCTGGCGCAGTCGGCGGCCGGGGAGCTGATCGCCTCCGAGATCGAGATCCGCTCCGGGCGGGCAGAAACCTTCGCCGAGGCGATGGAGCTTCAGCGCGAGCATCGTGCGCGGCTGTTCGCGCTCGCCGAGGGGATGGGGCTCGCACTCGCCGCCACGGGAACGCACCCATGGGCGAGCTACCTGGAGCAGCGGATCATCGATACGCCCCACTACGCGCGGCTTCGCGAGGAGCTCCGCTGGGTCGCGCAGCGAAACAACACCTGGAGCCTCCACGTTCACGTTGGCGTGCAGGGCGCCGACCGTGCTGTGGCTGTCTGCGACCACCTGCGTGGTGTGCTGCCACTGCTTCTGGCGCTGTCTGCGAACTCGCCTTTCCTCGATGGCCGCGACACCGGCCTCAGCTCCGTGCGCACGGAGATCTTCACCCGCACCTTTCCTCGCTGCGGGATCAACGAGCCGTTCGGGAGCTGGGTGGTCTACAGGGACTTCATCGAGCTCTTGGTCCGCACCAATTCGATCGTCGAGGCGACCCAGCTTTGGTGGAGCGTCCGCCCCCACCACATCTTCGGCACCGTCGAGCTGCGGATCTGCGACGCCCAGACCGGAGGGGAGGAATCGTTCGCGCTCGCGGCGCTGATGACCGCCTGCGTCGCGCAAAGCGCGCTCGACTATGACGATGGCCGGCTCCCGCGACCCCTGGGCCAGCGCGAGATCGAAGAGAACCTCTGGCGCGCGATCCGCCACGGGATGGACGGCATGATGATCGACTTCGACCGCCGCGAGGAGCTGTCGACTTTCGAGGCGGTCGAGCGGCTGGTCGAGTGGACCGCGCCGGCCCGCCAGTCGCTGGGGCTCGATCTGGCGCTGCCGGAGCTGAACGGTGCGGCGCGGGCTCGGCGTGCGCTCGACGCCGGCGGCTCCATCGAGGAGATCTATCGTCAGGCGGTCGTGGAGACCAGGCGTACCTACGTTCCCGAAGGAGTGTCGACGAAGTGAACGACGAGCAGAGTCAGGAGCGGGCAGAGTCCGGGCAGCCAACCCAGGAGGAGCTTCGGGAGCAGCTCGAGGAGCAGTTGCGCCAGGTCCGTGTCCAGGACCTATTGCTCGAGAGCGTGGTCAGCGTGATCAACCTCTCCGCCCGCCGGATCGCCAAGGAGGACGAGCGTGACCTGGAGCAGGGCCGGGTGGGGATCGAGGCGGTGCGGGCCGTCGTGGACCTGCTCGATGACGAGCCGGCAAAGCAGGTGCGAAGCGCCCTCTCGGAGGTCCAGGTGCTGTACGCCAGGCACGCGGGAGGCGGCTCCGCCGAGGCTGAGGGAGGTGAAGAGCCGCCGCCGAGCGGCGGCGAGGCGGCGCCGGGCGAGGGGGCCCAGCGAGGGCCCTCCAGGCTCTGGACGCCTCCGGGGAGCACCCCTCCCCGCTAGACTCCGCGCGCTTCGCGGCCGGATGTAGTCCTGCCGCCGTCGGATACCCGCAGGCCCACCCGGAATCCAGACTTGACCGACTTCCTGATCGACTACGGCGTCGTCGTCGCGCTCGTCTGCGCGGGAGCGGCCGTGGTCTACGGCGCCGTCATCACCCGGCGCCTGCTCCGGCAGTCGGCCGGAAACGATCGCATGCGCGAGATCTCGGGCGCGGTGCAGGAGGGCGCGCAAGCCTACCTGCGCCGCCAGTACACGATCATCGCCATCGTCGCCCTGCCCATGGCTGTGCTCCTGGCGATCGTCCAGTCCGATGTCCTGCCGGCGATCGGATTCCTGATCGGCGGCGCGCTCTCTGGCGCCGCCGGCTTCATCGGCATGAACCTCTCGGTCCGGGCGAACGCCCGAGTTGCCGAGGCCGCTCGCGGCGGGGTGCCGCCGGCGCTCGACGTCGCCTTCAAGGGCGGCTCGGTCACCGGGATGCTGGTCGTCGGCCTGGCGCTGCTCGGCGTCGCCGGCTACTTCGGCATCCTCATCCTTGCCGACAAGACGGACAAGGAGGCGGTCGACGCGCTCATCGGGCTGGGCTTCGGGGGCTCGCTGATCTCGGTGTTCGCCCGTTTGGGCGGCGGAATCTTCACCAAGGCGGCCGACGTCGGCGCCGACCTGGTCGGCAAGGTCGAGGCGGGGATCCCGGAGGACGATCCTCGCAACCCCGCGGTGATCGCAGACAACGTCGGCGACAACGTCGGCGACTGCGCCGGGATGGCCGCCGACCTGTTCGAGACCTACGCCGTCACCGCGGTTGCGGTGATGCTGCTCGGTGTCCTCACCTTCAACGAGGCGCGCGAGGTGGCGATCTACCCGCTGGTGATCGGTGCCGTCGCGATCATCGCCTCGATTGTCGGCGCGCTCGCCGTCCGCACCCGGGGCGACCGCGTCGAGGGGGCGCTCTACCGGGGGCTGATCGTGTCAGGCCTGCTCTCGGCGGCGGCCTTCTACCCGATCACCGACTGGCTGATGGGGGATGTGACCCTGCGCAGCACCGAGGGGCTCGACTTCGCACCGTCCGTCTCGGACCTCTGGCTGTGCTCGCTGATCGGTGTGGGCGTCACCGCCGGCCTGTTCATCATCACCGACTTCTACACCTCGACCCGCTTCCGACCGGTGCGAACGATCAGCCGGGCGTCGGTCACGGGCCACGCGACGAACATCATCCAGGGGCTCGCCCAAGGATTCCAGTCGACGGCGGCGCCGGCGCTCCTGCTCGCGCTCGCGATCCTCGGCGCCAACGAGCTCGCCGGGATCTACGGGATTGCGGTTGCGGTGATGGCCCAGCTCTCGCTCACCGGCCTGATCGTTGCCCTCGACGCCTTCGGCCCGATCACCGACAATGCCGGCGGGATCGCCGAAATGGCCGATCTGCCCGAGGACGTGCGCAATGTCACCGATCCGCTCGACGCGGTCGGCAACACGACCAAGGCGGTGACCAAGGGCTATGCGATCGGCTCCGCGGCGCTGGCCGCCCTGGTCCTGTTCAAGGCTTTCGAGATCGAGCTGCGCGACGAGCCCGGGGGGGAGGGCATCGTTTTCTCGATCTCCGACCCCGCGGTTCTGATCGGCCTGTTGATCGGCGGCATGATGGTCTACCTCTTTGCCGCCTTCGCGATCGAGGCGGTCGGGCGTGCCGGAGGCCAGGTGGTGGAGGAGGTGCGGCGTCAGTTCCGCGACGACCCGGGAATCATGGAGGGCACCTCAAGGCCCGAGTACGGGCGCACGGTCGGGATCGTCACCGCCGCCGCCCAGCGGGAGATGGTCCTGCCGTCGCTGATCCCGATCGGGGTCCCGCTGATCGTCGGGGTGATCAGCGTCGAGGCCCTCGGGGGGTTGCTGATCGGGGTAATCGTCGTCGGCCTCTTCGTCGCCCTCTCGATGACCGCGGGTGGCGGCGCCTGGGACAACGCCAAGAAGCTGATCGAGGATGGCGCCCACGGCGGCAAGGGCTCCGAGGCCCACGCGGCCGCGGTCACCGGCGACACCGTGGGCGACCCCTACAAGGACACCGCCGGCCCGGCGATCAACCCGATGATCAAGGTCGCCAACATCGTCGCCATCCTGATCATCCCGATCGTTCACCTGTAGGCGGTCGCCGGCGCTGGCGATGCAGGCGGCCTGCTCGCGCCGCCGGGCTACGCCGGGTCCATGTCGATGATCTCGATCCGGTAGTCGTCAGGGTCGCGGACGAAGCAGATCCGCGGGCCCTCGGTGCGCCCACCGGGGCGGTACGGCGGCTTCTCGGGCTGGATGCCGTCTGCGGCGAGGCGCTCGAGGGTGGCGTCGAGGTCGTCGGTGGTGATCGCGATGTGCCCGTAGCCGGTGCCGATCTCGTACGACTCGGTGACGCCGTGGTTGTGGGTGAGCTCGAGGCGGGCACCGTCGGCGGGAAGGCCCATGAAGCAGTTCGTCGCCTCGTCGCCGATTGGCATTCGCCGCAGCTCCTCGAAACCGAGCTTCTCGTAGAAGGCGACCGAGCGTTCGAGGTCGAGAACCCGGTAGCAGGTGTGGATCAGCTCGCTCATCGCGGTCGAACGAATCTAGCGCGCGGCCTATAGTCGCGTCGTGACCGCGCCGGGGGAGCCGATCAACGTCGCCGACTACGAGCGCCTGGCCGAGGAGGCGCTCGATCCCGGCGCGCACGGGTACTTCGCCGGCGGGGCGGGGGACGAGCGGACGCTGCGCGAGAACTCGTCGGCGTTTGCGCGCTGGCGGCTGCGCCCGCGGGTCCTCGTTGACGTCTCCGAGGTGACCACCAGCACGACCGTGCTCGGCGAGCGGGTGGCAATGCCGATCCTGGTCGCCCCTGTCGCCTTCCAGCGGCTCGCGCATCCGGACGGGGAGGCCGGGATGGCGCGGGCGGCGGCGGACGCGGGGACCGTGATGTGCCTTTCGACCCTCGCCACGGCGCGACCGGGCGAGGTGGCGGCTGCGGCGCCCGACGCCCGGCTTTGGTTTCAGCTCTACTGCTTCCGCGACCGGGGCGTGACCAGGGCGCTGCTCGCCGAAGCGGTCGAGGCCGGCTTCCGCGCCGTGGCGCTGACCGTGGACGCGCCGCGCCCGGGGCGCCGGGAGCGGGACCTGCGGAGTGGCTTCCGGCTGCCGGCCGAGCTCGGGGTGCCGAGCGTCGCCGAGGCGACCGGAGCCGAGGGGCCGATCAGCGTCGCCGACGTCCTCGGCCTGGTGGATCCGGCGCTCGACTGGGCGGATCTGGAGGCGCTGGTCTCGGACTCGAGCCTTCCCATCCTCGTCAAAGGCGTGATGACGGCCGATGACGCGGTGCTGGCCGCCGATCGGGGCGCGGCCGGGGTGATCGTCTCCAACCACGGCGGTCGCCAGCTCGACGGCGTCGGGAGCACCGTCGACGCGGTCGGCGAGGTGGCGGACGCGGTCGGTGACCGGGTCGAGGTGCTGATGGACGGCGGGGTGCGGCGCGGGACCGATGTGGTCGCGGCGCTGGCGCTCGGCGCGCGGGCGGTGCTGGTGGGCAGGCCCGCGGTCTGGGGCTTGGCGGTGGCGGGGGAGACCGGCGCCCGACGAGTGCTGGAACTGCTGCGCGACGAGCTCGAGCTGGCGCTGGCGCTCTGCGGCTGCCCGGCGCCGGAGCTCGTCTCGCGGGCCCACTTGCTACGCGCCTGAGGAGGGCGCCGGGGCCGCTTGGGCGCGGCCTATAGTCGCGTCCCATGGCCGAGCGGATCCCCAGGGAAGAGTCGCTGCGCCGCGTTCACGGCGTCGGGGCGCTGTTCTCGGCCGCCTACGGGAACGTCGGCTCGTCCATCTACTACGCGCTCGGCGTGGTGGCGAGCTTTGCGCTTGGCCTGACCCCGGTCACATTCGTGATCGCCGGGCTGATCTTCGCTTTCACCGCCGCCACCTATATCGAGGCGACGGTGATGTATCCGGAGGCCGGCGGATCGGCGAGCTTCGCCCGCCACGCCTTCAACGAGGTGGTCAGCTTCATTGCCGGCTGGGGCCAGATGCTCAACTACATCATCACGGCCGCGATCTCGGCCTTCTTCGTGCCGCACTACCTGGCGGTCTTCTGGCCGGCGCTGGGCCACGGCCCGGGCGACGTGGTCGCCGGCGTCGTCGTGGTCGCGCTGCTGGCCGCGCTCAACGTCAAGGGGACCCAGGAGTCGTCGCGGCTCAACCTGGTGCTGGCGATCGGCGACCTGGCCACCCAGATCCTGTTGGTCGTGATCGGGATCGCGCTCGTGCTGGACCCATCCATCCTGGTCGACAACGTCCAGCTCGGCGTCGCGCCGACCTGGGGGGACGCCGCGCTCGGGATCGCCGTCGGGATGATCGCCTACACCGGGATCGAGACGATCTCGAACATGGCGGAGGAGGCGCGCGACGCGGAGCGAACCGTGCCCCGCGGCACCCAGCTCGTGGTGCTCGCGGTCCTGGGGCTGTACGTGCTGCTGCCGGTGATCGCCCTCTCGGCGATGCCGGTGACCGAGAACGCCGCGGGTGAGTTCTCGACCGAGCTCGGAACCACGTTCGCCGACGACCCTGTGCTCGGGATCGTCGAGAACCTGGGCCTGGGCGCGGGCCTCACCGAGGCGATGCGAATCTACGTCGGGGTCCTGGCGGCGGTAATCCTGCTGATCGCCACCAACGCGGCGCTGATCGGCGTCTCGCGGCTGACCTTCTCGATGGGCCACTATCGCCAGCTCCCCGAACTGCTGCGCCAGGTTCACCCCCGCTTCAACACCCCCTACGTTGCGATTCTCGCCTTCTCGGGGGTCGCCGCGCTGACGATGGTGCCGGGCCAGACCGACTTCCTGGCGACCATGTACTCGTTCGGCGCCATGCTCTCGTTCACGGTCGCGCACGTCTCCGTGCTGCGATTACGGCAGCGCTACCCCGACGCGAAGCGAGGCTGGAAGCCGGCCTGGAACGTCCGGGTTCGCGGCGTGGAGCTGCCCATGACGGCGATCCTCGGCGGCCTCGGCACCTTTTCGGCCTGGATCGTGGTGATGGCGCTCAATCTGCGCACCATGGTGGTCGGCGCGGGCTGGATGCTGCTCGGGCTCGCCGTCTACTACTTCTACCGCCGCCACTGCGAGCTGCCGCTGGTCCAGACGGTGAAGGTGGTGACCCCGGAGCCGCTCGGCGTGCAGGAGGTGGAGTACCAGAGCGTGCTCGTGGCGTTCGAGGGAGATGAGCCCTTCTCGGAGGAGGCGGTGGCGACCGCCGTCCGGCTCGCCGGCCGGCGACGCCGCGGGATCCATATCTTGGCGGTCGTGAACGTGCCCACCAGCCTGCCGCTGGACGCGCCGCTCGAGGAGCAGGAGTCGGAGGCACGAAGCAAGGTCGAGCAGGGCAAGCTGATCGGCGGCATGAGGGTCACCGGCAGCGTCCAGCGGGTGCGTCCCGGGCAGGCGGGCCAGGCGATCGTCGAGGAGGCACGAGCGATCAAGGCGGCCGCAATCGTGATGCAGCTTCGCTACCGGAACGGGACGCCTCTTTACGGGAAGACGCTTCAGACCGTGCTCGCGGAGCGACCCTGCCGCGTGATCGTCGCTGCCCAGCCGGGGGAGAAGCTTCCAACGGCCGCATAGCCGGGCGGGCGTTCTCAATCGTTCCGCCGTCGGCTGAGCTGGCCTGGGTGCAGCCTAGAATCCGGCCGCAATGGCGCCACCCGACCAGCTCTACCGGGGCGTCACCCGGATCTTCTCGGTGGTGATCGTCGGCATCGGCGTGGCGATCCTGGTCGTCACCGTGGCAAACGGGGGTGGCCCGCTCTCCACGGGCTTTCTGATCGGCGTCCTGTTCACCGCCCTCGGGATCGCCCGCCTCTATCTGGCTCTGCGGTCGGGCGGTTGAGCGAGGGCCCGCGAAGCGAGCAACCGCCGCAGGCAGGCGACGGCGACGGCGACGCGGGGCGGGGCGACCGGGGCGCCGGCCGGTGGCGGCTGCCCCTCGTGCGTCTCGACCAGGGGCCGCTTACAAGGCGCGTCCTGGGGGTGCCGTGGCTGTTCGCGGTCGCCTACTCGGCGGTCGGGTTCTCGCTCTATTTCTCGATTGGGGTGGTCGCCGAACACGGTCTCGGGCTGACGCCGCTGATCTTCCTGGCCGCGGGCCTCTTGTTCGTGCTCGCCG